>CAZEMI010000039.1:0-9555 GCA_964513235.1 uncultured Acidobacterium sp.
GAGCACGACCGCGACGTACGAGCCCGTGGTGGGCGCGAACCGGTATTCGCCCTGGCTGAAGACGACCGGCGAAAGATCGAAGAAAAACCTGAAGATGGCGTCGAACACGTACTTTCTCCGGATTCTACTTCGGCCGCCGAAAGCGCCGATGGCAAAAAGACCACGGCCACAGAAAGTGCAGGTTTGGACTCATCATTCGTCCCGAAGTTGAGACGACTGACGGGGTGCCAAAGCCTGCATCCCAGAGAATGGCACATCTGTGCCAGCTGCGCCCTGGTTGAGGTTTGATAGGATCACGCCAAGGATCTGATGCCCATGCTTGCCACCTTCCCCATTACGAAAACTTCTGCGTCCCGGCTCACACCTGAGCTGCGCGACAACTCGCCGTTCGGCGCCGTGTTCAGCGATCACATGCTGGTCGCCGACTACGCCGGCGGCACGTGGGGCGAGCCACGCATCCTTCCCTACGGGCCGCAGTCGATCGTTGCAGCGCCGGCCGTGGCGCATTACGGCCAGGGCATCTTCGAAGGCTTCAAGGCGTTCCCGCGGCCCAACGGCGGCGCCGTGGTCTTCCGTCCGCAGGCCAATCACGCCCGCATGAACCGGACGTGCCAGCGGATGGCGATGCCGGAGATTCCGGCGTCGATTTTCGTGGATGGCACGCTGGCCCTCGTGCAGCTCGATCGCGGCTGGATTCCCGAGAAGGACAACAGCGCGCTCTACATTCGTCCGGTGATGTTCGCCACCGGCGAGCAGCTGGGCGTGCGGCCGTCCGAGACGTTCCGGTTCATCATCGAGACCTGTCCGAGCGCGCCGTATTTCTCGGGCTCGGTGGACCTGCTTGCGGAGGAAACGTACGTGCGCGCCTTTCCCGGCGGCACCGGCGCGGCCAAGTGCGGCGGCAACTATGCCGGCAGCATGCTCGCGTCGCTCGAGGCGCAGAAGAAGGGCTTCCACAACGTGCTGTGGCTCGACGGCATCGAGCGCAAGTACGTCGAAGAGGCCGGCCTGATGAACGTCGTGTTCGTGATCGACGGCACCGTCGTGACGCCGCCCCTTGGCGGCACGATTCTCCCCGGCATCACGCGCGACAGCGTGTTGACACTGCTCCGCGATCTGCACGTGCCGGTGGCAGAGCGCCGCATCACGATCGACGAGGTGTTCGACGCGCATGCGAAAGGCACGCTGCAGGGGGCGGCCGGCGTGGGCACCGCGGCAGTGATTGCACCAATTGGACGCCTCGCCCACCAGGGCCGCGAGATCAAGGTCGCGGCGATGGGCCCCGACAATCCGCTCATGCGCGCCGGATCTGAACTGGAAGGAATCCGGTCCGGCAAGATCCCGGACCGGCACAAATGGTTGGTTTCAATCTGATGATCTCTTGAGCTGTTGATCGATTGATCTCAGATCACGAGATCAACAGATCAACAGATCAACAGATCAACAGATCAACAGATCAACAGATCAACAGATGCCATTCCCCATGCCGTATTTTGCACTGACGTACGAGGTAATTGACGACTTCGTCAACAAGCGGACACCGTTCCGCCCGTCGCATCTGAAGGAAGTGCGCGAGGCGCACGCGCGGGGGGAGCTCATCCTGGCCGGCGCGCTCGGCGAACCTGCCGGCGCGCTCCTCATCTTCCGCGCCGCCGACAAGACCATCGCGGAGAATTTTGCGAAGGCCGATCCGTACGTAAAGGGAGGCCTGGTCACACGCTGGAACGTGCGTCCCTGGACCGTTGTCGTCGGCGAGGAGCCGTCGGAGACGCCGCCGGGATTACCGGTCTCCTAGCCGCGCCGCGAGCGTCCGGGCGATCACCTCGCCGTGAAATCGTCCGTTCTCGATGAACACGGTTCCGGTGCGCTTGCCTGCCACCTGTCCGCCGGCGACAAATAATCCCGGCACGTTGGTCTCGTAGGTGTCGACGTGGTACTTCGGCGCCTGCGTCTTTTCGGTGATCTCGACGCCAATCTTTCGCATGAACTCAGGATCCGCGCGATAACCGGTCAAGAGCAACACGCTCTCGGCGGGCAGCGTCACTCCGGCATCGAGCACGACCTCATTCGGCCGGATCTCGACGACACGGGCGTTGAAGTGCACCGCGATCGATCCTTCCTTGACGCGATTCTCGATGTCGGGCTTCACCCAGTACTTGACCGAGTCCCCAAACCCGGGACCGCGATGCACCATCGTCACGTGCGCGCCGGTCCGGTAGAGCTCGAGCGCGGCCTCGCAGGCCGAGTTCTTCCCGCCGACGATCACCACGCGTTGCCGGTAGTAGGGATGCGCTTCTTTATAGAAGTGCGTCACGTGCGGGAGATCTTCGCCGGGCACGTTCAACATGTTCGGCAGGTCGTAATAGCCCATCGCCAGCACCACGTTCCTGGCCTCGCGCACCCGCGTCACGCCGCGCGAGGTTCTCGACTCGATCGTGAACGGGCCCGGCTGTTCCGCGGCAGGGTGGATCGCCACCACCTTCTCATCGAGCGAGATCTGCAGCTGAAAGGTGTCGACGACTTTGCGGTAATACTGCAGCGCCTCGGCGCGTCGCGGCTTCTCGTAGGGGGTGGTCAGCGGAATGCCGCCGATCTCGAGCAGCTCCGGCGTGGTGAAGAACACCATGTTGACCGGGAACCGGACAATGGCGTCGACCAGCGCGCCCTGCTCGAGCACCACGTAATCGAGCCCGAAATGCTTGACGGCGATGGCCGTGGCCAGGCCGGAAGGTCCAGCCCCTACGATGAGCACGTCACGGACAGCCATATCTTGACGATTCTACTGGGGCTTGGGACTTGGGGCTTGGGGCTTGGGGCTTGGGACTTGGGACTTGGGAACAGCAGGCGTAAGATCCGCGCCATGCGTGCCTTCCTTGCCGCCGCGGTGCTGATCGCGCTTGGCGCGTCGACCAGCTTGGCACAGTCGACACAGGCCCCAAGCCCCACGCCCCAAGTCCCAAGTCCCGTTTTTCGCGCCGGCGTCGACCTGGTCACACTCGACGTGACCGCGCTCGACAACAACGGCCGGCAGGTCACCGATCTCACCACCGCGGATTTTCAAGTGGAGATCGACGGCGATCGCCGGCAGATCACCTCAGCGGAGTACGTGCGTTCGGCGGACCCATTGCGCGTCATCGGCACGCCGCACAAGGTGGTGGTCCCCGATGAAACCTTTTCTTCGTCCAACGCCAAGGGCGCACCGAGCGGCCGTCTGATCGTCATCCTCGTGGACCAGGGCAACATCCGCACGGGCTCGGCGCGCGCGGTGATGAACAGCGCGAAGAGATTCGTCGACACGCTGACGCCGGAAGATCGCGTGGCGGTGATCGCCGTCCCGGGTCCGGGCGAGCTGGTGGACTTCACGACCAATCACGATCGCGTCCGCGAGGCGCTGCTGCGCATCGTCGGACAGGCCGGCGCGCTGACCACGCGCTTCAACCTGTCGGTCACCGAAGCGATGGCGATCTACATGCGGGCCGATGCGCAGCTCGCCCTCGAGGTGATCCTGCGCGAGTGCGGCCAGGTAATCGCCGCGGCGGAAGCCGAGCGGTGCGAGCGCGAAGTCGAGCAGGACGCCGCCGAGGTGGTGAGCGAAGTCCGGCAACGCACGCAGGACTCGGTGCACGGCATGCGCGCGGTGCTCAAGAGCCTGGGCTCCCTCGAGGGGCCGAAGTCGGTGATCCTCATTTCCGAAGGGTTGATCTTCGAAGGCCTGGGATCGGAAACCGATGATCTCGCATCCGTGGCCGCCGACTCGCGCGCCACCCTCGACATCCTGTTGCTCGACGTCCCGATGTTCGACGTCGCGCAGTCCGCGCGGCCGACGACACCACGGGAAGATCGCAACCTCCAGGTCAGCGGGCTCGAGCAGCTGGCCGGCGCGGCGCGCGGCGAGTTGTACCGCATCAACGTGGCGGCCGACTACGCGTTCGATCGCATCTCGCGTTCGCTCGACGGCTACTACCTGCTGGCCGTCGAGTCCCGCCCCGACGATCGCAACGGACGCCGGCATCGCCTGTCGGTGAAGAGCCTGCGGCGCGGGGTGACGCTGCGCTCGCGCCGCACGTTCCTCACCACCGTGTCGGCGAAAGCGACATCGCCGGAAGACGCGGTGAACCGCGCGATTCAATCGCCGTTGCCGATCAACGATCTGCCGCTGAAGCTGTCCACCTGGACCTACAAGGAGCCGGGCACGAGCAAAGTGCGCGTCTTGATCGCCGCGGAGGTGGAGCGGCTCTCCGGGCAGTCTCTCGAATACACCACCGGCATGGCGATCGTGAACAAGCAGGGGCGGGCCGTGGCGCCGGCCACGGCGCTCAAAACGCTGACCGAGAAGGACGGCGACCGGGGCACGGCGGTGTTGACCGGCATGTTGTCGGTCGATCCCGGCGAGTACCGGTTGATCGTGTCGTTGGCCGACAGTGAAGGCCGCGTCGGCAGCGTGTCTCGCGCGGTCACCGCCTGGGCCATGGACGCCGATGCGCTCACGTTGGGCGACCTGCTGCTGGGCGGCTTCAGCCCGGGCGACAAGACCGCGCTGGCACCGGCCATCGAGCCAGCGATCGCCGCCGGACAGATGGCGGCGCTGATGGAGGTCTACGCGCCGCCTCCGCTCTTGAAGAGCTTCGGCGAGCCAGGCTCTGCCGCCCTCGAAGCGACGCTCGAGATCCTGGTCAACGAAGACGCCAAGCCTCTGGCCGCCGCGCCGATGCGAATTGGCGCGGGGCCGTCACCGGAAATCGCGACCATGAGCACGCAGTTCAGCACCACGGCGCTGCCACCGGGCCGATACCTTGCCCGCGGCACCATTCGGCAAGGCGGCAAGGTCCACGGCCATTTGCTGCGCCCGTTCCGCATCGTTCCGGCGAGCACCGCGGCGAATGGCGACGCCGCCGTGCCTGCGTCAGGCGGCGCGCTGCCGGGCGAGATGGCCGTGGCGCTGCTCGGCGCGTTATCGAATTTCGATCGGCAGGAGCTCCTGTCGCCGTCCACGCTCACGCCGATCTTCGCGGCCGTGGACAGCCGGCCCTCCGGATCGAAAGCCGCGATGAAGGAAGCCCGCGCCGGCGATCTCGGCGCCGCGGCGATGACCGCGCTCGGCGAAGGCGATCAGGTGCTCGCCACCTTCCTCAAAGGCCTCGAGTTCTACCAGAAGGCCCAACTCGATCGCGCCGCCACGCAGTTCCAGAGCTCGATGCAGATGGCGCCGACTTTTGCGCCGTCGCGCTTGTTCTTAGGCGCCGCATTGGCGGAAGCCAATCGCCATCGTGAAGCCGCGGGGTTGTTGCAAAGCGCCGCCGGCACACCGCCCAATGGCGCCATTGCCCGGCTCGCGGGCGAAGAGTGGATCAAGGCGGGTCAGCCGCAGCTGGCGATCACGCCCCTCGAGCTCGCGCTGCAACAACCGGGCGCGGAGGCACGCACGCGCAGGTTGCTCGGCATCGCCTACGTGCTCGGCGGCCGGCCCGCAGACGCCGTGGCCACGCTCACGCCGTATCTCGAGACCAATCCCGCCGATGCACCGGCATTGCTCGCGGTGCTGTTCGGAACGTATATCCGCCACTTGCAGTCGCCGCAACCCGCCACGCTCGCCGCCGATCGCGCGAACATGGCGAAGTGGGCCAAGGCGTACACCTCGGCGAAAGGGCCGATGCAGCCGCTGGTGGCGGCGTGGGTGAAGCACGTACAGGACACCCAATAGACGTGAGCGAGCCGATCATCACAGTGACGAGTGTCACGCGCCGGTTTGGCACGCAGACCGCGCTCGACGCCGTCACCTTGACGCTGCCTCGCGGCGGCGTGTACGGCCTGGTCGGCGCCAACGGTGCGGGTAAGACCACGCTCATTAAGCACATCCTCGGCCTGCTGCGCGCCGAGACCGGGGCCGTGCGCGTGTTCGGGCGCGATCCCGTCGCCGATCCGGTCGGTGTGCTGTCGCGCATTGGTTATCTTTCCGAAGATCACGATCTTCCGGTATGGATGAGCGTCGAGGAGTTGATTCGGTACTCGCGTGCGTTCTACCCCGCCTGGGATCAGAAATATGCCGAGGAACTCCGCCGTTGGTTCGGCCTCGATCCGTCGGCGAGCATCAAGAACCTGTCGAAAGGACAGAAGGCTCGCGCCGGTTTGCTCGTGGCGCTGGCGCACCGCCCCGAATTGCTGCTGCTCGACGAGCCGTCGTCCGGCCTCGATCCGGTCGTCCGACGCGACATCCTCGAAGCGATCATGCGCACCATCGCCGATGAAGGCCGCACCGTGCTGTTCTCATCTCACCTGCTCGACGAAGTGGAACGCGTGGCCGATCACGTGACGATGATCAACCACGGCCGGATCGTGCTGAGTGGACCACTCGACACTATCAAGCACGCGCATCGGGGCGCGTCACTCGACGAGATCTTCGCCGCCAACGCCGGAGTCCGGCTGACACCCAATCAATAGATGGCTTTCTCTGCTGCGCGCGTGTTCGCGTGGGAATTTGGCCACCGGTATCGCTGGGGCCTCCTGGTGGTCGCCGCCTATGTGATCGCCCTGCTCACCACTCGGTTGCTCGGCATTGACTGGGCGCAGCCGGTCGACGCCAGTCCGGTGCGATTCATCGGTACGATCGCCATTCCGCTTTGGTCCTCGGTGATGTTTCTCCTGCCGGTGTTCAGCTTCGGCCTCACCGGCGATCTGGCCGGGCGCCAATCGATGTACCCGTTACGCCTGTTTACCCTGCCAATCACAAGCCCGGCGCTGGCCGCCTGGCCGATGCTCTACGGCACCGTATCGATGGCCCTTCTCGCGCAGGCGGCACGGCTCGCGTCGTGGCCGGCAGAGATCGAGCCGCCCTTCTGGCTGGTGCTCTACGCCCCCGCGTTTCTCGCGTGGACCCAGGTCCTGATGTGGGTGTCGTATCCGGTTCGAGGATTGCGGGTCGTGGCCGTCGTCTCGTGGCTGATCGTGATGGACATCATCGCGATCGTCGCCATCGAGCTCCAGCCGAGCGAAACCCTGATGGCGGCGATCCTGGTGCCGCAACTGCCCGTGGCCTACCTGGCCGCGAGGACCGCCGTGTGTCGGGCGCGTCGCGGCGAAGTGCCGGATTGGAGCGGCGCCTTCTTGCCGCTCGCATCACTCGCGCGCCTGCTGGCGCGCCGCCGTCGGTTCGAGTCGCCGATGAGCGCGCAGACGTGGTACGAGTGGCAGCAACATGGCTGGTCGCTGCCGGTCCTCGTGGCGTTTGTGCTGCCATTCGCGCTTGGCCTGCTCTTCCTGGATCGCACCGCGCCCGCGTTCGTGATCATCTCGCTCGCGGTGGTGGCGCTCACCCCGCCGATCATGGCGTCGTTTGTCGCATCAACGGTACGCAGGGCTGGCGCGCAGCGAGGCGACGATTACGGACTGCCACCGTTCATGGCGACGCGCCCGCTCACCAGCGCCGCGCTCATCGCCGCCAAAATACGTGTGAGCATCGCGAGCACCGTCATCACGTGGGGGCTGGTCATCGCCGTTGTCCCGTTGGCGCTCAGCCTGTCGGACACGTGGCCGATCGTCATCGAGCGCGCGCGGGATCTTCGCGATCTCATTGGCCGGCCGCGCGCTCTTGCTATCACGATGCTCGCCGTACTGGCGCTCGTGGCCACAACGTGGAAACGGCTCGTCACGAGCTTATACATCGGCCTCAGCGGCCGGCCGTGGCTGGTCAGGACGCACATCGGTGTGACGCTGGTGTTGCTGGTGGCGGCGATACCGTTCGTCCAGTGGCTCGGTAGCAATGCGAGAGTGATCGTGGTCAGGATCCTTGACGCGGTGCCGGTCGCGGCCACCATCCTCGTGGCGCTGAAGATGTCCGCCGCGGCCTGGATCGCGATTCGTCTCGATCGATCAGGGCTGATCGAGCCACGACCGCTCGTGACGGTGGCAGCGCTGTGGCTTGCCGCGGTCCTGTCGCTGTACGCCGTGTTCGCCTGGATGGCCGCCACACCGCACATCCCGCGGTATGTGCTCCTGCTGCTCGCCATCCTGGCGATCCCGCTGACCCGGCTCTCGGCGGCGCCGCTGGCGCTGGCCTCGAATCGGCACCGGTAATGGCAACGACGATAGGACGCGGCCGGAGCACGCTCGTCACCGCGCTGGTCCTGATGAGCCTGCCGGTGTGGCTGGCTGTCGTGGAAGCGGTGTCGTTCTACCGTTACCACCGGAACAACGGTTCGATCGTGTCATCCGGCCACGAGCGGGAGTACCTCCTGTATGTTCCGAAGAGTTACGACCCTGCGAAGCCGGCGCCGCTGGTGATCAGCATGCACGGCGCGAGCCTGTGGCCGACCGTTCAACGCGATATGACTCGCTGGAACACGGTCGCCGACGATCACGGCGTCATCGTCGCGTATCCCATGGGACGGGGCATCTTGCCCGTCTGGCAAATGGGCAGTCCCGCACCGGGGCTGCCGCGGGACGCCCGCTTCATCGCGGACCTGATCGACACGTTAGCGGCGACCCATAACATCGACTCGAGACGGATTTACGCGGACGGGCTGTCCAATGGCGCCGGGATGGCATTTGTGCTGTCGTGCACGCTCGCCGATCGGATCGCGGCCGTCGGCATGGTGTCGTCGGCGCTCCTGCTGCCCTTCGAGGCGTGCGCAAGTGATCGCCCTGTCCCGATGATCGCGTTCCATGGCACACACGATCCCGTCGCCCCGTATGACGGTGGGACGTCGTGGGTGAAGGAAGGGACATTCCCGAGCGTCTGGTCCTTCGTGGCCGCCTGGGGCCGCCGAAACCGTTGCGCGCCGAATCCCGTCGAGTCTGAGATAGCCGCTGATGTCAGTCGCCGCTCGTACCACAGTTGTGCGGAGAACGCCGACGTGGTGCTCTACACCATCAAGGGCGGCGGACACACGTGGCCGGGTGGCGGGTGGATGCCGGAATGGTTCGTGGGCCCCAACACTCACAGCGTGAGCGCCACGGAGGAAATCTGGGCGTTCTTCCGCGACCATCCGCTGCGATAAACGCCGTGCAAGGCTGACCGCGCGCGAACGGCGGATCGGGTTTAGACTGCGGCCACTCCCCGGAACGAGGCCCGCATGCTCGAGCAACTGAAACGCGTCGCCGGCAGTTCGATCCTCGAAACGCATCCGCACTACCGCACGGCCATCGGCGTGTTCGGCGTCTCGCTGCCGTTCATCCTGATGCTGGCCTCGCTGCTGGGATTTCTGGAGACCCGCGAGCTCCAGACGTCGATCAGTGCCTACTACTGGGCGGGGATGCGGGATTGGTTCGTCGGCACCCTCTTCGTGATCGGCGTGTTCCTGTTCTTCTATCAATACACGCCGCGCAACCAGGGCGCTGAAGCCCGCACGCAGATCACCGCGGTGCGCAACGGCTGGGCCGATGCGTGGCTGGGGAAGATCGCCGGCATCTGCGCGGTGCTGGTCGCGTTGCTGCCGACGACGCCGCCGGCGTCGACCACCCAACCGCCGACGATCGGCATGATCCATGGCGCCGCGGCCGGGGTCCTGTTCTTTTGTCTTGCGCTGTTCCCGCTGCTGCTCTTCAGCCAGTCGAAGAAAC
>CAZEMI010000040.1:0-3717 GCA_964513235.1 uncultured Acidobacterium sp.
ACAGAAGATCGAGATCGGCCGCCTGCCGAGTGAATCCGATCTCAGGAAACGCCGCATGGACGCCATCAAGGAGTCGTTGCGGGCGCGCGTCGCGCAAGGGGGTCTCGAAGAGGCGCGACAGTTGATCGAATCGCTCGCCGAAGAGCTTGATCTCCTCGACCTGGCGGCGGCGGCGGTGGCGATGGCCGGGGACGGATCGGAACGTACCCCTGCACCACCCGCCGAGGAGGCGGCTCACGATCGCGGCGGCGCCGTCCGGCTGCTTCGCCTCAGCGTCGGCAAGGAACACAGCGTCAGGCCCGCCGATCTCGTCGGCGCCATCGCCGGCGAGGCCGGCATCTCCTCATCGCTGATCGGCGCGATCAAGATCCACGACGACTATTCGCTGGCCGAAATTCCGGAAGAGGTGGCGGAACAGGTCATCACGGCGCTGAAGAGGACAAAAATTCGCGGCCAAAAGGTCACCGTCCAGTCAAAGTCCGCTCGCTAACGGGCCGGCTGCAACTTTTACGCCGGCCGCGTCGACTATGTCCATTGTGTGTATATCCATACTGGATATAATCACGGCACATGGGTCACTCACCGCTTCCCGACTCGCTCCTGCCGCTGCCGCCGGCGGTCTTCCACATCCTGATGGCACTCGCCGACGAGGATCGGCACGGCTACGGGATCATCCAGGAAGTCCTGTCGCGCACCAGCGGCGAGGTGCGCCTGAGCCCCGGCACGCTCTATCGCTCCATTCAGCGCATGCTCGAAGACGACGTGATCGTCGAGATCAACGAGCGACCGGCGCCAGAGCTCGACGATGAGCGGCGGCGGTATTACCGGATCACCGCGTTCGGCCGCTCGGTGGCGCGCGCCGAAGCCAACCGGCTGCACGATCTCGTGCGCCTGGCCCGGGCGAGCGGCTTCCATACCAGGAAGGCGTAAATGCTGTTCTACCGCGCGTTGCTGCGTCTGTATCCGAAGTCGTTTCGCGCCGAGTACGGCGCCGAGATGATGAAGGACTTCACACGTCAGTGGCGCGAGGCTGCTGTCTCGGCGAAAGGAGTGCTGTTGATCCGCGCCTTCGTCGACACCGCCGCCAATGCGACGCGCGTCCACGGCGACATTACCAAACAGGATCTGCGCTTCGCGATTCGCTCGCTGAGGCGCACCCCTGGATTCACGCTGACTGCAATCCTGGTCGCCGCGCTGGGCATTGGCGCGACCACCGCGGCGTTCTCGGTCGCCGACCACGTGCTGTTGCGGCCGCTGCCGGTCCCCGAGGCCGACCGCGTCGTCCGGCTCTGGGAGGATCACTCCTCGCTCGGGTATCCGCGCATGGAACCATCGCCGCCGAACTTCCTCGACTGGCAGCGCATGGCCACGGTGTTCGAGCGGATCGAACCCTTCACCGGTGGCTCCGCCAGCCTGGTGGGCCACGGCGAGCCGGAACAGGTCAGCGGAGCGTCGGTCGGCGGCGGAGTATTCCAGATCCTCAGGCGACCCGCGGCGCTCGGGCGAGTACTCACGGAATCCGATGTCCACGCCGAGGGCGAACGGCCGATCGTGATCAGCGATCGAATCTGGCGGACGCGCTTTGGCGCCAGTCCCGACGTCCTGGGCCAGACCATCTCGCTCGACAATCGCGCGTATGTGATCGTCGGCGTGATGCCGCCGGATTTCTATTTTCCGTCTCGTAACCGCGACTTCTGGCGCACCCTTCGCTTAGGTAATACGGAAAGCGACAGCGATCGGGGTAATCACTACCTGGCGGTGATCGGCCGGTTGAAGGACGGCGTCTCGATTGAGGATGCGCGCGCGGAGATGGACGTGATTGCCGCCCAGCTCGCGCAGGCCTATCCGAAAGCGCAAGAGGGGAAAGGTGTGGCGCTCGCCCCGTGGCGCGAGCAGATCACCGGGCAGCCGCGCGTGTTGCTGCTCGGCCTGGTTGGCGCGTCGATCTGCGTGTTGCTGATCGCGTGCACCAATCTCGCCAACCTGTTGATGTCGCGCGCGCTGGCGCGCCGATCCGAGTTCGCGGTCCGCGCCGCGATCGGCGCCAGCGTCGATCGGCTGGTGCGTCAGATGTTGACCGACAGCTTCGTGCTCGCCGCCTGCGGCGGAGTGCTGGGCGTCATCCTCGCGGTTGTGGCGGCGCCGCTGCTCGTGCGCCTGGTTCCAACCAGTCTGCCGATCGCCGAGGTGCCGCCCACCGACCTGCGGATGCTCGCCGGCACGTTGCTGCTCACCATCGGCGCCGGCATGGCGTTCGGCCTGTTGCCGGCACTTCGCGTCTGCCGCAAGGCCGAGGGCTCCGCGCTGAAGGATGGCGCCCGCGGCGGCACCAGTCGCGGCACCGAGAGACTCCGGTCCTCCCTGGTCGTCGCGGAAATCGTGGCGTCGGTGGTGTTAATCGTCACCGTCGGATTGCTGGCCCAGGCGCTCCTGAACGTGCAGCGTGTCGACCCCGGATTCAAGGCGGATGGTGTGCTGACGGTACGGACGACGTTGCCGCAGATCAAGTATGCCAAGGCGGCCGAGCGCGAGCAGTTCTACCAGCGCGTGCTGCACGACGTGACGGCGTTGCCGGGTGTGCAGAGCGCCGCCTACATCAGCTTCCTGCCGATGGTCATGGGCGGTGGCGTGTGGCCAGTGCTGTCGACGGTGCCGGATCCCGGGAGCCCGCACAAGTTCGTGCCGCCGGATCCGAAGAACGAGCGTCGCGCCAGTTTGCGCTTCGTCACACCTGGTTTCTTCAGCACCATGCATACCCCGGTCCGGCGCGGTCGCGACATCAGCGCGGACGATACGCCCCAGACGACGCCGGTCGCGGTGGTGAGCGAATCGCTGGCTCGCCAGTACTTCCCTGACCGCGATCCGATCGGTCAACAGTTCGCGTTCGCATACCAGGTCCGCACTATCGTCGGCGTGGTCGGCGACATCCGCGTCCGCGGTCTGGAAGCCGATACCAGCGAGCCGCAGGTCTATCTGCCGGCCAGCCAGTTCATTGATGGCGATCCGCTGTTCTATGCGCCGCAGGATCTCGCCATCCGCGCCGCGGTGCCGGTGACGACGCTGGTGCCGGCCGTGCGCGCGATCATCGCGGCCGCCGATCCGCTCTTGCCGATCGTCAACGTGCGGACGCTCGACGACATCGTCTCGTTGGAAACGGCGTCGCGCGTGGTGCAGCTGCGCGTGCTGGGCGCATTTGCGCTCGTCGCATCGCTGCTCGCTGGGATCGGTATCCACGGATTACTGGCCTTCACCGTGCGTGCCCGGTCGCGCGAGATCGGCGTCCGCATCGCGCTCGGTGCGAGGGCCCGCGACATCATCGGCATGGTGATCGGCCGCAGCGCCGTGCTGGCAGCGCTCGGCGTCGTGATCGGCGCCGCCGTCGCCTATGCGGCCGGCCGGTCGATGCAGGCGCTGCTGTTTGGTGTCGATCCCGCGAACCCGCTCGTCTTCGGCGCCGCCATCGCGCTGGCGTTACTGATGACCCTCGCCGGCAGCCTCCTCCCCGCCGTGCGCGCGGTGCGCGTCGATCCCCTCTCCGCGACGCGAGCCGACTGAATTTGTCCACGGATTACACGGATTCCACGGATGACGGCGCGCGCGCCAGGCTGCAGGCCCGCGGAGCGGCCGTAGGCCGCTGCCGTGGTCACGAAGGGCGCAAACGAGAGAGCGATCGGGTTGCAGTGAGCTCTCACGTTTGCGCTCTTCGAGCCCACGGCC
>CAZEMI010000041.1:0-4914 GCA_964513235.1 uncultured Acidobacterium sp.
CACGCCGGCGCGCGCCGGCCAGGCGCTCAGCGCCGGCCGCGGCGACGATGGCGGTCATCGGCTTCAAAAAGGAACCTGCTTCAATTTTACGCAGTCCTGAGCGAGTATTGGCCGGCGAAGCCGGCGAATGCGAGTCGAAGGGCGCAGTCCTGAGCGAGTATTGGCCGGCAAAGCCGGCGGATGCGAGTCGAAGGACGGTTTGCGTAAGAATGCTGGAGAGTCATCTTGCCGCCACTTCGAATCGTTCAAGCCAACGCGGTCTACGACCCGGCCATCAAGAACGCGAACGCGCTGCTCGACCTGTATCACACGCTGACGGAGTGGAGCGTGGCGGTGGCGGGCACGGGCGCAGGCGTATCGGTGGTGCAGCGTTTTCACACCGCCGGTCGGGTCGAGCGCGACGGCGTGCCGTATGAATTCGTCAAGGACCCCCAGGCGCCGTGGCTGTCAACCAGGGACGCGCCGGAACCGTTTGTGGCCGCCATTGCGCAACACTCGCCCGACGTGGTCCATGTCAACGGGCTGATCTTCCCGCAACTGGTCGCGGCCGTCCGCAAGGCCGTCGGCCCTCGCACGGTCATTGTGGCGCAGCACCATGGCGGCGAGTTCCCCGTGATTGGATCCGGGCTGGTTGGCATGTGGCGGCGCGCACGATGGAAAGGCGGACTCAGCCACGCCGACGCGATCTCCTTCACGGCGCGCGAACAAGCCGAGCCGTGGCGCGCCGCGGGCGTGCTCGGCGATCAGCGGGTGCTCGAGATCGTCGAGTCGGGAACGACCATGCGACCGGTGGACAAGGACCGCGCGCGCATCGCGATTGGCGTGACCGGTGACCCGTTGATCCTGTGGGTCGGCCGGCTGACCACGAACAAGGATCCATTGACGGTGCTGAGCGGCCTCGAGCACGCCCTTCCAGCATTGCCGAACGGCCGCGTCGTGATGGTTTTTGCCGACGACACGCTGCTGCCGGATGTCGAGGCGCGAGTACGCCGATCGTCGGGCCTGCAGGCGCGGGTCACGCTCGCGGCTCGGGTGCCACGAGAAGAGATGCCGAATTACTACTCGGCGGCCGATGTGTTCATCAGCGGCAGTCACTACGAAGGCAGCGGCTATGCGCTGATCGAGGCGATGTCCGCGGGGCTGGTCCCCATCGTGACCGACATTCCATCGTTTCGATCGATCACCGGCGACTCCGGCGAGCGGTGGCAGCCCGGAGACGCCGACGAATTTGCCTCTGCGGTGAGACGGGTGGCCTCGATCGATTTGTCCGACCAGCGCGCCCGGGTCCGCGCCCATTACGAGCATGTGTTGCGGTGGGAGGCGATCGCGCACCGGACCGTGGCGGAATACCAATCGTTGGTTGACAACCGGCACGCAGCGGGCTGATGAAGATCGCGGTGGTGGTCGCCGGCGGGCTTCATCCGAGCGGCCGCGATCAAGTCGTCCCGTCGTGGCTCGCGCTGTTCTCGGAACTGGCCAGGACCCACGAGATCCACGCCTTCGCGCTGCGCCATCTCCACGAGGCGCACACTTACACGCTCCTTGGATTCACGGTTCACGATCTCGGCCGGCCAGCCGCGGGGTTCGGTCTGACGCGATGGGCGCAGGCACGAGCACTCATTCACGCGCTGTCGGCCCACGGTCCCTTCGATCTCGTCCACGGTCTGTGGGGCGATCCGGCCGGACAACTGGCGGTCCGCTGCGCGCGCCGATTCGGCGTCCCAAGCCTCGTCACCATGGACAGCGGCGAATTCGTGTCGATTCCCGCGATCGATTACGGGTCGCAGCGGACCGCACGCGGCCGCAGGGTTATCCAGGAAGCGTGCGGCGCCTCACGCATCCACGTGTGCACGCAGTTCATGGCCGGTCTGGCCGCTCAGCACGGCGTCCAACCGGCAGTGATTCCGCTAACGTCCGTGACTTCGTCTCCGGCGGCACGGGCGGAACCGGGAGGGCGGCACTTCAGGACGGAACCGGGAGGGCGGCACTTCAGTGCCGCCGGAGAAAGCCTGAAGCTTCTGCAGGTGGCCAGCCTCAGCCGCGTCAAGAACCAGCGGATGCTGATCGATGCACTGGCGGTTGTCAGGCAGTCGATCGATGCGCGTCTCGACCTGGTCGGGGAAGACACGCTTGACGGCGAGCTCCAGCGGCACGCGATGGACAAGGGCGTCGCCGAGAGCGTGCGATTTCACGGATTCGCGCCGCAGGATCGGCTCGCGGCGATCTTCGCGGACGCCGATCTTTACGTGCAGTCGTCGCTGCACGAGGCGGCGGGCGTCTCAGTGCTCGAAGCCGCGGCGGCCGGCCTTCCCATCGTCGGCACGCGCGTCGGCTACGTGGCGGACTGGGCAGCGGATCGCGCGCTGGCGATCGACACGATCGACGCATCCTCGATGGCGCAGGCGATTCTCGCGTTGCACGCCGATCCTGCGCGTGCGCGCGCGATGGCGGCGAGGGCGCAGGCGTGGGCGCTCGAACACCACGCCTCATGGGTCGCCGATCGGTTTGCGGCGGTGTATCGAGAGGTCGCCGGTTCTCAGGACCGTTGACCTCTCCTTTTCGAAGCAAGAGTCGTCTATCGTCACCGCAGTGTCACCGAGAACCGGTTTCGGTTTGCCGATTGGGAACACCTGGATAAGCGTCTGCGGAGGCATGGTGAGAAGCTCGCTCTGTTAAGCGTCTTCGACTTCGCACTCGGCTCTATGCCGACGGACACTAATGAAGTCATGAAAGCAATCAACACAATGCGCCCGGGCGACAAGACACGCGACGGACTGCAAACTCTCTCTGGAACCTTAAGACACCCAACCCTTCTCGATCAGCGTCTTGCGTGCAAGATCGATTTGTCGGCGGGAGAATTGTTTCTTCCGGTCACTCCATTCGTAGACTCTCGTAACAACCTCATCGGCACCGATGGCACTACTGTGCCTGATCACCCAATGCGTGGTCGCAAGCAACTCCAAGCCGAACGGACTCTCGAAACCTTCCACCAAGTCCGCAACTCGGTCAAACCGCTCACGAGATTTCGGGTGGTCGGCTAGAAACGCTTGGGAGTCTTCGACGGCTCCGGGAACCAATTCCAATTGCTTTTCTGGAGCATCGCCACCATCTGCATAACCTGAAACAAGATGGCCTTCTATTGCATGCAACACATGCCTCAGGTTCTCTGCGTATGGGCCATAGGGCCCTTGATGCTTGCCGTCCTTGTATTCGCCTCGCCACAATGTTGCGTTCACCGCGGGCCAGTTCACTTCATTGAGTTGGGCCAAGTCTGCGCGGTCTTCGAAATAACGCGCGCCAGCATTTGAAAGCGTGAAAGCCAACGACGCTGGTTCGGGTTGGCCCACGCGGTAGCTCGATTCAGATCAGCATGCAGATGCACGATGGGCCCCTGACCACCCTTATACGCAAGCTGAGGGTCATTAGCTCTTGGATGAGATAAAGCATCACCGACCGCGGACACAAGTAGAACGGGACGCATTGGCCCACATAAAGCCCTGGTTGACTGGCCAGCTGTAGCTGTGTGAGTCGACGCTCCTTGATGTTGTTCATGCCAATGGTTGTCTCGACACCCTGTCTGGCAACCATTGCAGCATCCGAGAACAGACCACCGTCGTTAATGACCGACGCCAGCCGGTCGATATGGGGGGATGTGGTAGATGGTTGGGTTCGGCGGAACCGCAAACATGGAATGGCCACAGTGTACCGGTTACGCCTCGTGCTCGTGCATTTCAGCTAGGTGTCACCAACTCTGTCACTGTCAGCGTTTAACACAAGCGTATTGGACCAGGGCGTGCGGCGCATCGGATTGCGGATCTGTATCGAGAGGTGACCGAGGTTAAACCGTCGACGTCAACGGCAGGTTGAGCGAGCACACGCATCGCCGGCAGGTGTCGTTGGCCGCCACGTCGAGGCCGCGGCGAAAGGCGATCGCACTCGCCGAGTTGAGCGCCGCTTCGAGTCCCTCTGCCGAGGAGGCATAGGAAGGCTGAAAGAAACACGGCCGCAGCACATCGCCCGGCTCGAGCACCGCCGACACCCAAGGCGCGTTGCACTGCACCACCGGAAACGCGGCGCCGCCCGCGAGGGCGCGGTAGTACTGCACGATGCGATCGAGCGACGCGCGGCCGGCGGCGACGAAGCCGCCGTCGAACAGGTCCGGATCGGCGGCCACCGCACGATCGATCGACAACTCGAGCTCCGGTAAGGCGCTTTCGGGAACCGCGATCTCGGCGATGCGCCGGGCGGACCAGGGCTCCGGCCGGTTGAACGCCGGCGACGACACGTCGGCGGCAAGAAACGAAATCTCGTCGAAGCCCATGCGACGCGCGGAAGTGATGGTGCCGTCGATCGCCGCGGCGTTGTCGCGCTGCACCACCGAGCGCGCGATCAGCCGCGGCGCCGGCTGTTGCGCGCGCAAGGCCATCACGCCCTTCGCGATGCGGTCGAAGCCGCCTTTCACACGGCGGATGCCGTCATGCAGATGACGCGGACCATCGAGCGAGATCACCACGGTATCCACGTACGAGGCCACGTCGGCGGCATGCTGTTCGATCAGCAATCCCGTGGTCACCAGGGTGATGCGGATGCCGAGCGCCTGCAGCTCGCTACAGAGCGCCCACAGGTTTCGGTGCAGCAGCGGCTCGCCGCCGGTCAGCATCACTCGCTGGACGTGCAGCGCGCGGATGGCCCCGACATGGCGCGACAAATCGCCGGGGCTCATCTCGCGCTTTTCGGAGTTGGCCTTCCAGATGTCGCACATCACGCAGCGGCAGTTACACGCGCTATGCACGCTCAGCGCAAGGATCGGCAGGCTTTCGATTCGGCCGGTCACCCGGCCGCGAGCCCGACGAGCGATCTCTCCCGGTCCTACCATTAGCCGACTCCGCCAAGGCTTCGTCGCCCAAGGTGGAC
>CAZEMI010000042.1:0-5020 GCA_964513235.1 uncultured Acidobacterium sp.
GGGTCGGGGATCGGGGATCGGGGGTCGGGGATAGGGGATCGGGGATCGGGGATCGGGGTCGGGACCGATCTGTGGATCCCCGATCCCCGATCCCCGATCCCCGATCCCTACTCAGATCGCAGCGCCTGCATCACGTCGACGCGCGATGCGCGGGCGGCGGGCATCAGTGACGCCGCCACGGCGGCCACGATCAGCACCACCGCCGCGCCCGCGAGCGGCACGGCGCCCGGCACTTCGATGTTGCCCAGGAACCCGCCGGCAAATCGCAGCAGCGCAAACCCGCCAATCACGCCGGCCACGATGCCGGTGCCGGCAATCACCGCGCCTTCACCGAGGATGCGCGTCAACAGGTTGGACGGCGTCGATCCAATGGCGAGGCGCACGCCGAACTCGCGCATCCGCGCGCTCACCGAGAACGCCAGCACCCCCGCGACGCCGACGATGGCGATGGTCAGCGCAACCATCGCAAACCCGCCGAACACCAGCGTGTTGAGGCGATTGGGCGCCAGCACTTCGGCGCGCACGTCCTCGAGCGTGGCCGCCTGTTCAACGGGCTGCTCCGCGGAGATGCTGCGGATGATCTT
Organism: uncultured Acidobacterium sp.; assembly: GCA_964513235.1. Classification (GTDB taxonomy): domain Bacteria; phylum Acidobacteriota; class Vicinamibacteria; order Vicinamibacterales; family UBA2999; genus 12-FULL-67-14b. Next base: position 585 of record CAZEMI010000042.1, read on the forward strand.
CGTGATCGGCGTCACGAGCGCGTACGGGTCGGTCCTGGCGTGCACGAACAGGCGGCTGCCGCCGAACTCCTGTTCCATCGGGTGATACACCGTCATCTTCGGCCCCGGCACGATGTTCTCGTCGTCGAGGTCCGCGGCGATGCCAATGATGCGCCGGCCTCCCGTCGAGACGCCGATGAACTTCATCACCGGGTCGGTCCACATCAACTTGCGGTCCACCGCCTGCTGGTTGTTGAACATGCGGCGCGCCACGCTCTCGCTGATGATCACCACCTTCTCGGAATCCGATCGATCGTCGGCGTTGAAATCGCGGCCGGCGATGATCGGCACACCGAGGGCCCTGAAGAACCCGGGCGAGACGGTGCGGAAGCTCGCGCGCGGGTCGTCTTCGCCATCCGCCTTGGCGTAGCCCTCGACCATGAACTGCGCGTCGAAGAACGCGCCGGCCTCGCGCCAGGGGACGACGGTGCCGACGGCCACCTGCTCCACGCCGGGCAGCTCCCCAATCTGGCGCAGCGCCTCGCGATACAACGGCAGCAGCTGCTCCGGTGGTCGCTCGTAGTTCGGCGGCACGTGGATCGCCAACACGTTGCGCATGTTGACGCCGGTCGTGGTCTGCTGGAGTGCGATCAGCGTCGCGAGCAGCGCGCCGGCGCCGGCCAGCAACAGGAACGACCCGGCGATCTGCGTCACCGCGAACAGCCGCAGCCGCTGGTTGGTGCCCGAGGTGATGCGCACGCTCCCGTTCGACAACCCGAAGCCGTTGGAGGCGTCGGTGGACGGCAGGCGAGGCACGAACGCCAGGAGGATTGCCGAGGTGACGGCCAGGCCGACGCCGACCCACAGCAGCGTGGAGTCCACCGTGAGATCCAGCGCCCGCACTGAGAACCGTGAGGCGTAGCGGGCGAGCACGGCCACCATCGGCCGCGCGATTAGCACGCCCAGTAACGCACCGGCGCCGCACAGCACCAGGCTCTCGGCCAGCAACGTCCGCCGCAGCGCGCCCGACGTCGCCCCCAGCGCGGCGCGAATCGCCAGCTCGCCTTCACGACGCACCGAGCGCGCGAGAATCAGGTTGGCGACGTTCGAGCACGCAATGATGAAGATCAGTGCCGAAGCCGCGAGCAGGACCAGCAGCACGGTGCGGGCCGGCGACGTGATTTGATCGCGCAACTGGACCGCGGTGATCCTGAAGTCGTCTTTCACCGGGTAGGCTTCCCGATGCTCGGTCACGATCGCGCCATGCGTGGCTTGCAGCTCGGCGCGTGCCTGCTCGAGGTCCGCGCCAGGCGCGAGGCGGCCGAACAGTTCCGTCATGCGATGGACGCGGCCGTCCTGCATCGTCGCCGACATGTGATGCGAGCTGGTCACCACGTTGGCCATCAATTCGGTTTCCGAGGGGTAAGGCACCGACGGCTCGAGCACACCGATGATCGTCGACGCGCGATCGCCCAGCTTGATCTGCTTGCCGAGCACGTTGTCGTCGCTGTTGAGCGTCGTGCTCCAGAAGCGGTGCGTCAGCACGGTCACGCTCGGCTTGTCGGCGCCGTCGTCGGTGGCGTCGATCAGACGGCCGCGGATCGGCTGCAGTCCCATCACGCGGAAGAAGGAGCCGCCGACCACGCCGGCGCGCACCACGCGCGGCTCGCCAAGACCGACCAGCGTGAAGTCAAGCGTCGAGAAGTCGCCGAACTCCGCGATCGTCTTCACGCGCGACTTCAAGTCGTTGATTTCGGGCACCGACCAGTTGGCGTTGTCGGTGCCGCGGCCCATCGCCGTTTGCCGGATGTAAATCAGCCGCTCTTCGTCGTCGTTGACGAGGGGCTTGAGCAGCACGCCTTGCACGACGCTGAAAATGGCGGCGTTGGCGCCGATGCCAAGGGCCAGCGTCACGATCACGGTGATCGCGAGGCCGCGGGCGTGGAAGAGCGAGCGAAGCGCGTAGCGAAAGTCGGTCAGCAGTCCCATGACAGATCCATTCAACGTGAGAGAAGTCATTCTTTGGCGGGCGACGCGTCGTGCGCAACTGCCCTTTCCAACACGTCGATTGGGAGGCTGCCGGATCGACAGGCGGGAGTTTCGTGGAAAACGGCCCAAAAACGACGATGTACTCCGCGTGGACGCTAACGGGCGTTACGACGGCATCGTATGTGGTTCGTTTGGCGATGGCTCACCGCCCGCTTGCAGGCGCTGAAGCCCCTCTCGCGTGCCGGCCAGTACAACACGGTCATGCTTCGAGAGCGCCCGATGCGGATCGGGCGCGTCGAGCCCCTCATGCTCCTTCCCGACGGCGAGCACCGTGACACCATACCGTGCACGCAGGTCGAGGGCCGCGAGAGTGTGTCCGGTCCATCCCGGTAGGGAGCCCACCTGCACTTCCGCGACCGCGAAGTCCTCGTGATCCTCCTGCTGGTCCGGATAGTCGATCCGCGCGAGATATTCGATGGCCCGATCGAGCGCTGCCGGCTGGCCAGACAGAATGACGCGATCGCCGGGGAACAACTGGAACGTCGGTCCGGGACTGAGGAAGCTGCGCCCGCCACGGCTCACGGCCAGCACGGTCGCGCCGAATTCCTCGCGGAGCGGAACATCCGCGATGCGATGTCCGGCCCATTTCGATATCGATCCCAGTCGAATTTCGCGGACGCCCGGCGCCGCGCTGGCGATGGCGCTCAATCGGTCCGCTCCCGCCGTCACGGCGTCCGCGGCCTGCTCGGCGGCATCCGCGTACGGACGAAGCAGGACATCGGCGCCCTCGACGCGCAGCACATCCCCTTCGTCTGCCGTGCGGCAGGCGACCGCCACTTTGCCACGAAAGCCGCGATCGCGAAGATGATGCAGCAGCACCCGGCTCGTTTCGATGTCCGGTGCCGTGCTGATCACCCAGCTCACACCGTCGAGCGGCAGGTGATCGAAGAGCTCGGGGTCGCTTGCGTCGCCATAGACCACAGGTATCCCCTCGGTGCGCCAGCGGGCCAGCGCCTCCGGATCGAAGTCGACGCCAGTGACCCGTCGGTTTCGCAGCAACAGGTGTCGTACGATGCCGCCGCCGTATCGGCCGAGGCCAAAGACGATGACGTCCGCCTCTGGGGGAGAAGCCGTCTGCGAAGACGCCTCCCTGTACGGCGCGCGTCGCTCGAAGATGCCGAGCCACGGCGCCAGCCACTCGTAAAGGCGAGCGGAGTGAATGATCATGTACGTCGAGAGACCGATCGTGACCAGCCCCACGGTCGTGATCAGGCCCATCGTCTCCGGTCCCACATGACCAACACTGACGCCGAGAGCACCGAGGATGAGTGAGAATTCGCTGATCTGGGCCACCGTGAGTCCGGCGAGAAAACTCGTGCGCTTGCGATATCCCATCAATCCCATGATCGCCAGTACGATGAGCGGATTCCCGAACAGGACAAATGCCGAGAAGATCATCGCCTCGCCGAACGTCGCGCCGAGCAGCGACAGGTCAAGACGTGCGCCCAGATCGATAAAGAAGAACAGCAGCAGGAAGTCGCGGACCGTCACCAGCCGGCTGCCGATCGCCTCACGATAGGGCGTCGAGGCCAGCGAGGCGCCGGCGACGAATGCGCCCACCTCTTTGCTCAAGCCCAGCATCTCGCCGGCGGCGGCAAGCACGACCGCCCAGGCGATGCCCGAGAGCACCAGCAGCTCCGGCAAACGAGCCAGGAGGGTCGTGACCGCGGGAAGGACACGCACGGCGAGCAGCGCGATCACCGCCAGGAACCCGATTCCCTTGGCCAGAATCAGGGCGACATGGACAGCCAGGCTCTGATCCCCTGATCCGGCGGTCCCGATCGCGGTGATCCCAATCATGGCAAGAATGACCGCGATGTCCTGGACGATAAGAAAGCCCACGGCGATGCGTCCATGGAGCGCATCAATCTCTCGCTTATCCGATAGCAGCTTGACGATGATGATCGTGCTCGAGAAGGTCAGGGCGACGGCCACGTAGATGGCGGTGAGCGGCGTCATTCCCAGGGCCATGGCGATCGCAAACCCGATCACCGACGTGAAGACAATCTGCCCGATGCCGGTGGCCAGCGACACGGGACCGAGCGTTCGGATCGTCTGAAAATCGAGCTTGAGGCCGACGACGAACAACAGCACCGAAATGCCGATGCTCGCCAAGAGCTCGATTTCCTCGTGCTGTGTCACGAGGCCCATTCCCGCTGGTCCGACGAGAATGCCCACAGCGATGAACGACACGATCAGAGGCTGCCGGAGCCATGTGCCCAGGGCACCGACCAGCGCGGCGGCCAAGAGTATCAGCGCAATTTCGGCGAAGGCGTTGTCTACGGGCAACATACGTTCGGATCCGTCTTTGTATACTGTGCCTGGTGCATCGCCACCCGCTGATCCATCTCGCACACGTTCTTGCCATCGCCCTGACCAATTGTCTGGCGGTCTGCGGCATAGACGAG
>CAZEMI010000043.1:0-21263 GCA_964513235.1 uncultured Acidobacterium sp.
TTTGATAGCTGGTCACGCCCTGGCTCTCGAGATGCCGGCGCAGGACGGTGAGGCCTTGATACAAACGCGTCTTGACGGTGCTCAGCGGACAGCCTTGCAAGTCGGCGATCTCCTGGAACGTGAGCCCGTGGTATTCCTTCAACACGATCGCGGTGCGCTGTTCGTCGGGCAGCAATTTCATGCCTTCAGCCACGATGCGGCTCATCTCCTTCCGCGCGACGAGATCCTCGATCGATTCGACCGGTCCCTGCTCGGCGGCGAGCTCGGCGATGTCGACGCCCTCCGGCATCTCGACAAGCGGCGTGCGCCTTTTCCGCCGGATCCAGTCGCGGCAGAGATTCAGCGCAATTCTGTACAGCCACGAGGAGAATTTCGCCTGGCCCTTGAACCCGGGGAGGGCACGGAAGGCCCTGAGAAAGGTTTCCTGGGCCACGTCCCTGGCGTCTTCATCGCGGCCTATGACGCGGTACGCCAAGGCGTAAATCGGCCGTTCCCAGCGCAAAACCAGCTGGTTGAAGCTCTCTACGTCGCCGTCCATCGACTTGGCGACGAGCTCCTCGTCGGTCGCTACCATGCGATCAGATTCGCGAATCGTGCACGCTACTGTCTAAGACGGCGGCCCTCCGCCGAAAGTCGGTCAAGGCCCCCCCCGCCTTCGCCACAGGCTCCGGCGCGGCAGGCAGCTTTCCCGCAACCTTCGACGTGACAGACCTGCCGATGGGGTAAGATACCGTGTTCAGAGACACTTAGTGGGCGTGAACTTTCCCAACGACGAGATCTTTCTCACGACCGAAGAGGTCCTGGAGTACCTCCAGGTCAACCTTCGAACCGTCTACCGGCTGATCAAAGCCGGCAAAATCCCTGCCGTCCGGGTTGGCCGCCAGTGGCGCTTTCGCAAGCGCGACATCGACGCCTGGCTGGATACGCAGCGCCCTCGCGGCGAGCGTTCCGGGTCCGCGGTGGCCGACAAGCCCGCCGCCCGCGACGGGCGCAGCCGGGTGCTGGTCGTGGACGATGAATCCAGCATTCGCGAGCTGTTGCAGAAGACGCTCGCGCTGGCCGAATACGACGTCGACGTGGCACCGGATGGCCGCGCCGCGCTCGAGCGCCTGCGCCTGGGCAACTACGACCTGCTGATTGCCGACCTCAAGATGCCGGGGATGGATGGACTCGCCCTCATCCGCGAGGCCAAGCGGCTGAAGACGGATCTGCCGATCATCATCATTACCGGCTTCTCCACCGAGTCGAGCGCGATCGATGCGGTGAATCTCGGCGTGGCCGGATACCTCACCAAACCATTCCGTGTGCCGCAGGTGCTTGCCGCGGCGGCGAGGGCGCTCGGGGAGTAGCGCTCTATGGTCCTGGGACCTGGGTCTTGAGTCCTGGGCATTTCCCCAAGACCCAAGTCCCGACCCGAGACCCAAGACCCAAGTCGCTGGGCCTTTCCCAAGACCCAAGTCCCAAGACCCAAGTCCCTGAATGCTCCAGCTCCAAGACGTCACTAAAGCCTTCGGCGAGAAGACCCTGCTCGAGCACGTGACGTGGCAGGTCGGCGATCGCGATCGTGTCGGCCTCTGCGGACCAAACGGCGCCGGCAAGACGACGCTGCTGAAGATGCTCGCGGGCCTGGACGAGCCCGACTCCGGCCTGATTCAAAAACCCAATGCGCTCACGCTCGGCTATCTCCCGCAGGACGGCCTCGCGCATAGCGGACGAACCGTCGTGGCCGAGGCCAGCCTCGCGCTCAAGCCCCTGCTGGATCTGAAACACGAGATGCACGCGCTCGAGGAGCGGCTTGGCGATCCCTCCCTGGGCGAAGCGGCGCACGAGGCGATCCTCGCGCGCTACAGCGAGGTGCAGGATCGCTTCCGCCTGGGCGACGGCTATCAGATCGAGCTCAAGGTGGCGACGGTGCTGCGCGGCCTCGGCTTCGAGCCGGAGGTGCAGGAGCAGCTGACCGACCACCTGTCGGGCGGCTGGCAGATGCGCCTCGCGCTGGCCAAGCTGCTGCTGAGCGCGCCCGATCTCCTGCTGCTCGACGAGCCGACCAACCATCTCGACCTCGATGCCCGCAACTGGCTCGAGGAGTACCTCGTGGCCTACCCGCATGCGGTGATCCTGGTCTCGCACGATCGCTACTTCCTCGATGCCGTGGTGACGCACATTGCCGACCTGACGTTGCGGACGATCACTGAGTACCACACCAACTACACGAAGTACCTCGAGGAACGCGACGCGCGCCTCGAGCGGTTGCGCGAGGCCAAGCGGCGCCAGGACGAGGAGATCCAGCGCGTCGAGGAATTCATCAATCGCTTCCGCTACCAGGCGACCAAGGCCGCGCAGGTGCAGAGCCGCATCAAGATGCTCGACAAGGTCGAGCGGCTCGAAGTGCCGCCCGAGCGCAAGCGCATTCACTTCCAGTTCCCGGCGGCGGTGAAGAGCGGCCGCATGGTGTTCGAGTTGAAAGGCGCGCGCCAGGCCTACGGCGAGAAAGTCGTTCTCAACGCGGTCGACCTTCACATCGAGCGCGGCGATCGCATCGCCCTGGTCGGCCACAACGGCGCCGGCAAGTCGACCCTGATGCGGCTGTTGTCGGCCGAGGAGGCGCCCGACGGGGGCACGCGCGCCGAAGGCCACCAGGTGGTCATGCAGTACTTCGCCCAAGACGAAGCGACTCGGCTCGATCCCACGCTGACGGTCTACGAAACGCTGTCGGCGGGATCACCCCACACGATGGTGCCGATGATCCGCAACATCCTCGGCGGCTTCCTGTTTTCAGGCGACGATGTCTACAAGAAGGCGGGCGTGCTGTCGGGCGGTGAGCGCACGCGCCTGGCGGTGGCGCGCATGCTGCTGCGGCCGTCGAACACGCTGCTGCTGGACGAACCGACCAATCACCTCGATATCGATTCGAAAGAAGTGCTGCTCGACGCGCTCGCCGATTACGGCGGCACGCTGATCTTCGTCTCGCACGATCGCTATTTCGTGGAGCGGCTGGCCACGAAGATCATCGAGGTCGGGGACGGCAAGGTGAGGCTATACCCGGGGACCTACGAGGCATTCTTGTGGAGTAAAAACCAGGCGGGAGCGCCTCCGGCATCTGCCGCGACTAAAGGTTCCAAAGGTTCCACGAGTGCCAAGGGTTCCACGAGTGCCAAGGACGAGGTTCCGAAGGTCCCAAGACCCAAGACCCAAGACCCAAGTCCCAAGCCGCGCGAGCAAAGCTACGAAGAGCGCAAGCGCGCGAGCGCGGATCAGAGAAAGCGCGAGCGGGCGTGGAAGGCGTTGAAGGATCGCGTGGCCGAGCTCGAGAAGCGGATCGCCGAACGCGAGAAGACCATCAAGGACGTCGAACAGAAAATGTCGGCGCCGGACTTCTACAGCGACCACGAAAAATCCAGGCCGGTCCTCGCCCAACACCAGGAGCTGATGTGGGAAGTTGGCGAGCTCCTGGGGCAGTGGGAAATGCTCCAAGGGGAGCTCAGCAGTTACGACGACCTACGAAAACCGTGATGCGCTTACATTTTTGTAATCGATCCTCTATCTAGGTAATAATCCAAATTCTGTAATCGCAACGACTTAGAGCGTTAGGTCGTTGCCTCAGCCGGGGCATGGGCTTTGCCTATACCGGCTCGGCAACATGCTGATGGCCAAGCGACCGGCAAAGGCAGCCAGGCAACAGGACGCATTCTTCCGCCACATGGTGGGGAACATGCGCAATGGCGTGCTGGCCATCGACCGCGACGGCGGCCTCGTCATCATCAATGACGAAGCCCGCCGCCTGTTCGCGCTCGAGCCCGGCGACGACCTCATCGGCACGCCCTACGCCGACCTGCTCCATCACCATCCCGACATCGTCCGTGTGCTCGGCGGCGCATTCGAGTTGAAGTCGCTGCCCAACCGCGCGGAGCTGCGGCTGAAGTCCACCGACACGGTGATCGGCTACACCCTGTCGCTGGTGCGCGACGGCAACGGCGAGGCGGTCGGCGCGGCGCTGTTTTTCAAGGACCTCACGCACGTCGAGCAGATGGAAGAGCGCGAGCGCCTGCGCGATCGGCTGGCCGCGGTCGGCGAGATGGCCGCGGTGATGGCGCACGAAATCAAGAATCCGCTGGCCGGCATCGAGGTGCTGGCGGGCCTGCTGCGCCGCAAGGCGCCCGACAACCTCGACGTGCAGTCGCTGGTCGGCGACATCATCAACGAAGCCAAGATGGCCAACGCGATCGTGCAGGAAGTGCTGGCGTTCGTGCGCCCGGTGCGGCTGCAGGTGGATCGTACGCACCTGGCGGACGCGGTGTCGAGCGCGGTGTCGCTCGCCGACAACAAAGCCACGCGCGGCGCGATCATCGTCGGGGTGTCGTTGCCGAAGGATCTGCCGGCGCTCGGCGCCGACCAGCATCAGCTGACCCAGGTGTTCTGCAACCTGTTGATCAACGCCTACGAGGCGCTGGAAGGCCGCGGCCGCATCGAGATCAGCGCGCGGCTGGCGCGGACCAGCGCCGAAGGCGCCCTGCTGCCCGACGGCCACCTGCCGGTGCCGACCGTGGTGGTCGACGTCGCCGACAATGGGCCGGGCATGGCGCGGGATGTGGCGGAAAAGATTTTCAACCCGTTCTTCACCACCAAGGCGCAGGGCTCGGGCCTTGGGCTCGCGATCGTGCGCAAGATCGTCGACGCGCACGAAGGCCGCATCGACATGACCACCGCCGATGGCAGGGGGACGAGGTTCCGCGTGACCTTACCGGTGGAGCCGCACAAACCGAAACCGGATTCGACGAAGAAGGCCGGCATCAGACAGCTGAACGTTGACAGCAGGGTGGATTAACAGATGGCGCGCATACTGGTAGCGGACGATCACGATGCACTGCGACGGGGGCTGGCGCTCTCGCTCACCACCGCCGGCCACGACGTGGACGAGGCCCCCAACGGCAACGCCGCGCTCGAGCGGCTGCACGAAGGCTACTTCGACGTCGTGGTCAGCGACCTGAAGATGGGCGGGTCCGACGGCCTCGATGTGCTGCGCACCACCAAGCAGCTGCATCCGTCGGCGTCGGTGATCCTGATGACGGCGTTCGGATCGGTGAACACCGCCGTGGAGGCGATGAAGCACGGCGCGTTCGATTACGTGCAGAAGCCGTTCGAGCTCGAGGAGATGGAGGTCAAGGTCGAGAAGGCGCTCGAGCTGAAGCGCCTGCGCAACGAGCTGGATTACCTCCGCAACGAGCGCCAGGAAAACTACGACTTCGACAAGATCGTCGGCGGCAGCGAATCGCTGGGCCGCGTGCTCGGCGTGGTGCGGAAGGTCGCCAAGAGCAATTCCACTGTCTTGATCCGCGGTGAAACCGGTACCGGCAAGGAGCTGATCGCCGGCGCCATCCATCACAACTCGCTGCGGTCGGCGCGCAACTTCGTCAAGGTCAATTGCGCGGCGCTGCAGGAGAACCTGCTCGAGTCGGAACTGTTCGGCCACGAGAAGGGCGCGTTCACCGGCGCGGATCGCCAGCGCATCGGCCGCTTCGAGCAGGCCGACGGCGGCACGTTGTTTCTCGACGAGATCGGCGACATGAGCGCCAGCACGCAGGCGAAGATCCTGCGCGTGCTGCAGGAACACGAGTTCGAGCGCCTCGGCGGCACCCGCACGATCCGTGTGGACGTGCGCTTGATCGCCGCCACCAATCGCGATCTGTCGGCGATGGTGGCCGCCGGGCATTTCCGCGAAGACCTCTATTACCGGTTGAACGTCGTCTCCGTGGAGACGCCGCCGCTGCGCGAACGCAAGGACGACATCCTGCCGCTGGCGATGCATTTCATCCGCCGCTTCGGCAGCGAGCTGAAGAAGCGCCTCGACGGGCTGGACACCGACGCGCAGAAGCTGCTGGTCCGCTACAACTGGCCGGGCAACATCCGCGAGCTCGAGAACGCGATCGAGCGCGCCGCGCTGCTGTCGGAGGCGGCGATGATCGTGTCGAGCGACCTGCGCCTGGGCGACTTCGCGCCGGCTGGCAGCTCGTCGAAGGATTCACAAAGCGTGGTGAAGATTCCGCCGACCGGGATCGCGCTGGAAGACATCGAGCGCCAGGCGATCACCGAAGCGCTCAAGATGGCGAACTGGGTGCAGAAGGATGCCGCCGAGCTGCTGCAAATCAGCCCGCGCGTGATGAATTACAAGATCAAGACCCTGAATATCGAAATGCCTCGGCGGAGAGTCTTGGCCCCGGCGTCTTAGGGCGGGCGCTCACTTCGTTCGCGCCGTGAAGGCGCGCCTGGCTTCCGCCTTCGCGCGGAGCGCTACGGCGGACAAGCCGCTCGGCGTGGGGCGGATTCGTGGAGTCGGTGTCTAAGCCCGAATACAGCTAGCGTTCGGTCTCAATAGTCACCGCGGAGGAGATCGGCGACCGACCAGATGAATGACGACAGGTTTGAATCAGTCATGTTGGCAACGAGCACTCGGCGCACAAAGGAGGATAACGACGACGGTGCGAAGTCTCGCAGCCGTATGTCCCCCGAGAGAGGTTAGAGCTATCGATGTTGCCTTAAGCGATTGCGCATTGCTCGATAGCATTCCGGACATAGCGTATGATCGTCATCTGCGTAGACGCGACCACCGAAGCGGAAAACAGATCGCCGATCCCAGCAGCTAACGCAGATGTGCCGAAGACGAGTCCACTTCATAGGTGCCTCAGTCAATCCAGGTAACGGCGTCCTTGCCGAGACCCTTGCTGAGCTCGGTGAGTAACTCATGACGGTTCGAAGCCGCTAAGCAGCCCACTATGTGCCCGGACATCAAGTCGCGGACGGCGTTATGTCTCTCGTACAGTTCGAAGGCGCTCCTGCTTCTGCCTTCGGGGTCGTCCGTTACGGGAGTCGCTAAAAGCACGAACGTACCGAGCTTTGTTCGATAGATTTCGATGATGGCTTCCGGGCTTCCATCGGGCCCGAACGGGCTGACAGCGAGGTCGTATTTGCCTGACAGAAGCTGCCGGCCCTCAAACCCAATGACTTCAACCGGGCTGTCCTCGTCGTCGCCGAAGATCTCGAAGTGGAACTTCTGATATGCCGCCTGGTCAGCAGTGCGTTGCGTCACGAAGTCGGCTAATGCCCTGGCGATGACGCTCGAGAGTCCCTCCCTACCGGCGAGGGTCTTGGCAGAGAGCGGCTCGAGCCGCTCTGAGAAAATCGAAACAATCGTTCGCCGGTACCGTGACGCGCGCCGCGATGCCGACCTGCGGCGTGAACTCGCAGCATTCAAGGCGTCGTTCGACGACGACGCCGAATCGGAAGCTTGGCGCAAGGCGATGGAGGAAGCGCAATGGAACGAATCCGGCGTGGCGACATCTGGACGGTCACGCTCCCGACGTTCCCCGAGCCGCGGCCGGCGCTAATCGTTTCGATCGATCCGATCAACGATCTCCGGCCGGATGTGCTCGTGATGCCAATCACCTCGCAGGCTGGACCTTTGCGCGTGGCGTTGCCTGTTGAAGCGGTGGAAACCGGGCTCAAGACCGAAAGTTACGCCAAGTGTGAATCCGTCGGGCCGCTGCACAAATCACACCTGAAGGCGCGAATCGGTCGACTTCCGAATAGTTCGTGGCCGCCGGTTGAAGCCGGTTTGCTCCGGGTACTTGGACTAGACCGAGAATGATTGTGACAGAAAGCCGCACGGTTGGCACCCACCCTTAGGCACCTTACGCACCCGTACGCACCGTACGCACCTTAGTAAGCAATCGCGTAGCAATCCCGGCGCGGGTCCGCCGCAGCGAACCGATTGCCGGTTGCCGGATCGATCATCACCGCGGTGGCACAGCCCGACATCCCAAACGGACGCAGTCGGCCGACGTCGTGGCCACGGGCTTTCAGCTCGTTGAACACGGCGTCGGGAATGGTCGCTTCCACGTTCAACTGATTGAAGCCGGCCTCGTGCGGCCAGAACGATCCGTACAAGTGCATCGTCTGCACGCGCGGGCGCTCGAACGCGACATGCAGGTTCGGGTACCAGTCGGGCCAGAACTCCACCACGCTGAGCAGCGCCTGCAGGATGGTCTGATCCTGGTTGTCGCCGCCGGGCGTGCCGAGGGCCATCATCGGCGCATCGCCCTTGAAGACCAGGCTCGGCGTCAGCGTGTAGCGCGGCCGCGCGCGCGGGCGGATGTGGTTGGCGCGCGTCTTGTCGAGCCAGAACTGCTCGCCGCGCACGCTCATGCCGATGCCGGTGTCGCCCAGGATCACCCCGCCAGGCACCCAGCCGCCGCTCGGCGTGACGTCGAAAATGTTGCCGTCCTTGTCGATCACCGCCATGTGCGTGGTGTCCTTGACGATGCCCGCCGAGTCGTCCTGGCCGGCGGTGCGTGGCGTGGCGGCGCCGGTTTCATTCGCCTTCCAGAACGTCCACTGCTTCACCGTCGAGTCGAACTCGAGCGGGTCACCCGCGATGAACGTGGTCGACGCCTTCTTCGGGTCGATCAGCGCCGCGCGCTCCTTCGCGTACGCCTTCGACAACAACCCCTCGCCCGGCACCTGCACGAATGCCGGATCCGCGTAGTAGGTGTCGCGATCCGCATAGGCAAGCTTCATCGCTTCGGTGATGGTGTGCAGGTAATCCGCGCTCGCGAAACCCATCTTCTGCAGATCGAAATTCTCGAGGATGTTGAGCGCCTGCAACAGCACCGGACCCTGGCTGCCGAAGCCGTGCTTGTAGACGGTGTAGCCGCGATAGGTCGTCTTGGCGGGCTCTTCGATGCGCGCGTAGTACTCGGCAAAGTCGCTGGCATCGAACGGCGCGCCGTGCTTCTGCAGGAACGCCACCATCTCCTTCGCGATGTCGCCCTTGTAGAACCGATCGCGCGCCGCGATGATCCCGGCGGTGCGGCCGCGCCCCTTCGCCGCGCGCTCCGCGTCGACCATGCGCTTCAGCGTGCGCGCCAGCGTCGGCAGCTTGATGGTTTCTCCCGGCCGATACTGCGACCCGTCGGGTTTCAGCCAGTAGGCCTTGTTGGCCGGCCAGTTCTCCATGAACTTCTGCTGCGAGCGAATGGTCCGCGCGGTGCTGTTGCGCATCGGGAAGCCGTGCTCGGCATAGGCAATGCCCGCCGCGGCCACTTCCGCGAACGTCATCGTGCCCCACTTCTCGAGCACGGTCAGCGCCGCATGCAGGGCACCGGGAACCACGGCGGGATCGAGGCCGGCGCCGTCGAGGGTCTTGTTGCGCGACAGGTACCAGTCGACGTCCACGGCCTTGGGCGCCCAGCCCTGGCCGACGATGGACGTGACCTTGTTTTCCTTCTTTGAATACACGAGCACGAGCGCCTCGCCGCCGAGGCTGTAGAGATCCTGCTCGAGCACGCCGCCGGCGATGAGCGACGCCACGCCGGCATCAAAGGCGTTGCCGCCTTTCAGCAGGATGCTGAACGCGGCCGCGGTGGTGAGCGGATGACCAGTGGACACGCCACCGGTCGGTCCCATCACCGCGGGCCGCAATGCCGACCCGGCGGGCTGCCGGTCCTGCACCGGCACCTGCCCGGCGCCGGACGCGCCCAGGAGAATGATCAGTGCCGAGGTCGCGATCAGCGGGTATCTCATTATTTCTTCACTGGTCTAGCCGGTTCGATCGTCGCCTTCTTGATGAAATCGAGCTTCGGATATTCCTTGTTCAGGTAGGCATTGCCTTCATTGATGATGCGGCCTTGATCCGGCACGTTGTCCTTGCCGTAGCTGTGCAGCTTGTCGATGGCGGCCATGCCTTCGACCACTTCGCCAAACGGCGCGAACCCCTGCTTGTCGAGGAAGCTGTTGTCGCCGTAGTTGATGAAGAACTGCGTCGATCGCGAATTCGGCGCGCCGGTCTTCGCAAACGTCACGAAGCCGCGCTTGTTGCTGCCCTTGACCGGATCGTCGTTGAAGTTGGCGCGGCTCCAGACCTTCTGGATGCTCGGGTCGCCGTTCATGCCGACCTGCGCCATGAAGCCGCTCAGCACGCGGAAGAATCGGGCGCCGTCGTAGAAGCCGTTCTTCACGAGGTTGTAGAACCGATCGGCGCCGAGCGGCGCCCACGCCCGCGTAACCTGGATCACCACCGGACCGGCGCTGGTGTCGAGGCGTACTCGATAGGTGGCCGGCGCCTGTTCTTTCAACGTCGCGGGATCTGTGAGCGACTGTGCGAAGGTCGCTGCCGGCAGGGACGACATAACAAGAGCGAATACCAGAGCGTGCATCACACGTTTCATCGAATCCTCCGAGGCCCGCCGAAGGCGGGCCGAGTCCGCCGTAGTCCCGCCGAAGCACGAAGTGCGGAGGCGGACGAAGGCGGACCCCATTATCCCCTTATCCCTGCGAAGCGCCCACAGGCGGCAGCACGTCCAGCGCGTTACGGACCGCGCGGGTCAGCGCCGCGGGCGTGAACGGCTTGGTCACCATCGTGGCATCCCTGAGGTCGCCGGGCGTGACCACGTCGGCGGCATAGCCCGACATCAGGAGCACTTTGACGCCTGGCCGCAGGGCGCGCAGGCGGGCCGCGAGCTCGGGACCCTTCATTCCCGGCATGACCACGTCGGTCAAGAGCAGGTGAATCGTGCCGTCAAACGTACTGGCGAGCGTGAGCGCCTCTTCGCCGCTCGCAGCGGCGATCACCCGGTATCCGTTTCGCTCGAGCGACTCGATGGCCAGTAGCCGTACGGCCGCTTCGTCTTCCGCGACCAGCACCGTTTCATGGCCCCGCTTGACCTCGTCCAGGGAGGGGCGCGATTTGGGCGTCGCCGGCGCCGCGTCGGACGCGCGCGGCAGCAGCAATTCGATCGAGGTGCCCTTCCCCGGCGTCGACAGCACGCCAATCAAGCCGCCGCATTGGCGCACGAAGCCGTACACCGTGGACAGCCCAAGCCCGGTGCCCTGTCCGTGCGGCTTGGTCGTAAAGAACGGCTCGAACATCCGCGTGCGCGTGGCTTCGTCCATGCCCATTCCGGTGTCGGTCACGGTGATCTGCACGTAATCGCCGGGCTTCACTTCGCCGTCGGGCCGGCGCTCGCCCTTGGGGCGCGGGGCGTTGCGCGCGGTGATCTGCAGCGTGCCGCCGTTGGGCATGGCATCGCGCGCATTGATCGCGAGGTTGACGAGCGACTGCTCCACCTGCACCGGGTCGGCGAGGATGGGCCACAGGTCGGCCTCGGCGTGTGTGGTCACGGTGATGTTCTCGCCGATCACGCGGCGAATCAGCGTCACCAGGCTGTCGAGCACCGCGGCCACGTCCACCTGGTCGGCCTGCAGCACCTGCTTGCGGCTGAAGGCCAGCAGCTTCTGGGTCAGCGTCGCCGCGCTCTCGGCGGCCTTGCGAATCTGGAGCGCCTGCTGCTGAATCGGCGACCTCGGTTCCGCGTCCTCGTAAATGATGCTGGCGTAGCCGAGGATCGCGGTGAGCATGTTATTGAAGTCGTGCGCAACGCCGCCGGCGAGCTTGCCGATCGCCTCCATCTTCTGGGACTGGGCCAGCTGCCGTTCGAGCCGGCGCTGCTCGTCCTGCGCGCGCCGCTCGCGCCGGGCGACGAGAAAGCCGGCAATCGGCAACGCGACGAGCAACGCGGCCGAGAGCGCCAGCTGATTCAAGGTGGAGCGCCGGATCTGGCCGGCCACCACGTCGTAGCCGGCTGCCGAGGCGACCATCCACGTCTCGTCGGCTGCCGTCAGCTTCGCCCACGCGTGCAGCCGGCGGCCGCTGCCGTCGCTGAGAATCGACGTGCCCTGTCGCTCCAGATGGTTATGGGGGTCGGCGGCGGCGGGCGCGACGCCGGAACTGTCCGGGCGCATCAGCACGCCATAGTTCGGCGTCGCCAGTCCCACCACCAACTGATCGCCCGCCACTTCGTCCATCGCCGGGCCCAGGTAGATCTCCACGAACCGGTTGAGATCGATGACGAGGGCGAGCACGCCATTGAAATCGTTGGCGGGGTTCGGCGTCTCGGCGCTGGGGGCGGTGCGCCAGACCGGCACCACGAGGGCGCGGCGCGACGGCACACTGTTCGCCCACCCCTCGATCACCCGGATCTGGTTCATGTTCGCGCGATTTTGTGCCCATTGCCATAGTGCCTGATCGCGGTAGACCGATTCCCCGCGGGCGGTGACGGTGCCGTCCGGCAGCCAGTGATACAGCCGGCCGTCGGCATCAGCGCGCACGATGCGGTTGACGAGCGAGCTGGGCTGGAGGCCGAACGCGGCGTTGACACGCTGGCTCAGCACGGGATCGATCGCCTGAACGCTGGGCAGGCTATTGAATTGCTGCAACTGCGCGGACATCGACTGGATTTCGGCTTCAATGGCGACCGCCGCCATGCGCACCATGGTCAGCTGTTGGCTGGAATGGCGCGCCACCGTTTCGTCGACAGCGGTGCGGTAGATCACCACGCTGAGCGTGGCGACAACCGCGATGGCCGCGAACGTGCTGAGCCCGATGAACCGGGTGACAGCCGACTTGGGGGGCGGCGCCATCAATAGACGCCACACTATACCGTCAGGGCGTTCGAACTGTCACGGTGAGGCCGACGCGATCCGGGGCGCGGCCGGTAAAGGCGGTCGGGCCAGTCACCGGCCAGCTGCCGCTGACCCACGGGAACGGATTCGAGACGTCCATCCAGAAGAAGCTGATGTTCACGAGGCGGTTGATGTCGACAAAGCCTCGCGCAATCAGTTCGCGGTCCTTCTTGCCCATCGTCACGCCATACAGGTGGTTGAGCTCGAGGTACTGAATCAGGCTGTCGTCGCGCATCAACTCCTCGCGGGTGATGCTGCCACCGATGCGAACGCGCGAGGTGACCGGGACGTCGAGCGCGGCGCCCATGTAATAGCCAGGCTTGTCGATCGAGTCGAGCGCGGGAATGCCGACGAGCTCGCCGGAGGTCAGGGTCGGCCCCCACTTGTACTTCGCGTACTCGCTGAAGATCGAGAACCACGTCACCGGCGTGATCTTCAGGCTCACCACCAGCGCGTCGTCATTTCGCTTGGAGGCCCAGTAGTTGGGCAGCCGCTCGACCTTGGAGCCGGTATAACCCTTCTTATACGCCGCCCGCAGCTCGAGCGCGCGAACCGGAGCAATCCGCGCCGACGCGGCCACGGTGATGGCGCTATTGGTGTCGAGCGAGGTGTTGACGAAATAGAACCAGTCGTAATCCTTCTCGCGATTGCCGTCGCCGAGCACGGCCATGACGGCCGCGTCGAACATCGCCCGATCCGCGTTGCGCCTGGTGAACGCGAGCATCGCGCCGAAGTTGGCTTCGGCATTGAGCCGCGTGATGCGCGCCATGTCCTTGGCGCTGGTCGCGCCGACTTCGCCGGGCACAAACCCGATCGGCACAATGAAGCGGCCGCCGCGGAACGAGACCTGGTTGGAGATGCCGACGTCGAGGTAGCCCTCGCGCAGGATGCCCTGCTGGGTGATGTAGTCGAGGGAAAACGTGTTGTAGGTGTCGACGCGCTTGAGGCCGTCCTCTTCGTCGCACTTCACGATCGGGCCGGTGCCGGCAAAGAGAGTGGGATCGTTGGGGAAGAAGAAGTCCTGCTCGCCGCACGCCGGCCGCGAGCGGGTCTCGCTGACGGGATTCACCGACACGTAATACCTGACGCGATCGGAGACGCGGCCGCTCACGCCGAGGATGGCCATGCCGACGCGGCCCTGCTTTTCGAAGCCCAGCGCGGCCTGCGCGCCGTCATGCGACCAGCCAAACACGAGCTCGCCGCCAAACCGCAACCGCTCGCTTTGGTTGAACGTGAAGCCGAAGAGATTGACCGGCGCGTCATCGGGCGCCGGATCCGGCGAGGGCTGCTGCGCGAAGGCTGCGGAGGCGCTGAGGAGGATCGTGACGATCGCGAAACGGAGCAAGTCGCCGTCTATTCTACCCGCTCTTGGTCGGCGACGTCCCGCCGAAGGCCTGTCTCGCCGAAGCCTATGGCGAAGGCGGACGGCCCTTGGCCGCGAAGGCGGAGGCACGGGGATGCGATTTGCGATACACCTCGATCAACTGCGCGGCGTTGACGTGCGTGTAGCGTTGCGTGGTGCTCAGCGCGGCATGGCCCAGCAGCTCCTGGATGGCGCGCAGGTCGGCGCCGCGCTCCAGCAGGTGCGTGGCGAACGAGTGGCGCAGTGCGTGCGGGCTGATGCCCAGGCGGGTGCTGCACTGCGCCACGTATTTCCTGAGCAGGCGATCGACGCTGCGATCGGTCAGCCGCGTCCCGCGGTAGTTGATGAAGAGGGGGTCGTCCGCCTTCGCGTCCGCCTTCGCGCCCTTTGGGCGCTTCGGCGAGACCGGCGGCCTACGGCCGCCGGCCTCTGATCTTGGTCCTGCAAGGATCAGGGCACGGTCCTTGATCCACATCCGGATTGCGTCGGCGGCACTCTGATTGAACGGCAGCAGGCGCTCCTTGCGCCCTTTGCCCATGACCCGGACCATGCGCCCGCTCAGGTTGAGGTCTTCCATATCGACGGCCACCAACTCGCTCAACCGCAGGCCTGAAGCGTAGAACAGCTCGAGAATGGCGCGGTCCCGCCGGCCCAGCGGATCGCCGGTGTCGGGTGTTTCGATCAGCCGGATCATCTCCGCCTCGCTCAGGAAGACGGGGATTGTCTGATCGCGCTTCGGCGCCACCGCCATCGCGGTCGGATCGTGCTCGATCAGATCTTCGCGGCGGAGGTAGCGAACGAAGGTCTTCAGCGCCGACAGCTTGCGCGCGACCGACGATCGCGCCTTGCCCGCCTTGTTCGATTCCGTCAGATGCGAGCGCACCGACATCATGTCGAGATCGCCGGCCTGGAGCGCCGACATCTTCTTGCCGGTGTCGCCCGCCACCCAGGCGAGATACTGCGTGACGTCGCTCTCGTAGGCGCGCAACGTGTGCGGCGACACGTGCCGATTGTGTTTGAGGAAGGCCAGGAACGACTTCAGATGGTCGCGCATGGCCACTGATTAGACGCCGATTGGACGCCGATCATACAGATACCGATGTCTTCGTCCACGCTTCGAGGTCGGCCAGGGCGCGTTCGGCGATCATCATCTTCTTTTTCATCTTGTCGCGCGGCGGTTGGTCCAGCGGCGGCATGATGCCGTGCGTGATGTTGGTCGGCTGATACGTCTTCGGGTCGGCATGCGACACGTAGTACGCCAGCGATCCAATCGCGGTGGTGCGCGGCGGCGCCTGCGGCGGCGCGCCTTTGGCGATCGCCGCGGCGTTACGTCCGGCGATCAAACCTGAGGCCGCCGATTCCACGTAGCCCTCGACGCCGGACACCTGGCCGGCGAACAACAGATCCGCGCGCTGCCGGGTCTGCCACGTCGGCAGCAGCACTTTGGGGCCGCAGATATAGGTGTTGCGATGCACCATCCCGTAGCGAACGAACTCGGCGTGTTCGAGTCCGGGAATCATCCGCAACACCCGCGCCTGGTCGCCCCATTTGATCTGGGTCTGGAAGCCGACGAGGCTGTAGTGATCGCCGGCAAGCGTGTCTTGCCGCAATTGCACCACGGCGTACGGCAGCCTGCCGGTGCGCGGGTCTTTCAAACCAACCGGCTTCATCGGGCCGAACCGCAACGTGCCTTCTCCGCGATGCGCCATCACCTCAATGGGCAGGCAGCCTTCGAAGAACTTGGCCTTGTCGAAGTCATGCACGGTCGCCGATTCGGCGGCCACCAGCGCCGCATAGAACGCGTCGTACTCGTCCTTGGTCATGGGACAATTCAGGTAGTCGCCTTCGTGATCAGCACCTTGCGCACTCTGCGCACCCTGCGCACCCTGCGCACCGGGATTCCAGACATTCCGGCCCCAGCGAGAGGCGCGGAAGACCTTCGCCATGTCGATCGATTCGGCCAGCACGATCGGGCTGATCGCGTCGTAGAACGAGAGATGCTCCTCGCCAACCATCTCCTGGATGCTGCTCGACAGCGCATCCGAGGTGAGCGGGCCGGTGGCGATGATCGCGGGCGACCACTCCTTGCCGGGCACCCGCAATACTTCTTCACGCGCGATCTGGATGCGCGGATGCGCCTCGACGGCACGGGTCACCGCCGCGGCGAACACGTGCCGGTCGACCGCGAGCGCCGCGCCCGCCGGCACGCGCGCCTCGTCGGCGGCACGCATCACGAGCGAGCCGAGCCGCCGCATCTCTTCCTTGATCAAGCCGACGGCATTGTCGATCTTGTCGGCGCGGAAGGAATTGCTGCACACGAGCTCGGCCAGCGCGCCGGTCTTGTGCACGGCGGTCGGCCGGACCGGGCGCATTTCGTGAAGGACGACGTCCACGCCAGCTTCGGCGGCTTGCCACGCCGCTTCGCTGCCCGCCAAACCTCCACCGACGATATGAATCATAAGAAGTAGCAAGTGAGAAGTCAGAAGGGAGAAGCTCTCACTTCACCCTTCTCGCTTCAGACTTCCCTGGTCTTCCACCAGCCTCGTCTAAAGATAACCCCGCTGACGACCGCCAGCGTGGAAAACGCCACGGTCATCGCAATGAAGACGCCGTTCGGTCCCATCTCCAGGCGGATCGCGAGCAGCCAGGCCAGCGGGATTTGCCACACCCAGAAGCAGCCCAGGTTGATCCACGTCGGCGTCCACGTGTCGCCGGCGCCGTTGAACGACTGCGTGAACACGAGGCCGTAGGCGAAGAACACGAATCCCGTGCTCACGATCCGCAGGCACGCCGTGGCCGAGGGCGCCACGTTCGGGTCGGTCGTGTAGATCGAGACGATCGCCGGCGCGAACACGACGAAGAACACGCTCACGACGCCGAGCACGATGGCGTTGTACTTGCCCGCGGTCCACACCGCCTCCTCGGCGCGATCGGGTTTGCGGGCGCCCAGGGCCTGTCCCACCATCGTGGCCGCCGCGTTGCTCAGCCCCCACGCCGGCAGGATGGCGAAGATCACCGTGCGGATGCCGATCGTGTAGCCGGCCAGCACGTCACTGCCGAACGTTGCGATGATGCGCACCAGGCCGATGTAGCTCGACGTATCGATCAGCACCTGCAGGAAGCCCACGCCGCTCAGCCGGCACACGTTCCACATCACCGCCGGTACGAGCTCGACGTGACGGCCCCTCAAGTGAACGCGGCTCCTGCCCGAGCTCAACATCCAGAGCTGCGTGACGACCGCCGTGCCGCGGCCGATGTTGGTCGCGATCGCCGCGCCGGTGACGCCCATGGCGGGGATCGGTCCCCATCCGAAGATCAGCAGCGGATCGAGGACGATGTTGATCGCATTCGCCACCCACAGCATGCGCATCGCGATCGCCGGATCACCGGCACCGCGGAAGATGGCATTGATCAGGAACAGGAGCGTCACCGTCACGTTGCCGGCAAACATCACCTGCGTGTAGCCGAGCGACGACTCGATCATCGCCGGCGTAGCGCCCATGGCGCGCATCAACCGCTCGGCGTTGAGCGCGCCGAGCGCCCCCACCGCCAGCGCCACGATGATCCCCAGCGCAATCGATTGCGCCGCCGCCTGGGCCGCGCCCTCCTCGTCCTTCTCTCCGATGCGCCGGGCCACCACGGCGGTGGCGCCGATGCCGAGGCCGAGCGCCACGGTGTAGACGATGGTGAGCATCGATTCGGTGACGCCGACGGTGGCCACCGCGTCGGCGCTCACCCGCGACACGAAGAACACGTCGACCACGGCAAACAGCGACTCCATGGCCATCTCGAGAACCATGGGTACCGAGAGCATGACGAGCGCCGGACCGACCGGACCCACCGTGTAATCGCGGTCTGACCCGCGAACCGCTTCAAGGAATAACGACCAATACCGTTTCATGACAGCTACTCACGCCCTTCGATTCGCGTTCCGGTGCTCGGACCGAAACGCTCACTCAGGGCAATCTAGCCAGTGGGCGCGTCGCGCACCTTGGCTAGTGAGAGTGGCGACGAAAGTTGTTCGCTAGATTGCGATCACAACGCCGGTCGCAATGACCGGGACGAAGGGCGAGGTGGTGGGAATGTGCCGCTTCATGGATCGCTCTTGAGTATCGAGACTGTCGAGTCTAGCGAGGTCGCGCACCGCGTGTCAACGCTGAGTTGCGAAAAACTCGCGCATCAGCCGCCGCAACAACCCGATCGAGCCGAGCACCGCAATCAGGTTCGGGATGGCCATCAACCCGTTGAGCGTGTCGGCGACGTCCCACACCAGGTGCAGGGAGCCGACGGCGCCGAGATAGATGAAGACCAGCCAGGCGATCTTGTAAGGCATGACCGCCCTGGCGCCCAACAGATACACGATCCCCGTTTCGCCGTAATAGCTCCAGCCAATCACGGTCGAGAACGCGAACAGCACGAGGCTGGTGGTCACGACGATGTTGCCCCAGGTCCCCGGCAACCCGACGGAGAATGCCTGGCCCGCCAGCTCCGCCCCCGTGGCGCCTCCCGACCACACGCCGGTCACCAGGATGGCCAGGCCGGTGGTGGTGCAGACGAGAATCGTATCGACGAACACCTCGAAAATGCCGTACAGGCCCTGGCGCACCGGATGATCGGTGCGCGCCGCCGCATGCACCAGCGGCGCGCTGCCCAGACCGGCTTCATTGGAGAACAAGCCCCGCGCGATGCCATAGCGCATCGCCAGCATGATCGTGGAGCCGGCAAACCCACCCGTGGCCGCCGCCCCCGAAAACGCCGACGACACCACCAGCGAAATCGCCTGCGGAATTTCCGACGCGAAGCGCGCGAGGATGAACAGGCCGCCCGCCAGGTAGAACACCGCCATGAAGGGCACCAGGTACTCGGTGAACTGCCCGATGCGCTTGATGCCTCCGAGGATCACCGCCGCCGTCAGCACCGCGAGCACCACGCCGGTGATCGCCGGAGGCAATCCGAACGAGGCCTGCAGGCTCGCCGCCACCGAATTGGACTGCACCATGTTGCCGATGCCGAAGGCCGCGAGCGCGACCAGGCCGGCGAAGATGGTGCCGAGCCAGGGAAGGCCGAGACCCTTGCGCAAGATGTACATCGCGCCGCCACGCATCTGGCCGGACGCGTCCGGCTCGCGGTAGTGCAGGGCGATCACGATCTCCGCGAACTTGGTGCACATGCCGAGCACACCCGAGACCCACAGCCAGAACAGCGCGCCCGGCCCGCCGATCGAGATCGCGGTGCCCACGCCGGCGATGTTGCCGACGCCAACGGTGGAGGCCAGCGCCGTGGCCACGGCCTGGAACGGCGACACCTCGCCCGGCGCGGTGCTCTTCTGGGTGATCTTGCCGAGCACCTCGCGCAGCGCAAAGCCGAGATAACGGAACTGAACGCCGCCGGTGATGATGGTGAGGAGCAAGCCCGTGCCAACCAGCAGCACGATCATTGGCCAGCCCCACACGTAGCCGTTCAGCCAGGCGTTGGCGGAGGTGATCGCGTCGGTCATGTCGACCGGCAGAATACCTCAGGCGGGAATCGCGGCAGATTTTTTCGACTTGGCCGCGCGCTTCGGCGCAGCCTTGGCGGTCTTGGCCTTGGGCTTTCTGCCCCTGGCTTTGGCCCCGCCCATGCCGGCCCTGGCATTCAGCAGTTCGACCGCGGATGCCAGGGTGACCGCCTCGACCTGGGTGCCCTTCGGCACCGACGCGTTGGTGGTGCCGTCGGTGACATAGGGGCCGTAGCGGCCGTCGAGAATCTTCACGTCGGCGCCCGACTCGGGGTGCTTGCCGAGCGCCTTCAACTCCTTCGGCGCCTGGCGCGCGCGCCGCATCGACTTCTTCGGCTGCGCCAGCAGCTCCTTCGCGCGCTCGAAGCCGACCGTATAGACGTCGTCTGAGTCCTCGAGCGAGCGGAACTCGGAGCCGTGCTTCACATACGGACCGAAGCGGCCGAGATTGGCGAGAATCGACTCGCCGTCATCGCCCTTGCCAAGCTCGCGCGGCAACGACAGCAGCTTCAGCGCGGCGTCGAGCGTGATCGTGTCTTCGGTGTCGTCGCGGCCGAGCGACGCGCGGCGCGGCTTGTCGTCGCGATCCTCGGGCGTCTCGCCCAGCTGCGCATACGCGCCGAAGCGGCCGTGCATCACGTAAACGTGCAGGCCGGTTGTGGGATCGAGACCCAGCGACTTCGGCCCCTGCGCCTTCGCCTTCAGCAGCGCCATCGCTTTTTCGAGCGAGAGATCCGCGGGCGCGAGATCTTCCGGCAGCGACGCGCGCGGCCCGCCGTCGTTCTGCGAGCCGAGCTGCAGGAACGGGCCGTAGCGCCCGATGCGCACGCGCACCGGCAAACCGCTTTCGGGATCCTTGCCCAGCTCGATCACCGGGTATTCGATCGCCTGGCCCTTGTCCTCGACCAGGTGCTCGAGGCCGCGATGCTTCTTGTCGCCGCGGTAGAACTCGGCGAGGAACACGAGCCAGTCCTTTTCGCCGTTCGAGATCTTGTCGAGGATCTCTTCCATTTCAGCGGTGAAGCCGATGTCGACGTAGTCGCTGAAGTGATTGCGCAGGAGTCTCGTGACGGCAAACGCGGTGAAGCTCGGCACCAGCGCCTTGCCCTGGCGCGATACGTAGCCGCGGCGCTGAATGGTCGCCACGGTCGGCGCATACGTCGAGGGACGCCCGATGCCCTCCTCTTCGAGACGCTTCACGAGCGAGGCCTCGGTGTAGCGCGCGGGGGGCGACGTCTGGTGGCCTTTCGCGTCGAGAGCGAGCAGGATCAGATCCTCGTCGATCTTGTCCGGCGACCACACCTGGTCGCCGACTGCCAGCTTCGGCAGCAGGGTCTCCTGCTCGTCGAGCGCCGCGGTGGGATCGTCCGACCCTTCCACATACGCGCGCAGGTAACCGGCAAACTCAATCGCGTTGCCGCTCGCGGTAAACGTGGCCGGCCCGCCGTCGGTGGTCTCGCCGGTGATCTCCACCGTGGTGCGCAGCATGTTCGCGTCGGCCATCTGCGACGCCACCGCGCGCTTCCAGATCAACTCGTAGATCTTCAGCTCGTCGCTCTCGAGAATCGTCTCGAGCGACGCCGGCGTTTTCTGGAAATGCGTCGGGCGGATCGCTTCGTGCGCTTCCTGCGCGTTGCGCACCTTGGTCTGATATTGCCGCTGGTTGTGGTACTCCGCGCCGTACAGGTCCTTCACCGCATCCCCGGCTTCCGTCAGCGCCTTGGAGCTCAGGGTCGTCGAGTCGGTGCGGTGATACGAAATCAAGCCTTCGAGATCGCCGCCGCCAAGGTCCATGCCCTGGAACAGCCGCTGCGCGATCTGCATCGTCCGCTCGGACGAGAAACCCAGCTTGCGATTGGCTTCCTGTTGCAGCGTGGAGGTCGTGAACGG
>CAZEMI010000044.1:0-17532 GCA_964513235.1 uncultured Acidobacterium sp.
CACCGCGATGTCGGTGGTGCCGCCGCCGATGTCGACGATCATGCTGCCGGCCGGTTCGGTGATGGGCAGCCCCGCGCCGATCGCCGCGGCCATCGCTTCTTCAATCAGGTGCACTTCGCTGGCCTTGGCGCGATAGGCCGAATCCTTGACCGCGCGCTTCTCGACCTGGGTGATCTCGGAGGGCACGCCGATGATGATGCGCGGGCGCACCCAGACGTTGCCGTTGTGGGCTTTCTTGATGAAGTACGTCAGCATCTTTTCAGTGATGTCGAAGTCGGCGATCACGCCGTCCTTCATGGGCTTGATGGCCACGATGTTCCCGGGCGTGCGGCCCAGCATCTCCTTGGCGCCGGTGCCGACCGCCTCCACCCGTCCGGTGACCTTGTTGACCGCGACCATCGACGGCTCGTTGACCACGATGCCGCGACCCTTCGCGTACACGCAGGTGTTGGCCGTCCCGAGATCGATGGCTAAGTCGGTGGAGAGAAACGAAAGCAGCGAACCAAGACCCATGTGTGCAGAACCATGCAGCGCCTGCTATTCCGGCTGGGCGATGCGAACTCCGTTTTTGCCCGAATCCTTCACCTGGTACATCGCCATATCGGCCGCACGTACCAACTCTTCAGCCGAAGCCGCGACGTCCGGGAGCGTCGCGACGCCGACCGACGCCGTCAGATGCAGGCTCAACCCGTATCCCGCCAGAAAGGGATGCGCGCCCAGCCGCTCGCGAACGCGGTCGCCGACTGCCGCGGCACCTTCCGAGCCGGTGTCGGGCAGGATGATGGCGAACTCGTCGCCGCCAAACCGGGCCACCACATCGGTTTCACGAGCGCAGCGGCGGATCACCGCGGCCGCTTCGACCAGCGCCCGGCTGCCGGCCTGGTGCCCGTGAGTGTCGTTGACGCCCTTGAAACCGTCGAGGTCCATGAAGAGCAGCGAGAGTGGTCGGCCCGAACGGGAGGCGCGCTTGGCTTCACGGCGCAGCACCTGGTTCAGGTAGCGGGAGTTGTAGAGTTGCGTGAGGTCGTCGGTGACCGACAGGGCCTCCGACCGCCTCAATCGCAACGCGTTATCGAGCGCCTGCGCCGGCCCCTCGAGCATGACCCCGAGCAGCAGGCCGATCGCCGGCGTAATGTGCGGCGTTTGCGAGGCCGCCTGACGTTCCAGCACCACCAGGGCCGCCACGGTTTGGGCGCGGCACCTGAGTGGCCATCCAATGACGGCGCCGGCGTGTCCCACCGCGCGCGTGTCTTTCCGCAAATCCGCCGTGGCCAGCTCGCGGCCATGGCTAATCACCCAGCGGGCCACACCGGTGGCGACGGGCGCGAGCGCCGGGCCCATCCCCTTCGACGACAACCCGACCACCTGACCGTCAAGGTCCGCGGCGAATACCCCGCACGCCGGCGCCTTGAACCACTCCTCGGCTCGGTTGACGACCAGTTTGCCGATGCTTTCCGGATCAAGCGAATCGTGCGAGGCGCGTAACAACGCCAGCACGTTCTCAGGCCGCTCGAGTCGGCTCTTGAGCACGCGCTGGCCGCGTCGCAGACGGGCAGCTAGATCCGGACGGCGAGAACCGCCGTAAGTCATTCAACTGACTGAATATATCACGGGAACAAGGGTTCCACGGGTTCCAAAGTTCCAGAAGTTCCAAGGGCAGTGTTCTTTAGGACGTTCGAGAACAATGCCCTTGGAACCCTTGGAACCCCTGGAACACCTGGAACACCTGGAACCCGAGTACGTTACGATTGACGTTTCTCCAGAGGTTTTTGACCAATGACAATGCTCGACCGGATGCGGCGTCACAAGGGCTGGCTGAAGTGGAGCCTGGCGCTCGTCGTCCTGACCTTTGTGGTCTTCTACATCCCTGATTTTCTCACCACCAGCACCGGCGCCGCCCCGAGCGAGGTGCTGGCCGACGTCGACGGCGAGCCGATCACCGTCGGCCAGTTCACGCGCCGCTACAACGCGCAGGTCGCCGCCTATCGCAACGCTTACGGCGGCCAGATGAACGACGCGCTGCTCAAGCAGCTCGGGATCGATCGCCAGATCCTGCAGCAGCTCGTTGACGAAGAAGCCATGGTGGCCGAATCGCGCAAGCAGGGCATCATCGTCAGCGATATCGAGATTCGCGAGCGCATCCTGGCGCTGCCCGGCTTCCAGGAGAACGGCCGGTTCATCGGCGAGCAGCGCTATCGCTCGCTGCTCCAGATGCAGAACCCGCCGATGACCACGGCGGAGTTCGAGCGCTCCCTGCGGCGCGCGCTGCAGATCGAGAAACTCCGCAGTGCGCTCACCGGCTGGATGTCGGTGACCGACGCCGATGTCGCCGCCGAGTACCGCCGCCGCAATGAGAAGGTGAAACTCGATGTCGTCGTGATCACGCCCGAGGCGTTCAAGAACCAGGTCACGGTGACCGACGCGGAGCTGAACGCGTACTTCGAGAAGTCGAAGAACAAGTATCGCATCGGCGAGAAGCGGAACATCAAATACGCGATCGTGAATGTCGACCAAGTCCGCAACTCGATCACGGTACCTGACGCCGACATCCAGGCGTTCTACAACCAGAACATCCAGCAGTATCAGACGCCGGCGCAGGTGCGCGCCAGCCACATCCTCCTGAAGCTCGAAGGCAAGGATGAAAAGCAGGTGCAGGCGCTGGCCGAGGACGTGGCGAAGAAGGCCCAGGCCCCAGGCGCCGATTTCGCCGCGCTCGCCAAGCAGTATTCCGAGGACGAGAGCAACAACAGCACCGGCGGCGACCTCGATTATTTCGGCCGCGGCCGCATGGTGGCCGAGTTCGAGCAGGCGGCGTTCGCGATGAAGCCGGGTGAAATCAGCAACCCGGTGAAGACGGCGTTTGGCTTTCACATCATCAAGGTGGTCGACAGCAAGCCCGACGCCACTCGCCCGCTCGCCGACGTGCGCGCCGAGATTGAGGAGCAGTTGAAGTGGCAGCAGGCGCAGGCGGAAGCCGAGAAGATCGCCAAGTCGCTCGAGGGGGCGATCAAGACGCCGGCCGATCTGGATCGCGTGGCGAAGGAACGGTCGTACCCGATCGTCGAGACGGGCTTCATCCAGTCGAACGAACCGATTCAGGGCGTCGGCCCGCAACCGGAGCTGGCCAGCCGCCTGTTCGGTATGAATGAGGGCGAGGTGACGCCGGCCATGCGCGTCGCTGCCGGCTGGGTGTTCGGCACCGTGACCGGCCGCCAGGACGCCTACGTGCCCAAGCTTGATGAAGTGCGGGCGCGCGTCAGTGACGACCTGAAGATCGAAAAGGCCGCGGAGCTGGTCAAGCAGCGCGCGTCGGCGCTCGCCACCGAGCTGAAGAGCGCGAAAGACTTCGCCGCGGCGGCCAAGCGCGCCGGACTCGAGGTGAAAACGACGGAGCTCATCGCCCGCGGCGCCGCGGTTCCCGATCTCGGCATCAGCGAGGCGGTGGACGCGGCGGCCTTCTCCCTGCCCCCGGGCGGCGTCAGCGACGCCATCGCCACGCCGACCGCCACCGCGGTGGTCCGCGTGGCGGAAAAGGTCAACGTCACCGACGCGGAAATCGAGCTCGGCCGCGATCAGCTGCGCGATGAACTGGTGAACCAGCGCCGCGACAAGTTCTTCGGCGCCTACATGCAGAAGGCGAAGCAGGCCCTGACGATCACCGTCCGCGACGAGGTCCTCGCGCGGGTTACGGGGGCATAGGGATCGGGGATCGGGGATCGGGGATCAGGGATCAGGAAGTTTTCGCACGTTGCACCACTGATCCCTGATCCCTGATCCCCGATCCCTACCTCACAAACACGTACGGCATGTGGGCCAGGATCTGGCCCGTTCGGAACAGACGCGACGGCGCGAGGACGGCCGCCAGCGCGCGGCGTTCGCGCGGTCCGAGCAGCTCCAGCAGCGCATCCGAGGCATGGGCCGTCCGCTGGCGGCCAATCGGCATCTGCAGTTCGTCGGCGAGCACCTCGTAGAAGCTGCGCCGCGGCGGATACACCACCAACTGCACCTCTTCTTCCGCGGGAATGCGCGCCCGCTGCTTCGCGAGGTCGATCGCCTTGTAGAGGCCGCCCAGCTCGTCGACCAGCCCCAGTTGCTTCGCCTGCGCGCCGGTCCACACGCGCCCCTGCGCCACCTCGTCGACCTTCTCGGGCGGCATGTGGCGCGCCGCCGCAGTGCGCTCGATGAACTGGTCGTAGACCAGCTGCATCGACTCCTGGATCTTGGACCGCTCTTCTTTCGTGAACCGGCGATCCGGTGAGTAGATCTCCGCATTCTTGCCGTCGCTGGTGCTCTCGATGTTGGCGCCCAGCTTGTCCAGCGTGCCCGTGGTGACGAACTTGCCGGTGTAGACGCCGATCGATCCGGTGAGCGTGCCGGGCTGCGCGACAATGGCGTCGCCGCCCAGCGCGATGTAGTAGCCGCCCGACGCGGCGAGATCCGACATCGACACGATCACCGGCCGCTGGTTCGCTCTCGAAATCGACAGCTCGCGCCAGATCACGTCGGACGCCGTCGACGAGCCGCCCGGGCTGTCGACGCGCAGCACGATGGCCCGGATCGAGCGATCGCCGCGCGCCTCCCGGATGTATTCGACCAGCGAATCGGCGCCGATCACCGCCCCGTTGACGGGATCGAAACCGCTGCGGCCCGAGTTGATCATGCCCGCGGCGTTAATCACGGCGATCTTCGAGCGGCGCACCACGCCGATGGCTTCCCACGACACCTGTGCGTAATCCTCGGCCTCGACATAGCGGGCGTCATCGAAGTCGTCGATCAGGTCGTCGAGCTCGTCCTCGTACGCCACCTCGTCGATCAGCCCGACGCGCAACGCGTCCTCCGGCTGGAACGGCCCCTGATCGATCAGCGCGCGCACGTCGGTTTCGGATTTCTTGCGCGAGTTGGCGATCGACTGGACGAGCTGATCGTACTGGCTGCGATTGAGCGACTCGCTCATCTCGCGGTGCGCGGGCGTGTAGGTCTTCTCGAGATAGGTGTTGACGGCCGTCTTGTAATCGCCGACATGGAGAAAATCCGGATAGGTGCCGATCCAGTCGAACGTCCCGCGAAGGAAAATCTCGTAGGTCGCCACACCGGTGAGATCGAGCGAGGCCGACGGCAGCAGGTAGATGCGGTCGGCCACCGACGCGAGGTAATACTCGCGATCGCCGGCGTATTCGAGCCAGGCGTGCACGTACTTGCCGCTGGTCTTGAAATCCTCGAGCGCCGATCGAATCTCCTGGAGCTTGGCCCAGAACGGCGAGCTGAGGCCGCCCGGCCGCAGCAGGATGCCCGTGATGCGCGAATCGCCCTTGGCCTTGCGAATGAGCTCGGCGTAGGCACGCACCGTCAGCTCGTCTGCGCCGAGGATCACCTGCGGCAGCACTTCGGGAATGTCGCCCGACGGCCGGAGCACGAGCGTCGCGCGATCGGGCACATCCGGCTCCTGTCCCACCATCAGATACAGCAGCAGCATCGCGACAACCGACACCATGGTCGCGATCACCAGGAACCCGACGACGAAACGGACACCCTTCACACGATCAGTATACCGGCCGTCGTGGCTTCACCAACCGGGTGACGCCGAACACGGCGAACGTGAACAGCAACCCGTCGATCGGGAGCCGGTATCGATCCTGAGGGCTTTGGGCGAAGGCTGGGAGGAACGTGAGGTAGGCGATGACCGACGCCAGGAACAACCCTTTCACCCAATCCGCGCGGCGCTCGCCAAGGTACGCGATGAGCCCATCCAACGCCAGCGCGGCCACGATGCCCATCGGGATCTGAAAGTGGCGCACGTAGGCCACCGCCCACGGCCGGACGGGTTCATGTTCGTAGCGCGGCCGGTTGAGAAAGGGCTCCCGCGCATAGCCCTGGGTGCGCTTGCTGCACAGGTAGGCGCCCTGGGCCGAGCTGCAAATGGCTTCGTCCTGCATCGAACCGCCAAGCTGGATCGCCCACTGCTTCAGCGAATTGACCGCGAACGTCCACGGATGGTGGGCGGCCGTCTCGAGCGCGAACTGCTCCATCAGATCATCCGCCTGCGCGGCTGAATAATGGTGACGACTGAGCTCGTCCTTCACGAAGGTGGCCGGCGAGTAGTGCGTCGCCACACCGTAGTCGAGCATCTTGCGGATGTCCGGCAGCCGCGTGTCGGGCGGCGGCTCGAGGCGATCGACATCGAACACGCGGATGAACAACCCAAAGCCGCGGCCGATCGCCACGCCAAGAAGTCGCACTGGCGCTGATTCACCAGCGCCCACGGCAGCATGAACCCGAGGTAGATCCCAAGCATCACAGCGGCGATCGTGACGCGTTTCCGGAGAGCCGGACGTCCGGCCCCAAGTCCCAAGCCCCAAGTCCCAAGCCCCAGGACGAGCGGCACGACGAAGAACCATTCCGCCACCGGGCGGGTCATCGTCAGCACCGAGCTCGGACCCGTCGTCGGACAGCGTTGAAAATTCGTACGGGCCGGCTTCGTCAACGACGAGAAAGCCGGACCACTCGACGGAGTACGACGGCCAGACGCCGGCGGTGCCGTTATCCAGGGTATCGGTGGAAAGCGATTGATCGATCGTCACCGCGATTCGGCGGGCCGCTGCGGGTGAGATTGGTGAAATAGTGGCCCCGCAGGCCCGTCGGCGGCATGGCCAGGCGGCCAAGGGCGGCTCCGCCCGCGCCGATCAGCAGCCAGGCGGCCAGCCTCACGAGGCGTTGCACGCCCGAGACTATAGCTGATGGTCGGTCAGGGATTAATCGAACCGAAGAGAACCAGCCGGGCCGCTTCGCGCAGCCCGCGCGCCGTGAATGGCTTCTCGACGAAGGCCGCGCCGTCTTCGAGCTCCACGCGATTCTCGAACAGCATGTCGCTGAAGCCGGTCTGATAGAGCACTTTCACCGAGGGGAACCGCTCGCGGATGCGATCGGCAAGCTCGCGGCCCTGCATGTCGGGCATGGCATAGTCGGTGACCAGCAAGTCCACCGGGCCGCTGTGCGCCTCGAGCTTGGCGATGATCTCGGGACCACCGCCGGCCATGACCAGCTCGTAATTTTCGCGCTGGAGGATGCGCGCCAGCACATCCAGCATCATCGGATCGTCATCCACCACGGCCACGGTCTTCTTCACGCCGAGCGGCTTGAGCTCGGCCTGCGGTGGCTTGGGACGCGACGGATCCGCCGCCGACGTCAACGGGTTGGTGGTGAGCGGAATGTCGGGGATTTCCATCGGCTCGCGGCGCGGCGGTGCGGCCTCGGCGGCGGGCGTCAGCACCGACACCGTCGCCGCTTCCTTCGCGCCTGCAACCGGCCGCGGCGGCGCGGGCGGCAAATCCACGTGATACGCATGCGGCAGTTCGCCGTGACCGACGGCCGCCCACAGCTGGTTGAGGAGATGTTGCGGCAGACCAATGTCGACGCCGGCCACCAGGACGTCCGTGCAGAGCGATTCCAACTCGCGAATGCGCGCGCGCAGCTTGTCCTTGTCCTGCTGGTCTGTCACGAATTTGCCTGCCGACCAGACGCGAGCACCGGCTCCATCTGGCCCGCCAAAAAAGCTCACGGCCATACTATCCTGCTTCCGCTCCTCATCGCGCACAGTGCCGCACATGGGCGCGCACACGTCGTCGCACGTGTGCGAACGTGTGAAGTTGACGAAATCCGGCCAGTTTGCGAGGGTGCTCATCGTGTGCTGCGCTCCTGTTGAGACGAGTGTTACAGGAGTCGTGCCACGACCCATCGAGTCCTCTCACGTGGTGGCTCGCCTATATAGACGGACGCGCGCGAAAAGACTCTCACGCAAACGAGGGTACGCAGAAAAAACGTCAAATTGCGCCGAGAGTGCTTGTGTTTCGCGATCAACCGTACCGATAATCGGGCGGGTTCCCCAACAACTCGCGTGGATGCACAACGGCTGTTCCTCGACAACCTCGAACTGATCGGGCGCATCGTACGGGCCGCTGGCCGGCGCCATCACCTGTCGGCCGTCGAACAAGAGGATTTCGCCGGCTACGTCAACGTGCGGCTGCTGGAGAACGACTGCGCGGTGCTGCGCAAGTTTCGGGGCAAGAGCACCATCTGGACGTATCTGGCCGCCGTCATCGAACGGCAGCTGCTCGATTTCGTCAATGAGCGTTGGGGGAAATGGCGTCCCTCATCAATCGCCGACACGATCGGTCCGGTCGCGGTCCTGCTGGAGCGGCTCGTGACCCGGGACGGCCACACGGTCGACGAAGCGATGGAGATCGTCCGCACCAATCACCAGGCCGGCGAGACCGACGCGGAATTGCGTGCAATCTGGAATCAGCTCCCACCTCGCAAGACACTCAACCAAGTCAACCAGGAAGCGGCCGACGAGGTGCCAGCCGAGGAAACCGCCGAAGACCTCGTCGAGGACGCCGCGCGGCTGCGGAACGTCGAGCGGCTCGAAGGCGTTCTCGCGAAGGCCCTGGCGGAGCTTTCGACGCAAGAGCGCGTGATCATCGCGCTTCGCTACGATCGGGGGTTCTCGGTCACGGAAATCGCCAAATTACGCCGGAGTTCGGCGCCGACGATCCACCGGCGCCTGGATGCCAGCCTGAAGCATTTGAAGAAAGCACTGCTACATGCCGGCTTTCTTCCGATCGAGGTCGCCAAGCTGATTGGCCACTCCTCAATCATCGTTTCTCCGCTGTTGCGGGCGGAGGTTGAGAGATTTTTGGGGCTTGTCCGTCTATCCAATCGAGATGGTTAATTCCCACCCGGCCCGGTGCCTCGATCCTGAGGTCATGGCGGCATACGTCGACCATGGTCTGAGTCTCGCCGAACGCGCTCAGGTGGAGACACATCTCGCCTCGTGCCGGGAGTGCACTGCACTGCTGGCCGGGGTCGTGCGAACGGTCGCGGAGGTCTCAGCGTTCATCCCGGACACCGGCGTCACGGAGGCCACTCCGTCTCGAACCCGCCGGACCGTGGTAGGGGCGCTAGGCGCCGCGGCTGCCGTGCTCGCCGTCCTGGTTGTACCCTCCATCGCGAGGCCATGGCTGGAACGCGACGCGGGGCTCGTGAGTCTTGTCGCAAGTGTCGGTGAACAACGATCGGTTCTCGGCCGGTTAACGGGGGGGTTCCCGCATGCCCCCCTGCGCGTGTCATCTGCTGGGGGGCAAGATGGCCAGGCCGCCGAGACCGATCGTGTTCTTTTGACCGCCGGCAGGATTCGCGAGTCTGTCGGCGAATTGGCGACGCCGTCGCGGCTGCACGCCCTGGGCGTGTCGCAGCTGCTCGCGGGCCGGTATGACGATGCCGTGCAGTCGCTGCTGGCGGCGTCGCGGGAGCAGCCGGCCAATGCCCGGTATTTGAGCGACGTGGCCGCCGTGCAGCTCGAACGCGCGCGGCTCGGGCTCCGGCCCGACGACCTGCCGCGCGCGCTGGCGGCCGCCGATCGCGCGCGCCGCCTCGACCCGTCGCTGAACGAGGCCTGGTTCAATCGCGCGCTCGCGGTGAGCGCGCTGTCGCTAACTGATCAAGCCAAGATCGCGTGGACGGAATATCTCAAGCGCGACAGTGCGTCGCCGTGGGCCGCCGAAGCGCGCGCCCGGTTGGAGGAGCTGGCCAAACCGACGCCGGCCGCCGCCTGGGCGG
Organism: uncultured Acidobacterium sp.; assembly: GCA_964513235.1. Classification (GTDB taxonomy): domain Bacteria; phylum Acidobacteriota; class Vicinamibacteria; order Vicinamibacterales; family UBA2999; genus 12-FULL-67-14b. The sequence goes on from CAZEMI010000044.1 coordinate 9,613, forward strand.
CGATTGAGGGCCGGCTGGAACAATCGATCGACGCGGCCACCGCCGACGCCGCGGTGCGCGCGCAAACCACCGAAGCACGCAACTTCATCGAGAACGAACTATTCGTCGATTGGGCGAATGCGGTGCTGGCCGGCAACAGCGGCGCCGCCGAGCTCGATCGCGTGCGCTTGATGGCGGAAGCTATGCTGCGCGTTGCAGGTGATGCGCTCTATCGCGATGCTGTCGCGGCGATCGATCGGGGGGACACCGAAAGCGAACGACAACGCGCTGCGTCGGCGCTCGAGACCTATGCGGGCGCATCGAGATTGTTGGGGGAGGATAGATTTAATGACGCGTTTCCCGGCCTGACGCAGGCGCAGAGTCAACTCACCGCTATTGGCAGCCCTGTCGCAGAATTGGCTTCCCTGGGACTCGCGACCATCGCATACGTGCGCAGTCGTTACGACGAGGCGGAGCAGATCTTAGGGCGCGCCCAAGCTACGGGGGATTCCAGCAGTTACGCCTACGTGAAAGGCCGCGCGAATTGGCTGCGCGCGCTGGCGAATGTCAATCAGGGTCGTTACGGAAATGCGCAGGTCCTGTATGAGGACAGCGTCGCTGCTTTCGATCGAATGGGTGACGTTGAGCAGGCTGGCGGCGTCCATGTAGCCCTGTCCAGTCTTTATTACGCGCTCGGCGACAAACCGTCCGAGTGGCGACATCGTCAAGCAGCGATTGACGCCCTCGCGGTTTCGCGGTCGCCACGATTCAAGCATTCGGTACTGGCTTCGGCCGCGGCTTCGCTCCGCACGGAGAGTCCTGCAGCTGCACTGGCAATTCAGGAAAGTGCTCTCGTGAATGCGCTGGCGTGGGGCCGCGATGCCGCCATCGCAGATGTTCTGGCGCAACAGGCCGGCACGTTGCTCGCGCTCGGCAGGACGAACGAAGCGGGACGGACCGTCGCACAGGCACGCCAGCGTTTAGGTTCCGTGCAAGACCCATCGTTCCGCAGCATCTTTGAGCTTCCCATCCTGGCCGTTGAGAGCGACTTGTTGCGGGCGACGGAACCGAGTCGAGCGGCAGCGTCGGCTCAACAGGCCATTGAAACGGTGCTTGCCCGCGGTGACCGTTCGAGACTTCCACAATTTCAGCTGCGCCTCGCTAAAGCAAACATCGTCCTGGGCAGACTCGACGCAGCCGAGCGCGCGCTGGCGGCGGGCATTCAGGCATTTGACGAGCAGCATGCAAAGCTCGTGAACGAAGGCGCCTTGTCCGCCTTTGATGAGTCGTGGCAGTTGTTTGAAACCACGGTTCGCATCGCGATACGCCGCGGCGATTACAGGCGGGCGTTCGAGATGGCCGAGCGTGCGCGCGCCACCAGCCTCGTTGAGCAGCGTCGGCGGTCGGCGATTCCTTCACTGGCGAATGCGCAGCTGGCAACGCGAGACGATGAAGCGATCGTCACGCTAAATCAGTTCGAAGATGAACTAGCGATCTGGGTCATCAGGAATAACGGCACGACGGTTCTGACGCGGCCGATCACTCGAGTAGATGCGCAACGAATCATCGCGCGTCAACAACAAGAGATTCAGTTCGAAGCAGCGCGTCCACTGGCTGGCACCGACTTGTTCGACACAATCATGCGGCCGCTGTCACGACATCTGATCGGCGTGACCCGTGTGGTGTTCGTGCCGGATGCCACTTATCAGAACGTCAGCTTCGCAGCATTCTGGGACAAATCCAAGGGCCAGTTCCTGGTCGAGCAGCTGCAGCTATCGATGGCGCCCAGTGTTACTGCGTTGGCTGCGTCACCGAGCGACCGGCGCCCAACGGACGGCCTGGATCGGGCTTTAATTGTCACCGCCGACGCCTCGGACGCCGCGGTCATTGCGAGGGAGTACCAAGTTCCGTCAGTCGTCTCCGGGCAGAGCGCAACGCGAGCGAGGTTCCTGGCAGATGCGCCATCGAGCACCATCGTGCATCTGGCGGTGCCCGCTCACACCAACGCGACGTATCCACTACTGTCGCGGCTGGTGTTCAACGATGAGCCAGGACAGCGCTACTCGGGCTCGGTGCTGGGCAGCGACATTGCCAGCCGCGAGATGCCTTCGACGCGCATCGTCGTGCTTGACGAGATTCGCCGCAACCAACAATATCGAACCGTGGGTACTTTCAGCCTTGCGCGCGCATTCATGGCTGCCGGCGTGCCGGCCGTGCTGGGAACGCTGCCTGGCGCGGATGAGAGCGCAACCCGCGGACTGATGGTAGGGTTCCACCGCGAGATGGCCGCGCAGGCCTCCGCCGCAGAAGCCCTCACACGAGTCCAACGCAACGCATTGCAACAGAACGGTCATCGACTCGGCGCTTGGACTGCGTTGGTGCTTTACGGCTCCGATCGATAGCCCCCCAAAGTAGGAGCACAACATGAAACGTCGTGATTTCGTCGGTCGAGTTGTACTCGGCGGCGCTGCCGCCGCTTGTACGACTTTCGGAGGTTCGGCGTCTGCGGCGCCGTCGTCCGGATCCTTCAAGTTCCGGTTCATCGGTTTGATGGGTTTCGTTGAGCGCAAGGATCATTCGTTCCTGGTCGCAACACCGGGCCAGGGACATCACCATGCCACGCACATTCCCTTTCTAATGGCGCGCAAGAGCTCGCCGTTCGCGAAGGCGTTTGGCATGGTCCCAGCGTCTGGCGTCATCCCCGCGGCGTTCGACACGGAACTCGAAGGCTCGCGTCCGTCGGATTTCGTGTATCGCTCGCTCGACAACACCTCGGTCGAGGTGCTGTCGGGATCCACCGATCGCGTGGTGAACGAAGCAACGCAAATGGCGCACCTGCACAGCATCGCCCCTGGAAAGCGAGTCCGCGGCAACATCGAGAAATGGGCGTCGTCCACGATCTCGCTGCGCGGCGGCCGCCTCGAAAACTCCTCGGCTCATCCGGATGCCGGAAAATTGTGGTCTTTCGGGCCATATCAGCAGCAGCTTACCGATGCCGTGAATTTTCGGAATCTGCCGACGGCGACGACAACGATTCGCTTGACCAGCGGTACCGACGTTCAAACCCTGACGATTGACAACGGGGCAGCAGAGCTCTGGATGATCAGCTCGGCCGCGATCGATTCACGCATGAACAGCCCAATGAAGCTGATTCATAGCGAGCTGCTGTTTGACTACCTGGTGGATGCCACGCCGGTGATCGCTGAGTGTCCGACCGCGACGGGACGTGAAGTTCCACCCACGGCGCTTCCATTCGCAAAACCCACATCCGCAAGCATGGGCATTGTGGCGAGTGCAGCACCTCCGCTGACTGACTTCTGCTTTATCTGCGACATCCTGCTCGGTGGTAACGACAGCTAACTAGTTTCCCCTTGAAGGCCGGGCGCCTTGGGCCCCGGCTTTCTTTTTGGCCGCCCAGAAATTCCCGGCGGCCAATCCCGCCGAAGCGCGCAGCGCGAAGGCGGATGCCCCATTCGTCCCAAATCCCAAGTCCCAAGTCCCAACCGAGTAGTGCGATACTTCCCCATGCACCATCGACGATCCGGGTTCATCTTCGCCGTTGCCTTCGTGTGCGCCGCTGCCACGCTGCCGGGGGCCGCGCAATCGCGCGCCGCGGTCACCGTCGCCGACTACGAGCGCGCGGAAAAGTTCCTCAACTACAACACCAACCCGCTGGTCACCAACGGCGCCGTGCGCGCCAACTGGATGCCCGGCGACCGGTTCTGGTATCGCAACCAGACCGCAACCGGCCACCAGTTCGTCCTCGTCGACGCGGCGAAGGCGACTCGGGCGCCGGCCTTCGATCACGCCGCGGTCGCGACGGCGCTTGCCACCGTCATGGGCAAGCCCGTCGCCCCGGAGCGGTTGCCATTCCAGCAGCTCACGTTTGCAGCCGATGTGCAGTCGTTCTGGTTCGACAGCGATCAGAAACGTTGGACCTGCGTCGTCAGCGGCCGGCAGTGCACCGGCGCCGATCGTCCCGCGCCCGTGGCCAATAGCATCCTGTCACCGGACGGCACGCTCGCGGCGTTCGTGCGCGATGACAACCTGTGGGTGCGCGAGGTCGACACCGGCGCCGATCGCCAGCTCACCACCGACGGCGTGAAGCACTATGGCTACGCCACCGACAACGCCGGCTGGCGCTTCAGCGATCGCCCGGTCCTCGCCTGGTCGCCCGATTCGAAGAAGATCGCCACCTTCCGCCAGGACCAGCGCAAGACCGGCGAGATGTACCTGGTCAACACCACCGCCGGCCATCCGACCCTGCTGGCGTGGAAATACCCGCTGCCCGGCGACGATGTCATTACCATGATCGAGCGCGTGGTGATCGAGGTCGCCGGTCCGAACGTCATCCCCCTGCAGCTGCCACCCGACCAGCACCGCTCCACCATTTGTGATGACATCCTCTGCGGCGGACAGTGGGTGGACGTGCAATGGCATCCCGACGGCACGCAGGTGTCGTTCGTCTCGACCTCACGCAACCACCAGCAGGCCAACCTCCGCGTCGCCGATGCGGCGTCTGGCGTGATTCGCGAGGTGCTCGAAGAACAAGGCGAAACCTTCCTCGAGTCGGGAAACGGCCGCGTCAACTGGCGCTACCTGCCGCGCTCGAATGAAGCGATCTGGTTCTCACAGCGCGAGAATTGGGGCCACCTCTATCTGCACGATCTGCAGACCGGCAAGGTCAAACACGCCATCACCAGCGGCGAGGGCAACGTCACCCAGCTGCTGCGCGTCGACGAAGCCAACCGGATGGTCTACTTCCAGGGCGTCGGCCGCGAGCGCGGACGCGACCCTTACTTCCGCCATTTCTATCGCGCCGGCATGGACGGCAAGACGCCGCAGCTGCTGACGCCGGAGGACGCCGACCACGACGTCTCGCTCGCGCCCTCGGGGAATTACTTCGTCGACAACTACTCGAAGCCGGACGTGCCGGCCACGTCGGTGTTGCGAGACGCCACCGGGAAAGTCGTGCTGCCGCTCGAACAGATGGACATCAGCCGGCTGCTCGCCACCGGCTGGAAACCGCCGATGCCGATCACGGTGAAGGATCGCGGCGGCGTCGGCGATCTCTACGGCCTGCTCTACCGCCCGACCAATTTCGATCCGTCGAAGAAGTATCCGATCGTCAACCGCATTTATCCGGGACCGCAGACCGGCAGCGTCGGCAGCCGGCAGTTCTCGGCCGCGCGCGCCGACTCACAGGCGCTGGCCGAGCTCGGCTTCATCGTCGTCGAGATTGACGGCATGGGCACGCCGTGGCGATCGAAACGGTTCCACGCCGCCTACTACGGCAACATGGGCGACAACACGCTGCCCGACCAGGTGGCGGGCATGAAGGAGCTGGCGTCGCGCTATCCGTGGATCGACATCGATCGCGCCGGCATTTATGGCCACTCCGGCGGCGGCTTTGCCACCGCGGCGGCGATGTTCCGGTATCCCGACTTCTTCAAGGTCGGCGTGTCGCAGGCCGGCAATCACGACAACCGCGTCTACGAGGACGACTGGGCCGAGAAATGGCAGGGCCTGCTCGAGAAGAGACCGGACGGCACCACCAATTACGACAACCAGGCCAACCAGCTCGTGGCGCACCAGCTCAAGGGCAAGTTGCTGCTGGCGCACGGGTCGATGGACGCGAACGTGCCGTACTACAGCACGCTGCTGGTGGTCGACGCCTTGATCAAGGCCAACAAGGATTTCGATCTGATCATCTTCCCGAACCGCGGGCACGGCTTCGGGAACGAGCCATACATGGTTCGGCGGCGATGGGATTACTTCGTCCGTCACCTGCTTGGCGTGGAACCACCCGCGTACGAATTAAAAGGGCCACCGGCGGCTCCACCGGTGACCCCTTAACTTCAGGATGAATTTCTCCATGTCCTCCGGCGTGCCGACCGACACGCGCAGGTGGTTGAGCATCGGCGGGAACGGACGGCCGACGAGGATGCCGTTCTTGCGGAACTCCTCGATCACCGGCTGCACCATGCAGTCGCCGAGGCTGACCATGAAGAAGTTGGTCTGCGACGGAATCGTCGCGTAGCCCCACGACTCGAGCACTTTGGTCGTGTTGTTGCGCATGCTGATGGTCTTGGCCTTGACGTCGCCTGGTTGACGTTCCCGTCTGGATACCCGTAACGGTTCGCCTACTTCCAGGCGTCGTTCATCGCCTTCATCACCGATTCTGGCGGTCCCCAGTTGTTCTCGTTGCTCGCCAGCTTGACGTAGGCGTCGTACTCGGCATCGCCCCCGGTGAACTGCGCCGTCTGCCCCTGGGCAAGTAACTCTGCGTCAGACCGAAGGCTGAGCGCGCCTACCGCGGCGGCCACTCCGCCCACGAAACGACGACGAGACAAAGGCTGCCGAACGTCCATTAAATCCTCCATGTGCGGCGCTCGGCCGCGCGGCCATGGGTCCCCATCGTGCGGTAACTCCGCCGGATCCACCGCTCGAACTGCGCGTCGAGCTCAGCCGGATCGGTGATCTTCAGCCGGTGAACCCACTAGAGCCGGCGTGCCTTCGGCCCCATGCGGCGCTGCCAGTCGCCCAGCGTGGCGCGGCGGCAGGAATGCGCCATGTTGCGGCCGATGAACTTCAGGCCGCATTTGGGGCACGTCCACAACGGAGCCTGTCGCGCCGTAGCCTTGGCGGAGGCGGACGCAGACGCGGATGCCTTGACCTTCACCAGAAACCCTCTAGGATTGGGGAGTCTAGCTCAACCCGAACAAACCGGCCGGTCGCACGTAATTAAAAGGATAAGGAGCCTATGTGTTTGGACCCCTGCGCCGTGTGAAGTTCCTCATCACTGCCCCGTTCATCGTGTTGCTGTGTCTGGTCATCAACGTGATGACCTCGCCTGGTCAATGGTGGGTGCAATGGGTGGCGTTTGGTCTCGGCATCGCGTGGGTGATCAACTTCTTCAAGTTGATCCGCGACATCGTGGTGCTTGGCGGCCTCGCCGCGTTTGGCGCCTACTTATTCAATCGGAACCGTCAGACGTAGAGGCGGGACTTCAGTCCCGCCTATTCGAGACACTTCGCAACATCGTCAATAGCAGGTCGACGGCCACCGTGTTGTGCCCGCCGAGCGGGATGATCACGTCCGCGTACCGCTTGCTCGGCTCGACGAACTCCCGGTGCATCGGCTTCACCGTGCTTTGGTACTGATCGATTACCGACTCCATGGTCCGCCCGCGCTCGCCGACGTCGCGCTGCAGGCGGCGGATGAACCGCGTGTCGGAGTCGGTGTCGACCAACACCTTGATGTCCATCAGCTCGCGTAACGCCGCGTCGGTGAAGATCAGAATCCCCTCGACGATCAGGGCTCGTCGCGGCGGCACGGTCTCTTTTTCCGTGAGCCGTGCGTGGCGCGTGAAATCGTAGCGGGTCGCCTCCACCGCCTGTCCCGCCTTCAACCGCCGCACGTGCTGCACCATCAGATCCGTTTCGAGTGAATCCGGATGGTCGTAGTTGAGCGCGGCCCGCTCTTCGAGCCGGAGGTCGTTGCGATCGCGGTAGCAGCGATCATGGTCCAGCAAGGTGACGTCTTCGGGACCCAGGCTATCGACGATGCGGCGCACGACCGTGGTTTTTCCCGACCCTGAACCGCCGGCCACGCCGATGACGAATGAGCTCATCCGCTCGATCATATCGCCACGGATCGCTGGCGAGGCTCCGCCTCAGACCGGCAAGGCATGTTGGATGGCTGCGCCTCGCCAGGCAGCGTCGTTTTGCCCCGCCTCCAGCGGGGCGAGACGTCTTGAAGGCCGTCGAACACCTGACTAATTCGGATCGGATCTCGAGCCTTCAAGCCGTCTGGGCACGGCCTTACCCATGTTTGGCAGCGCCGAGGTCTGCCGCAACCGTTTGGTTCGGACCGCCGTGGGAATAACAGTTGCAACGGCCTCGGTAGTGACCGTACTACCACCGAAGTTGAGCCGTTACG
>CAZEMI010000045.1:0-13054 GCA_964513235.1 uncultured Acidobacterium sp.
CCGCTCACGCGCCACGCTTCGGCAACTTGCGCTTGTAGCGCTTCGGACCGCGGCGCATCGACGTGTAACGTACCGCTCCAGGTGCGGTTGGTGATGTCGGCCCTGGCGTCGCCGGTGATCACGAAGTCGCTCTGTGCCGTCTGTGCCTTCGGCGGCCCGCGGCGAATGTCGATCTTCGAAATGGCGGCCTCGCGCGTGTTCGCCACCACGCTGGCGGCCGCGCGCACTTCGCCCAGCAGCGGCAGCACCACCGCGTCACCGGTCACGGTGGTGTCGACTTCCGGATGCCGATAGGAGCCGTTGAGCGTCATCGGCGCCTCCAGCGCGCCGCGCACCTCGTGCATGATCGCCGCCACCGGGAAGCCAAGGGTCTCCACGCTCCTGGCCGTCGCCGCCACGTCGCTGACGCGCGCGTGCGCCGGACCGCTCATGGTGCTCAGCATCGCGGTGCCGCGATTGATGCGGCCCTGCATCCGGCCTTCGAAGGTGAACCCCGGCAGCGCGTGATCGTGTTCGTAGGAATAATCGTCGCCGACAATGGTCGCGTTGATGGTGCCGGTCATCGGCACCACGCCACGCCCTTCGACGTTGCTCAGGGCAGCCCCGAGCGAAGTCGAGGGGCGGCCCGGGCGCCCGGTCGATCGATTGACGATGGTGAATCGCCGCGGCTCGCTGAACGTGAAGGTGCCCGATCCGGTGAAGGCCGCGCCAATCGCCTGCGGATCGACATCCGCGAGCCGCAACGCGGCGTGCGAATCGAGGCCCCTCCATTCCGCGCCGGCGGTGCTGACGGCCGCGCCTCCCCACGGCACCTTGAACGTCGCGCGAATCTGTCCGCCCGACTCCGGCGTGATCAGCAGGTCGTGCCCCGAGAAGGATTCAAACGTGACCCTGATCGGCCCGGCGAGATCGAGATGACGCTCGCGGCCGACGTTCAACGTGTTGCTGGAGACTTTCAGGTCGGTGGTGATGTCACGCGCCGGCCCCGTGACGGTGCCTTCGATGGTGGCCATGCCGCTCACCGGCACCGGCGGCGGCGGCACCCACTTGATCGCCTGGTCGAGATTGACGCTGCCCTTGAGCGTGAGATCGAGGGTCGGAGAATCCAGCACGCGATTGATCGGGCCGGCGATCAGCGCGTCGATCTCGGTGGAGGCGAGCCGCGCCTCCTCCAGCATCACGTTCGAGCCGTCGAACGTCATCACCGTCTCGAAGGGCGCCAGCGTCATGACGCGATCGCGGAGGCGGAAGGCGAGCTCGCCGCGCACCGCGAAGTCGCCCCTGGCGCCGAGCGGCGCCTTCACCAGCGCCGATTCGATGCGCGGTATCTTCACGCCCCAATTGCGAGCCGCGTCGGCGTACTGGACGTCGAGCCCGTTGAGCGTGAGGCCGCGGATGTCGAGACGGCGCGGCTGCTCGGGGGTCGGCCGGTTCGAGCCTGGCGGCAGGTTCACGACGTCGTGCTCGTCGCGGTAGATGTCGACGATGCCGCCGGTGATTTCGAGGTGATCGATCGCGAAGCGGCCGCGATAGACGATCCAGGGCAGCCGCACTTCAATTCGGCTGGCGACCAGGAACGGCCGCTGCTCGTGGCCCTTCGCCGCGAGGCGCACGTCGGTGAGCGTGATGCGGCGGGTCAGCGCGTTGTAGCCCAGGCTTCCCGTCTCGAGTACCAGGTCGTAGCGGGTCACGAAGTCGCGGGCCCACGTGAGCGCGCGGGACCGCACCCATGGCGTATGGGCCGCCAGGAGCACGGCGATCATCACGCCGGCAACGAGCGCGGCCAGGACGACCAGCCCGCGGCGTATCCATCGACCCACTATTCGATTCTAGCCTTGCAACTGCGATACCATTCGCTGGTGGAGGATCAGCTCATGCGTATGAAGTCATGGCTCAAAGTCGCGATGGGCGCGGCGCTGAGTCTGGTGACGAGCAGCGTGATGGCCCAGGCTCCCGCGGTGGAATTGAAGGCGGGGGACATGGCGCCGGCGTTCTCGTTGCCCGGATCGGATGGGAACACGCACACGCTCGCCGAGTCGAAAGGCAAGAGCGCGGTGGTGCTGGCGTGGTTCCCGAAAGCGTTTACCGGTGGTTGAACGGCCGAGTGCAAGTCGCTCCGTGAGAGCGGCGATCTGATTCGGCAATACAACGTCGCCTACTACATGGTGAGCGTCGACAATCTCGAGGACAACACCAAGTTCGCGCAGATGCACGAAGCGGACTATCCCATCCTCAGCGACGTCACGAAGGACATTGCGAACAAGTACGGCGTGCTCGGTCCGTCAGGACTGGCGCGGCGCTGGACGTTCTACATCGCCCCCGACGGCAAGATCCTCCACATCGACAACGCCGTCAAACCGGCTTCGTCAGGCCCCGACATGGTCGCGAAGTTGGGCGAGTTGAACATCGCGAAACGAACGAAGTAGTTAGCGCACCGTACCATCTAGCAGCGAATATGCCCGGCGCATCGCGTGGTTCGGCACGATGCCGAGCGACTTGATCGCCGGGAAATTCACTGCGTTGCCGCGCAGGTCCACCTGCTTCGCGGCCTCCTCCCACGGCACGCCTTTCTTGTGGAAGGCCTGCGACTGCGTCCAGAAGTCGCGCACGTAGGCCTGCCAGTGATCGAGCTTGGCTTTTCCCGTGAAGGCCCGCCCGTGGCCGGGCAACACCGTGTCGAAGTCCACCTTCTTCAGCGCTTCGATGGTGTCGACCCACTCGGTGAAAAACGCGTCGCCCATGTAGGACGTGCCCTCGACCAGCAGGTCGCCGGTGGCGATGATTCGCTCCTTCGGCAGATACACAATCACGTCGCCGGCGGTGTGCGCGCGGCCCAGGTGAAGCAGGCGAATCTCGCGCGCGCCGCGATGCAGCGTCATGGCGTGCGTGAGCGTGATGGTGGGCGGCGTCGGCACCACTGCATTGGTGCCTTCAAGGTGATTGCGCTGGATGGCGAGCTGCCGCTCGAGGTCGGCCTTGATCTTCTCGTCGGTGGCCGAGGCCAGCCGCTTTTCGATCGCGGCGATCGTGTTCGGGACGCCGCCGACGAAGAACTCCCGCGCCGGCGAGTCCATGGACTTCCCCGCCACCATCTGCTGCCGCGCGAACTCGTGGCCGATGATCTCCACGCCCGGGCCGTAAATCTGGTTGCCGTGCGAGTGATCGAAGTGGAAGTGCGAATTGACGACGAACCGGATCGGTTTGGACGTGACGGTCTTGAGCTCTTCGCGAAGCGCCCATGCCCCGCCCGGCGACACATGCGAGTCCACCACCAGCACGTCGTGGTCGCCCTCGATGATCGCGGCGTTCGACATCACGACGATGTTGCCGGTGCCGATCGCGTGATAGACACCCTCGGCGATCTTGTTGAACGTGAACGCGCGGCCCGAATAATTGGTGCCGGGTGGCCGCCGGTCCTGCGCCGCGATGAACCCGATGCCAATCGCGAGCACCGAAACGATCGTCAGTAGCCGCTTCATCTGATCGGTCCTTTCATACATTGATGATTGATGAATTAGTGAACGAGCGACTGTTGGGCGATCGTCGATCGCGTGATTGCGTGACTCAATCGGCAATTGACGATCGACCAATTGAATCGCAGATTCGCTCGATTGGCAATCACGCAACAGTCGCTCATTCAGTCAATCAACGATTGCCAATGTCTGGGCCATCCGGAACACCCTGCTCACGTCGCGTAGTTGAGGCGGCCGCGTTTCACGCGGGCGATCGATTGCGCAATCAACGACCGCAGCGTCGGCACATGCACATCATCGAGTGACTTGATGTACAGGCACGAGCCGCCGGTCTTGAACCGGCCGAGCTTCTTTGCCGTCGCCGAGTCTTTCGGATAGCCGCCCATCAAGTAGAGCGTCAGCGCCTGCTTGCGCGGCGAGAAGCCGCATTGAAACCACTGATGCTGTTCCTTCGCGCTGTTGACGTATGCGAAATCGCCGAAGCCGATGATGCTGGGGCCCCACATTCTTGGCTTAGCCTTGGTGGCCTTCTGCATCATCGCGGCGATCGCCTTGCAGTCCTTGCGCCGCTGATCATCCTCGATGGCGTTGATGAACTTCGCGACGCTGGCGTTGGTCCTTTGGGTTTTGAGTTCAGCCACAGCGGGATATTATCCCCTTCGACGGCGGGCGGGAGCCGGGTGCCGGGAGCCGGAATCACGCACCCGCGAACTCGTATGCGGCCCTGCACCAGTCTTCCTCGCCTTTCAACCAGCCACCGAAGACCCACTCGGGACCAAATTCGGCGAGATCAAACGTCGAGGCCGGGACGGTCAACTCTGGATAGGCCGGATATCGGTGGACGGTCTTCGCGCCTGCGGTGATGGCCGCGGTACGCTCCGCCTCCGGTAGCCGCAGCGCGTAAGTCAGCGAGCCGCCGGCAAAACCGAACACGGCGCCGGTGCGAGGATGCACGAGCACCGGGCGGCCGTAAAGGATCCACCGGCACTTCGCCGGCAGCGCCCCGCCCAGTTCATCCCACAGCCGCTCGACGATCTCGGGATGCGTGCCCAGCGTGTAATACGGATCGTGGACGTCGGCGGGATTGCGCTCGCGCGCGCAGTCGCCCTTCTCGCGCCCTTCCAGGTAGGCGAGCAGTTTGCGATTCGCGGGAAGCGTGAAGTTCACCACTGCTCGTTACGGCGTCAGCTCAGGTTGACGTCGCCGACGTGTTCGGTGAGGACGGTGCCGTAACGCCGGGTTCTTGATCTCGACCTTCTCGCGCCACTCGCGGTAATAGCGGTCCGCGTCTGTGACGTACAACGACACCCAGGCGTGGCGCCCGTGTCCCGACATCGGCGCGTCGATGGTGATGCTGATGGTGCCGCGCTCGACGCCCATGATGCCGCTTGTGCCGTCGCTTTCCTCGAAGGTGACGCGGAAGCCGAGCTGGTCGACGTAGAACTGCTTGGCGGCCGAGAGATCGTCGGCCGGCAGGATGGGAACGGCCTTTTCCATAGCGCCGATTCTCTGCTTGCCCGCGCGCGCCTGCGGCGGTATACAAGGCTCGACATCAGAGGGGGACGCCATGCTCCAGCTCGCCCGCCGGTTTTCCGTTCGCGCCCGGATTGGTCTCGTCGTTGCGCTCGCGCTGCTTGCCGCCGGCACGAGCCCGCGCGCGGCGGCCGTTCCCGAGAAAGGCACCGAGATTCTCTGGGACACCTATGGCATTCCCCACATCTTTGCGCCCGATCATCCGAGCCTGTTTTATGCCTACGGCTACGCACAGATGGAAGGGCACGCGGAGCTACTGACCCGCTTGTATGCGCAAGCCCGCGGCCGCGGCGCGGAATTTTACGGCGACGCGTATCTCGCCAGCGACCGATGGGTGCGCACCACCGGCATTCCGCAGAAGGCGAAGCAGTGGGAGGCCAACCAGACGCCGGAATTCGGCGCGCTGATCCGCGCGTTTGCCGCCGGGCTCAACGCGTGGGTGGCGAAGAACCCGAATTTCCTTAGCGCGCAGGCGACGCGCGTGCTGCCGTTCACGGCGGAGGACGTCTACGCGCATGGGCTGCGCATCATTCATTACGACTGGCTGACCAGCGAGCAGAACGTCTATCGCAAAGCGCGGCAGGAAGTGATCGAGACGCACGGCTCGAACGGCTGGGCGATCGCGCCGTCGAAGAGCGCGTCGGGCAACGCCATGTTGATGAGCAACTCGCATTTGCCGTGGTCCGATAACGACACCTACTTTGAAGTGCAGCTGTCGGCGCCGGGCGTGACCTCGTACGGCGCGGTGTGGGTCGGCTTCCCGGTGCTGCGCCAGTGCTTCACCGAATTCGTGGCCTGGACGCAGACCACCAATGGCCCGACCGGCGCCGATGTGTATCGCCTGACGCTCGCCGGCGACGGTTACGTGCTCGACGGCAAGACCAGGGCGTTCGACGTCGATCGCCAGGTGATCAAGGTCCGGCAGCCGGATGGCTCGTCGAAAGACGTGCCGCACACGGTCCGGCGCACCGTGCATGGGCCGGTGTTCTCCGACCGCCGCGGCGTGACGGTGGCGCTGCGGGTCTCGCCCGCCGAGCGGCCGCGGATGTTCGAGCAGTTCTGGCGGATGGGCCTGGCGAAGAACTTCGACGAATGGCGCACCGCGATGCGCATGCAGCAGCTGCCGATCTTCCACACGATGTACGCCGATCGCGACGGCCACATCATGTATGTTTACAACGCCGCGCCGCCGGTGCGCGCGCACGGCGATCACGCGTTCTGGAACGGCGTGATCCCCGGCGATCGCTCGGCGCTGATTCCCGGCGACGAGATCGTGCCGTTCGACCAGCTGCCGCAGGCGATCGATCCGCCGAGCGGCTGGGTGCAGAACAGCAACGACTCGCCGTGGACGTCGACGTATCCGGTGATGATCGATCCCGCGAAATATGCGCCGTACATCGCGCCGCCGCCGAGCCACACGCAGCGATCGCAGCGCGGCATCAGGCTGTTGGCCGAGTCAGGCAAGATCACGCTCGCCGAGCTGAAGGACATGAAGCTGTCGACCCGCAGCGAGATCGCCGACCACTTCGTCGCCGATCTCGTGGCTGCGGCGCGGCAGAACGGTAGCGCGAAGGCGAAGGAAGCCGCCGAGATCCTCGCCAGGTGGGATCGTCACGGCGACAACACGAGCGACGGCACGTTGCTGTTCCTGCGGTTCATTCAGGGTGCCGGCAACGGCTTCACCAACATTGGCGGCTACGGCGTGCCCCCGGATCCGCGGCAACCGTTGACGACGCCGCGGGGCTTCGCCGATCCCGCCAGGGCGGTGGCGCTGCTCGATCGCGAGGCGCGCCGCCTCGAGGACGAGTACGACACCATGCACGTGATCTGGGGCGACGTGATTCGCCTCCGCCGCGGCCTGCTCGACCTCCCCGGTAACGGCCTGCCCGGCACGCTCGGCGCCATCCGCACGACCAACATGGGCCCATTCGTCAACGGCAAGGCGGAAGTGGTGAGCGGCGACACGTTCTACGCGGTGCTCGAGTTCCAGAAGAACGGCCCGCCGATCGGCGAGGCCTTGCTCGGTTACGGTAACTGGTCGCGTGCCGGCTCGAAACACGTCGACGACCAGCTCGCCCTGGCGTCACAGAAGAAGATGCGGCCGATCCTGCGGAGCCGCGCGGTGATCGAGAAGCAGCTGGAGAGCCGGACGACTTTCTAACGTTCACCTGAGGGCTTGAGGTCCTGAGGGCTTGAGTCAGGCGGCTTGCGACAACGTGGCGATCCGGATCAGGGACATCCCGATCGCGACGATGCTGGCGGAGCGGATCTCGAACAGCGCCGGCGGTTTCTGACCGAGCTCGCGCAGGAGAACCCCGGTCCGGTACATCACGAACCCGGTCATCATCGGGCTCGCGATGGCCGCGATCTCGACGAACGGACGTTGGTTGGTGAAGCCGTGCGGCCACGCCAGCACGCTGATCGTTCCCGCCGCGAGGCCGGTGACGAGCAGCGAGATCGCTTCGACGTGATGGTCGTCCTGGTACCACTGCACGATGTCGCGCTCGAATTCCCAGGCGAACGCCACCGGCATGGCGAAAGCCAGCTGCCTGACCACCTCAACGCCAAGTTGGAGGAACAGCGTTCCCAGGAATGCGACCAGGTCCGACATCGAATGAAATTGTTGGTTGACCCCGCTCAGCCAGGGCCTGCCCAGTATATCGCGCCGAGGGTGGCCGTCGGATAGGCCCGCTACTCACCCATTCTCACTATTGCTCATCAGTAAGTCGGCCCGCCACGGCGGGGAGGGCGCCTGACAGACGCGTAGAGCCAATCGAATGCTCCTCCACGATTCACGAAACCGCTGACGCGTGTCGTCGTAGTGCCGACTCTCAGGTCCGGCGCCGATGCCAACGCTACCGCGGCATCGTAGGCCGCCGACAGTTGCTCGATGCGATCGTCCGGAACGGTGTTGGGAAGCGCGAGGAATCCGCGGTCGAGCAAAGTGGCGACAGCGTCTTTCGGAAGTTCGGATCTCAGTTCCGTCTCCCAGGTGTCGGCGTGTCCCACGCGCCTGGCGCCAGGTAGTGGAACCTGATCAAGTAGACGTTGTCGCCGCTGCCGTGTTTCGCGATGCCGAGCAAAGCCTCCACGCTCTCGAAGCCCGACTCCCGCGCCAGGTCGTTCGTAATATCGGCGATGGTCATCGGCTCGATCGAATCGACGACGATGTGGCCGTCGTCCATCTGGTAGCGCCCGCCGACCTTGACACGAGGCCGCTGCCAGATGCGGATGCTGCATCGGATGATCCCACGCCGGATCCCATCGCGGAGGCCTTTGTTGAAGACCACGGTCCGTCAATTTAGAGCCAGGGACCCCGCGGCGGCTGACGACCTCGTCCCCAGCCTCCATAGCCTACGATCAGTCCGACGACCATGATGAGCACAAGAATCGGCAGGTCGATGGAGTCCATGTTGAATCCCCCCGATCGTGATTGAGAACAGCGTTTCGATCGCGTGAACGTCGGTTCAACAAGAACAGCCACGCCGGGATGGACATGACTCTTCACATTGGCTCCTGTCCAGTCGTCATCACGCCAGCCGTAAGCTGCGGGACGCCCTGGCGCGGGACGTCACTTCTTCCTGATCGCCTCAACGTCGAAAGTGATGTGAACTTCATCTCCCACCACGACGCCGCCGCGATCGAGGTCGGCATTCCAGCTCACTCCAAAGTCGTGCCGATTGATGACGGTGGTCGCGCAGAAACCGGCGCGCACCATCGGTCCTTTGTCTACACCGTCTTCCCAAAACGGCGTCTCCCACTGGCCATGGTACTGAACCTTGAGGACCACCCGATTCGTCACGCCCCTAATTGTGAGTGAACCGTTCACCCGCAACTCATGCGGCGTCAGAACCTCCACCGAACGGCTCAGGAACGTGATCTTCGGGTGCTTCGCGACATCGAGGAAGTCCACACTCCGGAGATGGGCGTCTCGGTCCGCCTCCCCCGTCCATAAGGTGGAGCTGTCGATCTCCGCTTCGACCGTTGATAGAGCCGGCGTGTCGGGGTCGAATTCCAGCTGCCCCTTCAGATTCTTGAAGTGGCCCCGCACCCATGTAACCATCATGTGCCGACAACAGAACTCCGCGGCGCTGTGTCCGGGCTCGAAGTTCCAGATCAATGCCTGCTCCTTTTGACGGCGTCAAACGGCCAGACTTCAGCCGCGGCGGCACATTGTCATGCAAGCCGCCGTCAGTAAGTCGTGTTGGGCCGCCGCTACAATTCGAGCGCTGAAACATCGCGCGAGCCTCGAAAGACCGTTGCGATTTCCACGGTGCTTGGCCGTCGCCGATATACGATGCGAAACTTCCCGGAGACCACTTCGCGAAGTTCGGGCGACTGACACTCCGGCACCATGCGTCCGGAGTCCGGGACTGTCGAAGCCGTTCGACCGCAGCCACTAGGCGACGTACGGTCAGGTCCGCCCATGCCGGCGCATCCGCTTCAATGTACGCGCGAATCTCCTGAAGATCCGCCACCGAACGCGGGGACCAGATAAGCTCGATCACAGGCCAAGACGGCGCCTGACCTCGTCGTGTGGAATGCCCTCGCCACGGTCAAGCTGTGCGAGACCTTCCTCGACCTTGGCGAGAAACACGAGACGCTCGATCGCGTCATCGACCGATGCATCTTCCGGCAACTCGCGAATCGCTTCAATCATTCGCTCGCGCGTGATGCGATGTGGCATACCGTCGATTCTACTCCCGTTGACTTTCGGAAACCGAGACACGAGTTGTCGGCCCAACGCGCCAAATGAGCTGCGCGGCGAGGCGACATCTTCCTCCTGCCCCCCGGCCGCGTCGGCTCCATTTGGTTGTTGGGCAGCATCTGTGGATTTCGGGATCCGCCGCGCATTCATTCCGAATCGCCGCCTACTTCATCTGCAACGACACCGTCAGCGATTCGTAGGACGCGAGGAAGTCTTTGATCCGGTCCTTCTTGACGAACGGCGCCCGGAAGAAGCGCTCCACTGTCGCGTTGAAGAGCGCGGAGTCGTCGTACGGCACCATGTGCGTGGCGTTCGGAAAAATGGCGAGCTGACTGTTCGGCACGTGATGGAAGATGTCGAGCGTGTGCTCGTCGCGGATCAGATCGTGGTCGCCCGCGAGCACGAGCGTGGGAGCGGTGATGGCCTGGAGCGCCGACTGGGTGATGTTCGGCTCCTCGAACATCATCGATGTCACCTTGATGGCGCGCCGGCCCGGGGGCGTGTCCTTCTCCGCTGCCGGGATGGCGTCGATCATCGACCTCGCCATCGCCCACGTTTCCGGATAGACGGCATCCGTGCTCGGGTTCAGGTTGGCCGCCATGGCCGCAATCTTCTTCACCTTCGCGGGATGCCGGATGCCGAGCAGCAGCGCCTCGATGCCTCCGTCGCTCCAGCCGAGCACGTCCACCGGCCCCGTCTTCAGGTGATCGAGGAGCGCCGCAAGGTCGTCGGTCATCTTCTCATAGGTGATCTTGCCGGGGCTGTCGCCCGACTTGCCCTGATCGCGGCTGTCCATCGCGATCACGCGGTAGCGCGAGCGGAAGAACGCGATCTGGGCGGCCATGGTGCCGATGCTGCCGCCGTTGCCGTGGATGATCAGGAGCGGTTCGCCCTGGCCGTACACCTCGTAGTACAGGGTCACGCCGTCGTGGACCAAGGTCTTGCCGGCAGCCGGGTTCGAGCCGTATGGGACCGGCGCGACCTTCGGTTTGGACGCGGTGGCGGCCTTCGCAGGCGGCGCGGTGGTCGTCTGGGCAACGGCGAGGCACGGAGTGGCCAGCGCCAGTACGACGATGAGCAACTGCCGCTTCATGGGTGCTCCTTTCAGCACGATAGCCGCGATTTGGTCGGGATTTGGCTGTGATTGTACCGTGACTAGGTTCCCACCGTCGTCAGAATACGTGACACGATTGCTTCCAGTTGTCCGATGCTTCCAGGAGGATTGACTATCGCGTCGTCGGACCAGAACGACACAATGCGCTCCAAGTCACTACCTCGGCTTGCGGGCGCTGACACGGCGTTGTCATCCCCCGCCATAGTCCCATCTTGTTGAGAGCTACTGGTCTTGTCGGCCCAATGCGCAAACCGTTGATATGGCAGGCAATTACTCAGGTTGCCTCACGTAAATACATCGTGCATACTGAGAGTTGCCGGTATGGCCGAGTTGCGTTTCACCTGGGATCCCGACAAGGCGAAGGCGAACGCCAAGAAACACGGTGTCTCATTTGACGAGGCGCAGACCGCCTTCTCCGACGAGAAGGCATTGTTGCTTGACGATCCGGACCATTCCGACACCGAAGATCGGTTCATTCTGCCGGGCCTGAGCGCGACGTTGCGGATCCTGGTGGTGGTGCATGCGTACCAGGACAAGGCTGAGCAGATTCGGCTCATCTCAGCTCGCAAGGCGACGCCGACCGAGCGGGCCGGCTATAACAAAGGGACTGGACGATGAGAAAGGAATACGACTTCAGCAAAGCGAGGCCAAACCCGTATGCTCAGCGATTGAAACGGGCGGTGACCATTCGTCTCGATGAGCCGACTATCGCATATTTCAAGCGATTGGCCGCTGAGACCGGGATGGGCTACCAGACACTAATCAACTCGTACTTGCGCGACTGCGCGGCTTCTGGTCGTCGGCCGACGGTCCGTTGGGCGAGCCGCTCGAAGGGTGCTGCCTAACACGGACTGGACCCGGCGGCGCGAAATGCACGCGCCGCGGGTCAGTCCTGTTCGTCAGGCGCGGCGCCGATCAGCGGCGCAGGCGCGGCAGTCCTTCTAGCTGTTAGCACAGGCCGCGCTCGAGCCGCACAGCATTCGGCGCCGCCGGCTGCATGCGCTTGTTGGGCCGCGTCACACTTCTGGAGTGGCGCTCTCGTTCGCGGCCTGTTCGCTCGTTGTTGGTGCACTTACGTCGACTACGGTTTTTCTCGTAGGGCCGCTCATGCCTAGGGCATCGCGCAGAGATCTCACTGGGGCAAGACGGCCCTCCCCGCGAGCCGTCCGAAGGATGCCAGGAACTCTCATTTCTCGTAGGAACTTCGTCCCCCGGACGTTCTGAAGATGCTCGTTCTGGTTGAGCGCCATTCCGATAAGTAGGGTTTCAAGGAACTGAATGTCTCGGTGCCCGTTGGCACCAGGCGAGACAAATCGGCCAGTGGGCGTAAGCTTGGCTAACAGGTGTAGTTGCGGTTCCCCGGAAACCCGCTGCAGGGAATAGTTGTACTGAGTCAGCTTGTGAAGGGCAAAGCACTCTTGACAGAATGATTGCTTTTCCGCCATCCCCACGTACCAAGCGCGCCTTCGAATTGAGAAGACATAGCATCCGCAGGCATCCGGCAAGCCTTCGGCCTCCACCTCAATCTCCGACCAGAAGGCACGCAGATGTTCTCGGGATTTCGAGATGAGCTTGCCATCGCGACGGATGCGGTAGGGCCCGAAAACCTTGAAGTCCACTGCAACCTCCCTCGAGAACCTGACCATGGCTTGCGCCCGATTCGGCTGCGCCATACTCGCGGCCTAGACAGTATGGCTGTCAGATTCTAAATCGAGAGACCTGCCCCACATGGTTATCGTGGGTTGCGCGGAGCTGATGAAGGTGTCGCGCCGAGCCACACACCCAAGGAGGCAGGCCATGGCGAAACGTAGCATGTTCGTGGGGTTGGATGTCCATAAGGAATCGATCGACATCTCGCTCGCGGAGGAGGGGCGCGACGGCGAGGTCCGCCACTACGGCGGGATCGCCGGCGACCTGGAGGCACTGGCGAAGGTGGTGAAGGCGCTGCGCCACTCGTCGATTGCGCTTCGTGTACGAAGCCGGCCCCTGCGGGTTTGGGATCCATCGCTCCCTCACAGCCCAAGGAGAGGACTGCGTCGTCGTCAATCCCTCGAGCATGCCCAAGCGCAGCGGCGATCGGATCAAGACCGACCGGCGCGATGGCGACGCCCTGGCGCGGTTGCATCGGGCCGGCGAACTCACCGCGATCTACATTCCAACAGGGGACGACGAAGCGCTGCGCGATCTGGTGCGCGCGCGCGAGGATGCGGTCGGCCTGAGCACCCA
>CAZEMI010000046.1:0-8392 GCA_964513235.1 uncultured Acidobacterium sp.
GCCTGCTCTACGAGATGCTGACCGCGCGTTCGCCCTTTCACGGCGAAACGCGTACGGACACGATCGCGCGAATTGTCGGGACCGAGCCCGAGTGGCAGGCGCTGCCCGCCTCGACGCCGCCGGGCGTCCGCCGCTTGATCATGCGGTGTCTGGAGAAGGATCCGAAACGGCGTTTACGGGATGTGGGCGACTTGGATCTGGCGCTGGAGACGCCCGTCGAGGCGCCGCGCCCGCAATCATCGACACGTCTGGCGCTCGCTGCCGCCGGCATCCTCGTCATCGTTGCCGCCGGCACTGCCGCGATGTGGCCCCGTCGCGAAGCGTCCCCGCCGCCCGCGCCGGTGCGGTTTGAAGTGCCCGCGTCGATCCGTGTGAACGAATCACAGGCCTTCGCGCTGTCACCCGACGGGCGTCGGCTCGTCTTCACCGGAACCGGAGCCGACGGTATTCTCAGAATCTGGTCGCGGACGCTCGACGATCTGGAAACGCGGCCGCTGATCGGCACCGAGAACGAGGTCGCCACCAATTCCACGCTGTGGTTCTCGCCCGATGGCCGGTCGATTGCGTTCTACGCGGCCGGCGCGATCAAGCGCGTGGAGAGCACCGGTGGCGTGCCGCAGGTGATTTGCAGAGTTCCCTCAGTGGCGGTGGGTGGGGCGTGGAGTGCCGCCGGCACGATCGTCGTCGGTAACGTCGGCGGCGGACTGTTGCAGTGTCCGGCGGGCGGGGGCGAGCCGTCGCCGGTGACCGCGAAGGTCTCGGACGATCCAAGCGAGGTTCATTTGCTCCCGATGTTCCTGCCGGACAATCAGCGCCTCATCTATCTGCGCGTATGGCGTTCAAACCCGGCGCAGACAGGTCTCTATCTGGCCGACTCACGCCGTGCTCCCGACCAGCAAAGCAACCAACGGTTGCTCGCCACCAACTTCGGCGCCGAGTTCATCACCGCCCCCGACGGATCGGGCCGCCTCGCGTTCCTTCGCGACGGCGCGCTGATGGTCGCGAATTTCGACGTCCAGCGTGGCGTGGTCATCGGGGAACCGTACGAAATCGCCAAGGGGATCGGCACCTTCCGTGACGGCGCGAACTTTCGCCTGTCGCAGGCCACGCTGGTGTATCGCACGACCACCCAGGAGTCGCAATTGGGGTGGCTCGATCGATCCGGTCGGCGTCTGGCGACGGTGGGTGAACCCGGGGAATACGCCGGCCTGGCCTTGTCGCCCGACGGCACCCGCGTCGCGGTGGTGCGCGAGAATCGATTGAATCGCGCGGACGCGGATATCTGGATCGTGGATCTTCAACGCAGCACGACCACGCGTTTCACGACGGATCCGTTGCCGGAATCCGTGCCGGCGTGGTCGGCCGACGGCGCCTCGGTGATCTACGTGACCGGCCACGACGGCGGCAGCATCTGGCAGCAGCCGATCTCAGGCACGGCGCGGTCGGCGCTGGTCTCGCAGCTGCCGTCGATGCCGTTTCGCATCAACTCGCTTTTGACCTCTCTGCATGCGACGCCGGATGGCCGCTTCGTGCTGTTCGAAGCTGAAAACCGCGGCGGCAACACCCGCGACGATGTGTGGCGCGTGCCGATGAGCGGCAACGCGACGCCATCGATCGTCCTGGGGCAGGCATTCAATGAAGGACTGGCGTCGATTTCGCCCGACAGCCGCTGGATCGCGTACGTGTCCAACGAGTCGGGCGTTGATGAGGTGTTCATCGCGCCATGGGACGCGTCCACGGCCACGGCGGGGAACGCCACGCTCGTGTCCCGCGGCGGCGCCACGGCGCCGCGATGGCGCCGCGACAGCCGGGAGTTGTTCTACCAATCCTCGGCGGGCCGCATCATCGCGGTGCCGATCGGCGGCGATCGCATCGGCGAGCCGGTTCCCTTGTTCGACGCACCCGGCATCTCAGAGCAGTGGGCCGTTGCCGCAGACGGACAACGCTTTCTCTTCGCCTTGCCGGCCTCCCAAGGCGCGCCCACACCGTTTACGGTTGTTCTGAACTGGCAATCGGCGCTCAAGTAACTTTGGGACTTGGGGCATGGGACTTGGGGCTTGGGACTTGGGACTTGGGGCTTGGGACTTGGGACTTGGGACTTGGGGCTTGGGGCTTGGGACTTGGGATTTCAGGACCCAAGACCCAAGACCCAAGACCCAAGACCCAGGACCCCCTACGCCGGCAACTGCAGATCCGGCATCGGGCGGCCGGCGAACATCTTGGCCAGCGGCCTGGCGATCAGCCGGGTCATGCGATGCGCCTGGTTCGAGCGGGCGCTGTCGGTCGAAATGCCGGTGTTGGCGTACATCTGCCGGTAGAGCTTCGAGATCATCACGAAGGCGATCCGCGACTTCAGCGACTTCACGCACTTGGCGCGCTGCCAGACGAGCGGCAGCCGGTAGAACTCGTCCCACACGCCCTGCGTACGTCTGCGAATCTCGTCGGCCGACATGATCGGGTGCGGCGTGTAGACCTTGGGGCGCAGGTGTTTCGGAATCAGCCAGTGGCGCGTCACCGGCACGCCGCCGATTTTCTCCGCGTTGCCGTCGACCGACGCCTCCCAGCGCTGGAAGTCGAGCGTGCCAGGGAACGGCGTGAGCATCACGAACTGCGCGAGCGTGATATTCGCCTGCTGCGCCAGCACCGCGGTGGCATCGAACGTGGCCGGCTTGTCGCTCGGCAGCCCGAAGATGAACGAGCCGAGCACGTGCACGCCGCGCTTCTTGAATTCCTGCAGGCGCTCGGCGAGGGCGTCGCCGGCGAGGTTGAAGTCCTTATAGACGTCCTTGAGGCCCTCCGGCGTCACCGATTCGATGCCGACCAGCGCGCCGCGAATGCGGGCCTTGCGCATGGCGTCGAGGTATTCCGGATCCTCGGCGGCTTCCATGGTGATCTGCGTGAAGAAGTTCATGTCCGAGGGCAGCTTCGACATCTGCTCCATCAGCTCGAACCGCTCGTCGCGGATGGCCTTGAGGCGCTGGTAGGTGCTCTTGTCCGCGCGCCGATCCGCCATGCGCAGATCTTCGAGCGTCACCGGGTAGAAATTGTCGTCGGCGAGCGCGATGAAGCGGAAGCCCAGGCGCCGCAGCTGCACGAGCTCCTCGACCACCGCATCCGACTCGCGGACGCGCGGCTTCTGGCCGTCGGTGCGCCACACCGAACAGAACGAACAATGCTTGGGGCAGCCGCGCACGGTCTGCACCGACGCGATCATGTACTTGTCGCGCGGCAGCAGGTCCCATCGCGCCTGCAGCATCGTGGCGCCCTCGATCTTGCCACCGTCGTAGAGTTTCTGCGGCTGGCCGGTCTCACAGTCGGCGATCACCGCGGGCCAGACGCGATCGCCGTCGCCCTTGACCACGACATGCGCGCCGCCGTGCTCGAACGGCTCGTCAGGGAACAGGCTCGCGTGAATGCCGCCGTAGACGACGTAGGCGCCGCGCTCGCGTGCCGCGCGCCCGACTTCGTAGCCGCGCAGGGCGTTGAGCGTATGGATGCCGATCCCGATCACGTCGCCAGGCGACACGCTATTGATGTCGATCTGCTCGAGCGTTTCGTCGATCACCTGGGGATCGCCCAGCCGCGTGGGGGTGGCCGCGGCCAGCACATAAAGCCACCGCGGGGTAATCACCGCGGCTCCGAAAGCAACGTCGCTTGGATTGATGAGATGGATGCGCATCTAGGGGACGGACCTTAGTTTAGGCACTTTGCTAGAGATGGGCCTGACATGTCAAACTTCACGCCGATCCAAGGGTTCCAAAAGGGTTCCAAGGGTTCCAAACGTTCCAAACGTTCCAAACGTTCCAAAGGTGGGGTTCGCATGATGTTCTTCCGAATGAGCTTACTCGTTGCCGTATTGGCCACGGCCACGATTCACGCCCAGCAACCGGCCGCACCGGCCGCCGCAGCCAACGATCCGGTCCGGACCTTGGTGGGACGGCTGGATCTCGAAAAATACAAGGCGACGGTCAAGGGCCTGACCCAGTTTGGCGACCGCCGGCAAGGTACCGAGCGCAATCGCAAGGCCGTCGATTGGATCGAGGCGCAGCTCAAAAGCTATGGCTGTCCGACCGAGCGATTGAAGTATGAGTACAACCCGGCGCCGCCGACCAAGCGCGGTGGGGGCGGCGGCGGGGGTGGGCAGAAACCGCCGAATCCGGTGATTGCGAGCGGTGAGCTGCGATCCGGACCGGGCGGCTCGCGCTATCGCGGGGTCACGCGGCGGACCGGCGTCAACAACGATCCCAACGCGCAGCCGGATGCAAAGCTGCGCGAGCTCAATCGCGAGCCGACGACACCGGGAGCCCGCGAGCAGGTCTACTGCACCAAGGTCGGGACCACCCGGCCCGACGAGATGTACATCGTCGGCGCGCACATGGACGGACATGGCTGGGGCGAGGCCGCGAACGACAACGGATCGGGGACGGCACTCGTGATGGAGCTGGCCCGCGTCTTCAACTCGCCCGGCGTGGTGACCGACGTCTCGATTCGTTTCGCACTCTGGAACAACGAGGAGACGGGGCTGAACGGCGCGCGCGCCTATGTCGCCCAGCGCGCCGAGCTGCGGGGCAAGGAAAACCCGCCGGGCTCAGGGCGCTATCCCGAACCGCGATGGCTCGGCATGATCCAGCACGACATGATGATGTGGGATCACGGTATGCCGCGCCCCGACGGGACCTGGAATCCCGAGCAGCGGCCTGAGGCTGACGTCAACATCGAGTTCCAGTCCACGGCCAAGCGCGCCGACGAGGCGATGAAGCTGGCGTTCTTGTTCCGCGAGGCCAACGAAAAGTACGCCACCGACTACCCGGCTGCGGTGGGCCCGCACATGACTAACACCGACTCGACGCCCTTCATGGACATCGTTCCGGCGATCAGCCTGCGCGAGAACGAGCGGGGCATGCACACCGGCGCGGGTTGGAACCCCACGTGGCATCAGCCGATCGACGTCTTCGCGACGTTCTCGGACAAGGATTTTCGACTGGGATTGAATGCCGCGCAGACGACGCTAAGTGCCGTCGCGCAGCTCACGGGCGCAAAGCTCAAATAAGAAAGGCCGGGAGTGTCTCCTGGCCTTCTCTACTTTTCTTCCTGCTCTTCCGCCGGCTCACCTTCGAGATCATCAAGCCACGGATTGGGTTGTGGGCCAGGCACGATTCCGGCGATGTCGGGATCTTCACCAGGCTGTCGGGGCGTGGTCTCGTTGCGCCGCTGTTTGGTTTCCTCGCGGCGCACGGCCTTCTGCTTCTGCTTTTCAGCCCGCGCCCGTTCGCGTTCGCGTTTTCCTCTTCCGAGTGGTCCTCGTGTGGCCATTCAGCGTGAACCTGCGGTTACCAGCGCGGCTCCCGGCGTCCACCGCCGCCACCGCCACCGCCACGGTTGCCGCCGAACCCGCCGCCGCCACCACGGTTGCCGCCGAAGCCGCCACCACCGCCGGGACCACGCGGTTCTTTGGGCCGCGCTTCGTTCACGGTCAGCGTGCGTCCGCCCAGCTGTGATTCATGCAGCTCGGTGATCGCCTTCTGGGCGCCTTCGTCGGTGGCCATCTCAACAAAGCCAAAGCCTCGGGCGCGTCCAGTCGCCATGTCGCGCATCACCGTGACCGATTCCACCGGCGCCACGCGCTCGAACAATTCCTGAAGATCCTGCTCCGCCGCCGTGTAGGGAAGATTTCCCACGTACAACTTCCGACCCATCGTCTGCTCCTCGTCTCGCTGAAGGCTGATGAAACTGGGACTACCTGAGGGACTGTCGCGAGACCCAAGGCCCTGAACCACCGAAAGCCGCCCTGGGCGGCCTTCTCCTACAGCATGTTCGAGTCTACCAGAATGGCCGGGCAACTTAGCTCAGCCGCGTCCCGCCTTCGCCTCGCGGCTCCGGCGGGGCAGGCTTTGCACGGATAATGAGATTTCACGTGATTTGGCCAACAACTGTGCACGCGGCGGCGCTCTTAGCCTCGGCGGCGCTCTCGATTTGGGCGGCGATCATCGCGCGAACCCGCCGCGGCGTCCCGGGCGGTGCGGCCTTTGGCTGGATGATGCTGGCGGTCGCCCTGTGGAGCTTCACGAGCGCGCTCCACACGCTGATCGACGATCGCGGGGTCAGGGTCGTGATCGCGAAGATCCAGTACCTCGGTGTGGCGCCGGTTGGGGTGCTGTGGCTGCTGTTCACCACTGAATACAGCCGGCTGGGCTGGACGCGCGATCGGCTATTGCGCGCGGCTCTCTGGCTCGTGCCGGTCATCACGCTCGTCCTTGCCGCCACCAACGAGCAGCACTATTTCTACTGGTCGTCGATCGCGGAAGTGCCGTCGCCGGCCGGTCCGCGGCTCGAGTACCGGGCTGGTCCGTGGTACTGGGTTAACGCCGGCTACAGCTACCTGCTCGTGCTGATCGGGACGCTGACCCTCGTTCGCGGCCTGCGCCGTTTCCCTCCGGCGTATCGCCCGCAAACCGCGCTGATCATTGCCGGCGCGATCGTGCCCTGGGCCGGCAATCTCCTCTATCTCATGCGCGCGTTGCCGGCCGGCCTCGATCCCACGCCGCTGGCATTTGCCGTCTCTGGTGCGTGCTTGACCTGGGGCATCTATCGCCACCGCCTGTTCGGCCTCGTGCCCGTCGCGCGAGACATGGTGGTGGACAGCATGGACGACGGCGTGCTGGTGCTCGACGCCGAGCGCCGCATCGTCGATCTGAATGCCGCCGCCGAGCGGTACACCGGCCTCACGATGAGCAGCTTCGGCCAGCCCGTGGAAGAAGTGGTGGCGTGGTGGAATGAAGCGATCGCCGAGGACCGGGCCAACGCGCCGGGCCAGCCGGCGATCGTCAAAACGGAGCCGGGGCCGCGGTATTTCGAGGTCAAGGTCTCCCCGGTTCGCGACTCACAGCGTCGCTTCGTCGGCTGGCTGGTGACGATCCACGACATCTCGAATCGCCGCCACAACGAGGCGGAACGATACGCCTTCGAGCACCGCGTCCAGGAACAGCAAAAAAGCGAGAGCCTGATGGTGCTCGCCGGCGGGATGGCCCACGACTTCAACAACCTGCTCACCGGCATTCTCGGCAACGCGGATCTCATCGCGATCATGTCGGAGCCGGATTCCGAACAGCGCCGCGCCGCCGAGGCGATTGTCATCGGCGCGCAGCGTGCCGCCGATCTCGTGTCGAAGATGCTCGCCTATTCCGGCGGCGGGCGCGTGGTGGCCGAACACGTCGAGCTCGATGCGCTGGTGAAAGAAATGGTGGATCTGCTGGCCGCGTCGGTCGCCCGCCACTGCACCTTGACCTACCACAGTCCCGGACCGCTGCCGCTGGTCGAGACCGACCCCACCCAGATCCGGCAGATCATCCTCAACTTGATCGTCAACGCCGCCGAAGCGGTCGACGACGATCACGGCGTGATCACCGTCGAGACCGGACGCGAAACGCTCGACCAGGCAATGTTGAAGCAGATGACCTTCGGGGATCAGCTGCAGGAAGGCGACTACGTGTTCATCGACGTGGTCGACAACGGCGTGGGCATGAGCGAGCAGACGCTGGCGCGGATGTTCGAACCGTTCTTCTCGACCAAGGACACCGGTCGCGGCCTCGGCATGGCTGCGGTGCGCGGCATCGTGCGCGGCCATCGTGCGGCGCTGCGCGTCACGTCACAAGAGGGTCAGGGGACGCGGTTCCGCGTCTGGTTTCCGCTCGGCTTGTCGATCCACTCGACCAGTGCCGCGAGCGACGCCACGCGCGGGCAGTCGACACCGTCGTAGAGCCCCGCCTTATCGAACAGCACCCCTTCGCGCAGTCCGGCCTGGCGGGCGCCGACCACGTCCACGTGATACAGGTCGCCGACGTGGACGGTGCGCGACGCCTCGGCGTGTGATTGCTCGAGCGCCAGCTGGAACAGCCGCGGATCGGGTTTCTCGACGCCCCAATCGTGCGAATCGAGCACGTGATCGAACCATTTCGTGAGATCGACACGGTCGAACAGGTGTTTCAGCCGGCCGTTGGCGTTCGAGACGACCACCAGCTTCATGCCGCGTTGGCGCAGGGCCGCGAGCGCCGGCACCACATCGGCCTCGACGTGCTCCCACAGGTTGTCCTGACGATGGTATTCACGCAGCTCGACGAGCGCCGCGTCGGTGGCGTGGCTCTGCGGGACGCCGGCGTGGTGCAGCACGAGGTTGAAGTACAGCCAGCCGCGCGCGCGATCGTCGGTGGACCCAATCACCGACGCCTTGTCGATGTCGTAGGTCGCCTTCTGCTCCGCGGCGGCGAGCGCCGCCGACGTGACGGCCGCACCGTGACGCACCAGCGCATCGGCGACGCGCGTCCACGACGGGTGGCACAGCACGCCGCCCGCGTCGAGAAACACGGCTTCAATGGACATGACGCATGACATCGCC
>CAZEMI010000047.1:0-15144 GCA_964513235.1 uncultured Acidobacterium sp.
AGAGACGCACGTGACGTTCCGAATCCATACGACCTCCAGCGGTGACAGGCATATGCCGTACATATGCTAGCCGAGCCGGACCGCGGACGCAAGGCGTCACCCCATTCCGGAAGGCGGTCTGAACCGATTTTTCTTGACCGCCCGACGCCATCGGTCTGGTTGTTGCGCTCGGCGGCACCCCGCATGAAGTCGTCGGCGTGATGCCTCAGGGGTTCCGCTCCATTCCGGCCGCTGACGTCTGGACGCCTCTCCGACTGGCGAGTCAGGACAACTCGGTGAATTACCTCATGCTGGCTCGGCTCGCGCCCGGCGCGACGCTGCAACAGGCGACAACGCTCCTCGACCTCGTAAAAGCTGACCTGTTATCCACGCAACCGGACCGCGCGCACGCGCGCATCCGCAGCTTACAGTGGGGGCTCTCGGTGTTGCGAGTGTGGTGCCGGCGTTGAGGGCGAGCAACGCCGATCCTCTGCGGGCGCTCAGGATTGAGTAGCGCGTCGAAGCTCGTCCACGCCATGGAGCCAGCTGCTGATAGGGTTCCAACTGTTGAAGCGTGGGTCCGCCATCCTTCACATGAATGTAGGGGCAGGATGCCGCGCCGTAGCGTCGCAAGAAGTTCGCGACGCGGAGGCGGGCCTGTTTCTGTGACCGAACGAGCACTGCGCGTCTCACCGCCCGTGCCGGCTTCACGTACGATCGCACTTCCGGTTGAGAAACGTCGTCAACTGCCGACTGTAGGTCAACTGCCGACTGTAGACTGAACTGCAAACTGCTGACTGAAAACTCTTAACTGCCGACTGTCGACTGCTGACTGTGGTTCATCGGCCGCAACTGCAGCCCCATCGCCGTGGCCGCGAAGCCGGCCTCGATGAAGAACTGACGTGACGAATGCCGGGTCGCCGGCTCGCCGTTGATCTCTTCGATCAACCAGCCGCGCCGCCCGTCAGGCGCGCGTTGCGCGATGGCGCAGAGCTCACGCGCGAGGGCGCGGCCAATCTGCGAGCGCTCGGGCTCGTCATCCGGCAGCGCGACGATCAGCTGGCGATCGCCACGGCCGATCCACGCCGCCAGCCGGCCATTGACGATCACGACGCGCGCACCGGCAGATCGCGTGGCCCCGCGGGTGTCCTCGTCGAGTCGAAGGGGCCAGGGAATCAACAGGCCACAAGGATTCGCCGGGTCGGTGGCCGAAATCGTCACCGTGATGGTCTCCTCGCGTTGCTCGCGCGCGTCACGCAACAGATCGATCGCGCCCGGCTGCGCGAACTGGGCGGCGCCGAGACCGGCCACGAAATAGCCACGGCGGATGCGTCCGGTCTCCTCGAGCCGGCGCAACACCGGATACAACGCGGCGAATCCGCCGGGCAACTGCTCGATCGAGGTCACATCGCGCGTGACCACGCCGTGCCTTGCCAACAGCTGATGCGCCATGGCCGTGGCCCACGCCGTGGGCGACGCCGCGGCAGGGGCCACCAGCGTCCAGCGACCCTCGGCCGACTGTGGAATCAGTCGCCGCGACCGGAACGTCCCGTTGCGCTGGGGCCGCCGGGTCCGCTCGGGCGGCGCCGCATACGCGCGCAGCGCATGCAGCGTGTCGTTGGTGAGCAGGCCCTTCCAGACCAGATCCCAAATCGCATCGACCGTTTCCTGCGGAAAGCCGCCGCCGGTGGCATCGTGCAGTGGGCCGAAGAACGACGCACCGTGACGCTGGAGGTGCGCAACCAGCAGCGCGTCACGGCCGGCGAGGCCCTCGGTGCGCGTGCCGCCGAGCGCGTCCGGCGCCAGCAGCGTCGAGACGTGATCCGTCAGATACAACGCCACGCGGCCGTCCCGCTCGCCGAGCGGCTCCACGCCGACCCACGTCACCTCGCCGGCGGCCAACAGCGTATCGAGCATCGCGGGTGAGTACTGATGCACGCGCGCGGCGAGCACCTCGGCGTCGAGCACCGACGCTGCCATCGGCACGCCCTGGAGCTGCTCGATCACATCGAGCAGGCCGTCGAGGCCGTGGCGCTGACGCGCCAGCCCATGCCAGTGCACCAGGAAGCGGCCCAGCGCGGTCGCATCAACCGGCTCCACCTCCTGCCGCAGTCGCGCCAGCGATCGCTGGCGCACCGTGCGCAACACCTCGGCATCGCACCACTCGCGGCCGCGCCCGCCGGGACGGAATTCACCCTCCACCACCCGGCCGGACGCGAGCAGCCGCGCCAGCGCGGCCTCGACCACCGCGATGCCCAATCCCAGGCGCGCCGCCACGTCCTGGCTCGTGAACGGTCCATGCGTGCGGCCGTAACGCCGCACCAGATCGGTGATCGGATCCGCCACCGGCTCGAGCAGCGTGTCGGGCAGGCCCGTCGGCAACGGCACACCGATCGCATCGCGGTAGCGAGCCGCGTCCTCCACCGCAATCACGCGCGGCTCCCCGGCGATTCGCACGCTCAACCCCCGGCGCGTCTTGACCAGCTCGTCGATCGCGGGCCCGGCGACACCGCTGTCGCTGCGCGCATCGATGTCCGCGCGCGACAGATCGCCGAGGCGCAATAACAGATCGTGGATCGCGTCGATCGAGCGCGCCTGGAACCGCGCCGGCAGATGCTGCAATTCGCTCTCCACGGTCTCGAGCACCGCGTCATCGAGCAGATCGCGCAGCTCGGTATCGCCGATCAGATCCCGTAATTGCGACTGATCGACCGAGAGCGCCTGCGCGCGCCGTTCCGCGAGTGGCGCGTCGCCGTCATACAGGTAATTCGCGACATAACCGAACAGCAACGATGACGAGAATGGGGACGGCGTCCGCGATTCGACCGCCACGACACGAATCGTCCGGCTGCGGATCCGCGTGAGGATGTCGGTCAGCGCCGGCAGATCGAAAATGTCGCGCAGGCATTCGCGATACGTTTCGAGAATGATCGGAAACGATCCGTAGCGAGCCGCGACCGCCAGCAGATCCGACGCGCGTTTGCGCAGTTGCCACAGCGGCGCGCGGGCGCCGGGCCGGCGCCGCGGCAGCAGCAGCGCGCGGCCGGCCGCTTCGCGAAACCGCGCCGCGAACATGGCCGTCGACCCGAGCTGCCGCACCACCAGCTGCTCGATCTCGCCGGGATCCGGAATCAGCAGCGACGTATCCGGCGGACGCTCGCCATCCGGATACCTCACCACGAACCCATCGTCGGACCACATCACGTCGGCGTCGATGCCGGCCTCGTCGCGAATTCGCGCGGCGGCCGCCATCGCCCACGGCGCATGGATCCGGCTGCCGAGCGGCGTCATCACGGCGACCCGCCAGTCGCCGAGGTCGTCGCGCGACTGCTCGATGAGGATCGTGCGATCGTCGGGCACGGCGCCGGTGGCGGCGTGTTGGTCGTCGAGGTAGTTCAGCAGGTTGCGGCTGGCGAGCGCGTCGAGTCCGTGATCCGCCTGGAGCCTGGCCAGCGCCGCTGACGGTTCCTGCTTGCGCAGGTCGCGCACCAGTTTGCCGATCGCCAGGCCCAGCTCCACCGGGCGGCCCGGTCCTTCACCTTTCCAGAACGGCATCTTGCCCGGTTGGCCCGGGGCAGGGGAGACCAGCACGCGATCGTGCGTGATCTGATCGATCCGCCACGTCGACGCGCCAAGCAGAAACGTTTCACCCGCCCGCGCCTCGAACACCATCTCTTCATCGAGCTCGCCGACGCGCGCCTTGTCCTGGTCCGCACCCGACAGAAACACGCCGAACAACCCGCGATCCGGAATGGTGCCGGCATTGGCGATGGCCACGCGCTTGGCGCCCTGCCGCGCGATCACCGTCCCGTTCACCCGATCCCACGTCACGCGCGGCCGCAGCTCAGCGAAGTCGTCGGAGGGATAACGCCCCGACAACATGTCGAGCACGCCATCGAAGATCGGCCGGCTCAACTCGGCAAACGGCGCCGCGGATCGAACCGTGTTGTAGAGATCGTGAACCGGCCATCGCTCCATCGCGGCCATGGCCACGAGCTGCTGCGCGAGCACGTCGAGTGGATTGCGCGGATACCGGGACGATTCGACCTTCCCCTGCCGCATCGCCGCGGTGACGGCGGCACAGGCCACGAGGTCGCCGCGATACTTCGGAAAGATCACGCCTTCGCTGACCTGATCGATGCTGTGGCCGGCGCGGCCGATGCGCTGCAGCCCGCTGGCCACCGAGGGCGGCGCCTCGATCTGGATCACCAGGTCAATGGCGCCCATGTCGATGCCGAGCTCGAGCGACGAGGTCGCCACCAGCGCGCGCAGGTGCCCGCCCTTCAGCAGATCTTCGATCTCGGTGCGCTGGGCCCGCGCCAGCGATCCGTGATGCGCGCGGACCAGGGGCTCGCCGGCAGTCTCGTTGAGCGCCCCGGCCAGCCGTTCCGCGAGGCGCCGGCTGTTCACGAACAGCAGCGTCGAGCGATGCGATCGGATGAGCTCGACGAGCTTCGGATGAATCGAGCTCCAGATCGATTGCGCCACCGGCCCCTGCGACGCGGGCCCGCTCGGCTGCGCGCTTGCCCCCCGAAGCCCTCGCGAAGGGGGGACGGGCTTTCCCATCGCCGCCATGTCTTCCACCGGCGTCTGCACGGTGATCGCGAGCTTCTTGGGCGCGCTCGCGTCGACGATCGTAACCGGCCGGTACTTGACCGTGCGATCGTCTTCGAACTCCGCGTGCACAGATCCAGCGAAGTCAGCTTTCGGGGCACGCGCCCTGAGGGAGTTCGACGTGCGCGTCTTCGCGCGCGTCGAACGAGTCGAAGGGGTCGTGACCGCATTTTGAGCACCACCCAAGTACCGCGCCACTTCGTCGAGCGGCCGCTGCGTCGCCGAGAGTCCGATCCGTTGCAGCGGCTTGTGGACGATCCGTTCCAGCCGTTCGAGCGACAGCGCCAAGTGCGCGCCCCGCTTGGTCGACACCAGCGCGTGGATCTCGTCGATGATCACCGTCTCCACCGACCGCAGGCTCTCGTGGGCGTTCGAGGTCAGCAGGAGAAACAGCGACTCCGGCGTGGTGATCAGGATGTCGGCCGGCGCCTTCTGGAATTTCGCCCGTTCGGCGGCCGGCGTGTCGCCGGTCCGGACGGCTATCGACGGTGTGTGAAACAGCGTGCCGTGGCCGGCGGCCACGTGTGAAATGCCCGCGAGCGGCGCGCGCAGGTTGCGCTCCACGTCAACCGCCAGCGCCTTGAGGGGCGAAATGTACAGAACCCGGCACCGCGCGCCTTTGTCCGGCACCGCCTCGAACATCAGCCGGTTGAGCGACCACAGAAAGGCGGTGAGCGTCTTGCCGCTCCCGGTCGGCGCGAGGATCAAGGTCGATTCGCCGCGGGCGATCGGCGGCCAGCCTCGCTTCTGCGGCGCCGTTGCGTCCGCAAAAACAGCGTGGAACCACTCGTCGACCGCGGGGTGAAACAGACCCACACCCTATCTAATTACGAAATGGTCGCCGCCGCACACGCGCCGCCTGTGCACTTGTGCACATTGCGCGCGCGGCGCAACTGTTATAATAATCGATTCATGGGTGACGCTGGAGAAGGCCTGATCGACGCTGAAGCGCGCTTGCAGGAGCGCATGGACGAACTCGAGGAAGCCCGCAAGGTGGCCAAAGACCGCGGGCCGAAGGTCGACCCCGAGCACGCGAGGCAGGTGGAATCGCTCCGCCTGGCGCGCACCGAGCTGCAACGCCAGCTCGAGGTGACGACGCATCAGGCGCGCAAGGATCAAATCGGCCAGGCGGTGGCCGAGATCGAGCGGCGTCTCGCGGAAATGTCTAAGAAGAAATAGCGTCCGTGACGTCGGTGGCGAACGCGACCGGTGTCGCTGGGCGCCTGTCTTTTTCGTAGGCAATCGCCCGGCGAATCACGCCGGCGAGCGCCGGCGGGATGTCGCCGCACTCCACCTGCTTTTCCCCCGCGGCCTGCTTCATCCCGATCTCGATGAACGATCCGCCGCCATACGGCAGGCGCGCCATCATCATCTCGTAGGCCATCACGCCCAGGCTGAACACGTCGGCGCGGCCATCCACGGCATCCCCTCGTAATTGTTCCGGCGCCATGTACGCCGGCGTCCCGACAATCGTGCCGCCGACGGTGAGCGTGCCGCCATCGGTCGTCATCGACTGGTCCGTCAGTTTCGCGACGCCGAAGTCCAGCACCTTCGGTCCCGTGCCGCTTTCCGGCAGCAGGATGTTTTCCGGTTTGAGATCGCGATGGAAGATGCCCGACTTGTGCGCCGACTCGACGCCGCCGGCAATGCCCTGCAGGAGCGCCGACATCCGCGACGGCGTCAGCCGGCCCTCCCGTTTCATCAGGTGCCGCAGATCCTCGCCCGGCACGAACTCCATCACCAGATACGCGGCGCCATCGGGCAGCGTGCCGTAGTCGAACACCGTGACGATCGAAGGATGCTGCAGGCGCGCCACAATCTGCGATTCGCGCCTGAATCGCGCTCGCGAGTCCGGATCGGATAACAAGTCCGCGCGCACGACCTTGATGGCCACCGCGCGCTCGAGCCGCAGGTCCCACGCGCGAAACACCGCGCCCATGCCGCCTTGCCCGATCACTGCGTCGACGCGGTACTTGCCGTCAACCACCACGCCGACCGCCATCGCCGACGATCCGCTGCCACTGCCATGAATCACCGTCGGCGTGAAGGTCGGAGTACCGCCCGCCTTCGCTTCGCCGGCGGCGGGCACCAGCGTGCCGACCTGCCGGCGCAGCCGCGACAGGTCGAGCGCCACGCCCATCTGCACCGCGATGCCGCGCAGCAATTCACGATCTTCGGGTGTGTACGGTTCTTCCGATCGCTTCTTGCCGAGCGCGATCAAGCCGACGAACGGCCGAGGGTCGCTCCCGCCGGCAAAAATCGGCACCAGCAGCGCGGCGTTCATGTCCGCCAGCCACTGCCGATCCGCGGGCGGCACCCGCGCCACCGGCGACTGCTCATCGTCCAGGAATACTTCGAGCGGTTTGTCGGACCATCGCAGCAGCGTGATCACGCCGCTGTCCGCTCGCAGGGCCGTGGCCTCGACGCGCAGTGTGGACACCGGTGCGAAGGCGCCCGACGGGTTCGAGCCGGTTGGCGAGTCCGAGGCGAACACGGCGATGTTCTCCGGGTGGAGCGCCGAATCGATCTGGGTGACGACCATCGCGACGAGGTCGCGCGGATCGGCTTCGTATGGCACCCGCCCCGCGAGCGACAACAGGATCTCGCGCGCGTCGTACTCGTCGCGAAAGAAACGTCGATCGAGTCCCCGCTGCGCCGCGACGCGATACTTCAACGCCAGACCCAGCATCGCGAGGAAAAAGAGATAGAACAGCGGCCGTCCGGTGACGATCATCGCGAGCGACTGGTCGCGCTGCTGGACCAGTGACGCCACCAGCGCCACCACCGGGATCACCACCAGCGCCGTCAACGTGTTCCGCGCGAATGCGTACTGCAGGCTGCGTCGCAGGACGGTGCGCGGGCTGAACATGTGACGCACGGCCACGGCGTAGGGGATGCCAAACGCGGGCAGCAGCACGATCGCCGTCAGCAACGCCTCGATCGGCCACGGCAGCAGGATCGGCCGGCCGATCAATCCAAACAGCAGCGGGATACCGGTTTTCAGCGCGTAGGCAAACACCGCCGGCACGCCGGTGACGACGACAATCTGGATGCGACGCCGCTCGTTGACGTCCAGGTTCCCGCGATACCGATTGAGGCCTTCGACCACGATCAGGACGTTGGCGGCGAGGGCGAGCGCGAACGAGGCTTCGAACGTCCAGCCGTGCGACGCGAACCACGCCAGCGCCGGCAGGACGCCGTCGAAGCCGAACAGAAAGGCGGCGCTGGCGGCGCTGATGACGAGCATTGGCACCGAGGCCGCGATCACGCTGGGGATGATCCACCGGTGGCGATCGAGAATCTCCGCCCGGGACGGGAAGTAGAGCACCGCGAGGCCGATGATCGGGAACGACAGCGGCGTGATCAGCCAGTTGAAGATCAAGATCAGCGGACTGATGTAGGGAACCGCCGTGTGCGATCCCAGCAACGGCCCGGCGTTGGCCGCCGCGGTGGCAATCAACGCCAGCGTCATCAACGCCGCGGTGGTACCGGAAGCGCCGAGCAGCATCAGCACGGTGGCGCCGGCGAGAAACGCGCTCATCTGCGCGAGCGGCCCGAGGTGCTGCCGGAACCACACGGCGCCGACGTTACTGCGCGGCGCGTCCGGATCGTCGCGATCGTCGGTGGCCCAGATCGGCGGTTGCCCCATCCCCACGCTGCGCGCCACGTTGTCGGCGCCCACGACATCGAGCTGCACCGTGTCGGCGAGCGTGACGGCCTGCACGGCGCGCCACACGCGCAGCGCGTCGGCAGGATCGCCCGGCACGCCATTGTCCAACCCGATCCGGCGATACGGCGTGACGATGCCCAGCACGCGGTCGCCTTCGACGACGCCGGCGCGCGCGGCCGGGCTGTACGGAAAGACGCGCTCGACGGTCACGGCCTGGCCGGCGACGCTCGAGACATCCGGCGGCCGAATCACCGGCACCGGACGCGGCGCGGCGAGCGGGCCGAGGACCGTGTCGCCCGTCAGCGCCAGGCCTGAGCCCGCCGGCCACAACCGCGGCCGCAGTGCGAATGCCTGCAGCCCCAGCGTGATCACCGAGAGGACCAACACGGCGCCGACGACGGGCCGTTCCCAGGACACGCGCATGCGGAAGAGATTGTAACGACCCCACCGCGCAAAGTCCGCGCGGCGGGGACCCCCGGTAGTGCGTGTGATATCCTTCACAAGCGGCCTGAAATCCGGCGCGTCCGCCTTCGCGGCAGGCGAATTCGGCCGCTTCGGCGAGACAAGCGTGACATACTTTTTCGTTAGAACGGGGCTATGACCGGCTGGGGCGGAATCCTGCTGTTAGGCGTGATCGGGGTTGGCTTCGGCATTGTTTCCGTGGTCATGTCCCGCTTCCTCGGCCCGCGCAATCCCACGCCCGAAAAACTCGCCGCCTACGAATGCGGCATGCCGCCGGTCGGCGACGCGCGCGAGCGTCAATCGGTCAAGTTCTACTTGATCGCGATGATCTTCCTGCTGTTCGACATCGAAGTCGCGTTCCTGTATCCGTGGGCGCTCGCCATGCGCGAGCTCTCGTGGCCGGGCCTGATTCAAATCGTCGTCTTCTTTCTGATCCTCGTCGTGGGATACGTCTACATCTGGCGCAAGGGCGTGCTGGATTGGGGACCGGAACACGACCCCGATTACGTCCACCCGCCGAAGCCCGGACCCGCCATCATCAAGAGATACCGTTATGGGACTCGAAACTGATTACGAAATTCCCGTCGTCACGACCACTGCCGAATTCGTGATCCAGTGGGCGCGCCGCTCGGCGATCTGGCCGGTCACCTTCGGCCTCGCCTGCTGCGCGATCGAGATGATGTCGATGGCCTCGAGCCGCTACGACATCTCGCGCTTCGGCGCCGAGGTGTTCCGCGGCTCGCCGCGGCAGTCGGACCTGATGATCATCGCCGGCCGGCTGTCGAGAAAGATGGCGCCGCCGCTGCGCCGCATCTACGATCAGATGCCGGAGCCCAAGTGGGTGATCTCGATGGGCGCTTGCGCGTCGTGCGGTGGCGTGTTCGACAACTACGCCATCGTGCAGGGCAGCGACCAGGTGGTGCCGATCGACGTGTACATTCCCGGCTGCCCGCCGCGGCCGGAAGCCGTGATCTACGGCATCGTGCAGCTGCAGAAGAAGATTGCCGCCTCCAGGCTCGATCAGACGCC
Organism: uncultured Acidobacterium sp.; assembly: GCA_964513235.1. Classification (GTDB taxonomy): domain Bacteria; phylum Acidobacteriota; class Vicinamibacteria; order Vicinamibacterales; family UBA2999; genus 12-FULL-67-14b. The sequence continues at coordinate 9,755 of CAZEMI010000047.1, forward strand.
GAAAGTCCGCATCGCATGACCGCTGAAGACATCATCGCCGTGATCGCTCCGGCGGTGCCCGGTGCGACGTACCAGGCGCTGGTCTCGGCCGACGCCGCCGTGACGCCGGCGATTCTCGTGTCGGGCGCGCACCTGGTGGCCACCTGCGCCGCGCTGCAACAGCCGGGCCTCGAGTTCATCGCGTTCTCGGACGTCACCGCGGTGGACTTCCATCCGCATCGCACGCCGCGGTTCGACCTGGTGTATCACCTGGTGTCGCCGCACCGGCGCGCGCGCGTGCGCGTGAAGGCGCAGCTCGACGCCGACCAGTCGATCGAGACCTTGTCGGGGCTGTATCCCGGCGCCGGCTGGCCTGAACGCGAGGTCTACGATCTGTTCGGGATCATCTTCGACGGCCACGCCGATCTGCGGCGGCTGTTGATGCCCGAGGATTGGGAAGGGTATCCGCTTCGCAAGGACTACCCGGTGCAGCTCCGCAAGGACGCGCAGACCTACATGCCGCTCCAGGTCACCGAAGAGGAGTTCAAGGCGAGCATGGAGCGCGACCGCTACCAGCGCGGTGGGAGAAAGTCGTAACCCGTGGCGGATGACTTACGAGCGGCGCTGGTCGTTCGCGCGTTGAAAGATGCCGCCGCGGCGCACGAGCGCATGACCGAGAGCGCCGCGGTGGTGGCAGACGCGGCGGGCGTGATTGCGGCGGCACTGCGGCAGGGCCGCACGGTGTTTGCGTTCGGCAACGGCGGCAGCGCGGCCGACGCGCAGCACTTCGCCGCGGAGCTGGTCGGCAAATACGAGCGCGAGCGCCGGCCCTGGCCGGCGATCGCGCTGACCACCGACACGAGCGCGATCACGGCGGTGGCGAACGACTTCGGCTTCGATCAAGTGTTCGCGCGCCAGATCGGGGCGCTCGGCCGGCCGGGTGACGTGGCGATCGGGATCACCACGAGCGGCAATTCGCCGAACGTGCTGCGCGGGCTGACCGTGGCCAAGGAGCGCGGGTTGATCACGATTGCGCTGACGGGCCGCGGCGGCACGGCCGGATCGATCGCGACGCACCATGTCGCGGTGAACGAGGAGCGCACCTCGCGCGTGCAAGAGGTACATGCAACCGTGCTGCACGTGTTTTGCGAGCTGGTGGAGCAGGAGTTATCCGCCTAAAGGCGGACACCACCCTGCACTGTAGTGTCCGGCTTTAGCCGGATCGACAAGGATCAATGGCTGACGTCCGCACGGAAACGATGACGGTCAACATGGGGCCGCAGCACCCCAGCACGCACGGCGTGCTGCGGCTGGTGCTGGAGCTCGATGGCGAAACCGTCAAGTCGGTGTCGCCGACGATCGGCTTCCTCCATACCGGCATCGAAAAAACCGCGGAGCAGAAAAGGTGGCAGCAGGTGATCCCGCTGGTCGAGCGCATGGATTACCTCGGCGCGCAGTCCAACAGCCTCGCCTTCTGTCTGTCGGTGGAGAAGATCCTCGGACTCGACGAGAAGATGCCGGAGCGCGTCAACGCGATCCGCGTGCTGATCGCCGAGCTGCAGCGGATCAGCAGCCACCTGGTGTGGTTCGGCACCCACGCGCTGGAGATCGGCGCCATCACCGGCATGCTCTACGCGTTCCGCGAACGCGAGCAGATCATGAACCTCAACGAGCTGATGGCCGGGTTTCGCTTCTTCCCGAGCTTCATCCGCGTTGGCGGCCTGCGCGAGGACATCCCGCGCGGCTTCAAGGACGCCTGCCAGTCGTTTCTCGACCGCTTCCCGGGCAAGCTCGATGAGTACGAAACGCTGATCACCAAGAACCCGATCTGGCTCGACCGCACGCGCGGCGTCGGCGTGATCTCGTTCGAGGATTGCTGCAAGTGGGGCCTGTTCGGCCCGATCGCGCGCGCGGCGGGCGGCGACTACGACGTGCGTCGCGCCTTCCCGTACATCGGCTACGACACCTACGAGTTCGACGTGATCGGCGCCTCGAACGGCGACGTCTACGATCGCTATCTCACCCGCGTCGCCGAGATGCGCGAGAGCGTCAAGATCTGCAACCAGGCCCTCGAGCGCATTGCGCCGGTCGGCGCCTGGGCGTGCGACGACAAGCGCGTGGTGCCGCCGCCGAAGGACCAGGTCTACATGGAAATGGAAGCGCTGATCCAGCACTTCCTGATCTATTCGCAGGGCTTCACGGTGCCCGCCGGTGATGCCTACGTGCCGGTCGAAGGGCCGCGCGGCGAGCATGGGTGTTACGTCGTGTCGGACGGCACCAACCGGCCGTGGCGCGTGCACATGCGGGCGCCGAGCCTGATGGCGTGCCAGGCGCTCCACAAGTTCATTGTCGGAGGCATGATCGCGGACGTGATCGCGGTGATCGGCTCTCTCGACGTCGTCATGGGAGACGTGGATCGATGAGCTTTCATCCCACGATGCCGTACGGCACGGACCACTGGCACCGCTCGATGCGGGCCACCCTGCCGGAAGGCCCCGAGTTCGCCTACACACCCGGGCGCCGCCAGCAATTCGAGGAGTTCGCCGCGCACTATGCGCCCGAGCACCGCATGTCGGCGGTGCTGCACGCGCTCTACCTCGCGCAGGAGCAGCAGGGCTACATCACCAACAACGTCGTCCGTCATCTGGCGATGGTGATTGGCTGCACGACCGCTGCAGTGGAAGACGTGGTGTCGTACTACGTGATGTTCCACCGCGCACCGGTGGGGAAGTACATGCTGCAGGTCTGCACCACGTTGTCGTGCGCACTCGCCGGTGCCGAGCGCGTCATCGAAGAGCTGCAGAACAAGCTCGGCATCAAGGTCGGCGAGACCGATCCCACGGGCCTGTTCACCATCCAGCAGATGGAATGCCTCGGCGCGTGCGATCGCGCGCCGGTGATGATGGTGAATAACGAGCACTGGCACGAGGCGCTCAAGCCGGAACAGGTCAGCGGCCTCGTCGATCGGATCAAGACCGACGGCGTGACGGCGCTCAGCGGCTGTCACCTGTGCGTCGAGCGGCGCAGCGACGCGAAGGGCAAGACCACCACGCCCGCGAAAGCGACGGCGATGCCGGATTACGAGCCGGTGCTGACGCAGTACGCGTTCACGCCCGGCGGCGCTGAGCTCGATCACTACCTGAAGCACCAGGACGGTTACCAGGGCCTGAAGAAGGCGCTGTCGATGACCCCTGAGGCGGTGATCGAAGACGTCAAGAAATCCGGCCTGCGCGGCCGCGGCGGCGCGGGATTCCCAACCGGCCTCAAGTGGCAGTTCGTCGACAAGAAGTCCCCGAAGCCGAAGTTCATCGTCTGCAACGCCGACGAGAGCGAGCCGGGCACCTTCAAAGATCACCTGTTGATGGAGCGCAACCCTCACTCGCTGGTGGAGGGCTGCCTGATCGGCTGCTACGCGATCGGCTCGAAGGCCGCCTACATCTACATTCGCGGCGAGTTCTATCACTTCTTCCCGACGATGCAGAAGGCGATCGACGATGCGCGAAAGGCCGGTTATCTCGGCAAGAACATCCTCGGGTCCGGCTTCGACTGTGAGATCTACCTCCATCGCGGCGCCGGCGCCTACGAAGCCGGCGAAGAAACGGCGCTCCTCGAATCGCTCGAGGGCAAGCGCGCGCAGCCGCGCTTCAAGCCGCCGTTCCCGGCGGCGGAGGGTGCCTGGAAGTGCCCGACCGCGGTGAACAACGTCGAGACGCTCTGCAACGTGCCGCTGATCATGACCCGCGGCGCGGAGTGGTTCGCGGCCCAGGGTCCCGAGAAGAACGGCGGGCCGAAGCTGTTCTGCGTGAGCGGCGCGGTGAGGAACCCCGGCGTGTTCGAAGCGCCGATGAAGGTCACGCTCAAGGAGCTGATCTACGACTACGCCGGCGGACCGCTGTCTGGCCACACGATCAAAGCGGTGATTCCCGGCGGATCGTCGGTGCCGATCCTGATGCCGGATCAGATCGACATTCCGGCGAGCTTCGACGACGTGCAGCGCGCGGGATCGCTCCTGGGGTCCGCGGCCATCATGGTGCTCGACGAGACCTGCGACATGGTGTGGCTTGCCGAGAACCTCCTGCACTTCTATCGACACGAGTCGTGCGGCAAGTGCACGCCCTGCCGCGAAGGCACCGACTGGCTGTATCGCCTGCTGCGGCGCATCACCGAAGGCGAGGCCACGGAAAAGGACATCCCGCTGCTGCAAAGCGTGGCCGACCAGATCAACGGCAAGACACTCTGCGCATTTGGTGATGCGGCGGCGACGCCCGTGCTGACCACCCTCAAGTGGTTCAAGCCCGAGTTCGAGGCCTACATCAAGGGCAACCCGCCCAAGCCCGCCGCCTATCGCGCACGAACACCGGTGGAGTCGCACTGATGTTCAGTGCGATCAGCAACTTTATCTACACGTACCGGACCGAGATCGCCTACGGCGGCGTCGTGCTCACGGTGTTCGGTGCGTTGCAGCTCATGGCGGCGGCGATGGTCTACGCCGAGCGCAAGGTTTCCGCGTTCATGCAGCAGCGCTTCGGCCCGACCCTCGTCGGGCCGAAGGGCTTGCTGCAACCGTTCGCGGACGTCATCAAGCTGTTCTTCAAGGAAGAATTGCGCCCGAAGGCGGCAGACGCATTCCTGTTCTCGCTGGCGCCGATCATTTCGGTGACGGCGGCGTTCCTGGCGTTTGCGCCCGTACCCTTTGGTGCGCCGACGGATTTCTTCGGCTGGCTGCCGGAGAAGCTGCCGCTGCAGGTGTCGGACGTCAACGTCGCCGTGCTGGTGATCTTCGCGGTGTCTTCGATGGGCGTCTACGGCATCGTGCTCGCCGGGTGGGCGAGCAACTCGAAATACTCGCTGCTCGGCGGCCTGCGCAGCTCGGCGCAGATGATCAGCTACGAGCTCGCATTCGGGATGGCGCTGGCCACCGTGGTGATGATGGCGGGCTCGCTGTCGCTGAGGGAGATCGTCAACAACCAGGAGGGCTACTGGTTCGGGTTCATCCCGCAGTGGTACATCTTCCCGCAGCTGATTGGCTTCTTCGTGTTCGCGTGCGCCGGCATCGCCGAGACCAACCGCGCGCCGTTCGATTTTCCGGAAGCGGAGCAGGAGCTGGTCGCCGGGTATCACACCGAATACAGCTCGATGCGCTTCGCCATGTTCTTCATGGCGGAGTACATCAACATGGTGACGGTCTCGGCCGTGGCCGTGAACCTGTATCTCGGCGGCTGGCACGGGCCGTTCATCCCGCCCGAATACGGCTGGATCTGGTTCGTAATCAAGGTCGCGGTGCTGTTGTTCATCTACCTGTGGCTGCGCTGGACGCTGCCACGCTTCCGCTACGACCAGTTGATGTCGTTCGGCTGGAAAGTGCTGTTGCCGCTGGCCACCGTCAACCTCGTGCTCACAGCCGCGGCGGT
>CAZEMI010000048.1:0-16810 GCA_964513235.1 uncultured Acidobacterium sp.
GAGCTGGAATTCCATGTTGACCTGGAAGTGCAGCGCCATCCCGACCACACCGCTGAGCAGGAACAACACCATCACGGCCTGGAACAGCCGGATGGTCCCGGGCGAAGGCCGCCGCGCCACCAGGAGCGACGCCACGATCGCGATGCCCGCCAGCCACAACGGAATCAGCTGATAGCGATCCTCGGTGTGCGCCATCAGCCACAGCTCGATCGAGATCCCGGCAATGCCGAGGAGCAGGATCGTGAGCAGGATGCGGCGGGCGGCGTCGCTCATCGGCCGGTAATCCTGACAGCCGCCGGCGGCAACGATCCGCGGACCAGGGGCGCGCCGTCGGCATTGACCGCCAGCGCCGCGTTCCCGGCGTTCGAGGGATCGTGCAGATCGATCGTCACCGCGATCGCGCGCATCGACGAATCGGCGGTGGTGAAGCTCGCCCACCCGTTGGCGGTTTGCAGTATGCCGAACTTCTTGATCGGCTCGAGCCCGTCGATCGTGAAGGTGCCCGTGGCCTCGCGGGCTCCGGCGCGCTGCGTCAGGCTGATCGCGACGCGACGTCCCGACACAGTGCCTTTTGCCGTGAGCGTTCGCAGACCCTCATTAGTAGGCCGGCTCGGCATGTTCGCGGTGCGAAACAGCGGCAGGCCCCGGCGCGCACCGGTGGCGACGCCGTCCCCGAGCGCGAGGGCGCCATTGACCAGCACAAAACGGATGCCTTCCGACGGCAGCGCCGGCGATTCATAGGTGGCGCGATCGATCACGGTCTCCGGATCGAACACGGTGATGTCGGCGGCCATGCCGATGGCGACGAGGCCGCGATCGGTCATCCCGATGGTCGCGGCCGGCAGCCAGCTCGACTTCCGGATCGCCTGTTCCCACGTCATGATCTTCTGCTCGCGCACGTAGCGGCCGAGCACGCGCGGGTACGATCCGTAAAACCGCGGATGCACGCGCGTGGCGGTCGACGCGCCGCAATCGCACGCCATCGACGTGATCGGGTCCTGCAGGATCGTGACGAGATCGTCCTCGATCCCGAACCGCAGGATCGCGCCGGGATCGCCCTGTTCGAGAATGCGCAACACGGTTTCTCCCGCGCCGGCATTCATCTCCTTCATCACCGCGGTGAGCTGTTGCTGCGTGCGGGGCAGGTAGATGCCATCCGGACCGCCGAAGCGCGCCGTCATCGCCTGCTCCGACTCCCGGATGATCTGCGCCCGCATCTTCGGATCCGCGAAGCGCTTGAGCATCTCCGGCCGGCCGCCGTCCTGCGCCCAGCCGGGAACGATCAGCGCCCCAAGTCCCGACTGGCCGGCCAGATACGGATACGCATCCGCGGCCGTGTAATACCCGCGCGCGGTGGCGTGCGCCATCGACGCGAGCATCTCGCCGGCCATCCCCTGCTCGCGGCCCTGCGCCTTCATGTGCGTCACGACCGGGACGAGACCGCTCTTCATGCCGATCGCCACCGTTTCCGCCACGCCGGCCTTCGAGCTGAAGTTGGATTCCGGCGTGACGCGATCGTGGTTGGTGAAATTGGTCCGCGCCGGGCGTGCCACGTCGACGACCTGGATCACCTCTTCGGTGTTGGCGAAATACGCCGGCTTGTAGTCGAGGCCCGCGGAGACGCCCCACGCGCCCTGGCTTAGACCGTTGGCGACGAGCGCACGCATGCGCACGATCTCGTCTGCCGATGCGCGCCGGTCGGCGCTGCCGACCACGTTGATCCACGCCGCGTTGAAGCCGATGTAGCCGCCGATGTTCACTGCGAGGCCGGGCACGGCCAGCGTGCCCATCTGCTGTGCGATGTTGAGCGGTCCGTTACCGTCGGCGTTGAAGATCTCTGTGGTCACGCCCTGCGTCAGCATGTTGACCGCGGTCGGTAAGGCCTCGGCCGACGCGTGACTGTGGATGTTGATGAAGCCGGGCGTCACCAAGAGGCCGCGCGCGTCGATGTGCGTAGCCGCGGTGGCCTCGCCCAAATCACCGATCGCCGCAATGAAGCCATTCCGAATGCCGATGTCGGCGTCGTAGCGCGGGTTGCCGCTGCCGTCGATCACGGTGCCGTTACGGATGATGATGTCGAAGGGTTGTTGCTGGCCGGGCATCACGGCGCCGGCCAGCAGCACGGCGCACACGAGGTGTCTCATCGATCCTCCGGGACCCCTTGTCCACAAACGTGAACGGGGCTATCTTACGCTCGCTCGTAGGGATGAGCTCAAGGGAGACAGCCATGCTCAAAGTGATGCTCGCCGCCATCGCCGTCGTCGTCTCGTCCTGCGCGCCAGCCGTCAACGTCGAACAAGAAGAGGCTGCGCTCATCGCGCTCGACAACGAATGGTCCACGACTGCCAAGGACATCAACAAATTCATGTCGTACTTCGGGCCGGAGGCGAGGCTGCACCTTCACGGAATGCCCGCCGCGACGACCGAGAAAGGTATCCGCAACATCATCAGCGGCATGCTCGCCATTCCTGGATTCGACGTGAAATGGCAGGCCGCAGCCGCGGACGTGTCCGGCGACCTCGGATACACCACCGGCACCTACCAGATGACGATGAACAATGCCGCAGGTATGGCCACGACCGACACCGGCAAGTACATCACCATTTGGAAGCGAACCAACGGTCAATGGAAAGCCGTCGCCGACACGTTCACGTCGGATGCCGCAACTCCGGTGTCTTCAGCACACGTCGTGGTGCCCGCCGCCGCCGTGAAATGGACGGACGCGCCGCCGAGCCTGCCACCGGGCGCGAAGCTGGCGGTGATCTCGGGGGATCCGGGCACGCCCGAGCCGTTCACCCTTCGCCTGCAGATGCCGAACGGCTACCGGATCGCGCCGCATACGCATCCGACTGACGAACACGTGACGGTGCTGTCCGGAACGCTCGCCGCGGCGATGGGAGAAACATTCGACGCGAAAGCGCTGGGCGATCTCGGGGCCGGCAGCTATGCCGTGATGTCGGCAGACATGCCGCACTACGTGATGGCCAGGGGCACCACCGTCGTGCAGGTTCACGGCATCGGACCGTTCGTATTCCACTACGTCAACCCGGCGGATGATCCTTCAAAGAAATAGTGAGGTCACAAGCATGGCGATGAATACAGGCAAGGTGATCGTCGGCGGGCTCGTCGCGGGTGTCGTCTTCAACATCGGGGACTTCGTGATCAACACCATGCTGCTGACCGCGGACAATGCGGCGTTCCTGACGCGGCTGGGCATCGATCCGGCCGCCATGGAGTCGTTCGCCGGCATCGCGCCGTGGATCGTGATCGACTTGCTGTTCGGGCTGCTGGTGGTGTGGACCTATGCCGCAATCCGCCCGCGGCTGGGTCCCGGCGTGTCGACGGCGATCATCGCCGGGCTGATTCCGTACCTTGGAGCGACGCTCGTGCTGGCAGGCTTCACGAGCATGGGCGTGTTCCCGGTGGCGATGTTCATCAAGGGATCGATCGCGTCGCTGATCAACACCAGTATCGGTGCGGTGGCGGGCGCCTGGGTTTACACGGAAGCCTAGCGAGCGTGCATCAGCTGCAGATCGGTCTGCCGGATCGCCTGCAGCAATATGCCGGCGGTTAGGGAACGGCCTGCCTCGCGGCAGGCCGTTCCGATTTGCGCCTGCAGCAATGTCTGCGCGGCGCGAGCCGACTCCCGTACGGCGGCCGTCCCGTCGCCGAGGCAGGCGCTCCACGACGCGAAGATTTTCGCCGCGAGGTAACGCTCGATCACCGGTGCGAACTCGACGTTGACCTCGCGTGCCAGCGGCGGCAAGGTGCGAAGCTCGTCGCGTTCCCACTCGGAAAATTCATTCCAGGACATCAAACGGGGACCTGGGGCTTGCCCGGGCGCCGAAGCCTTGGCGGAGGCGGCGGACTTGGGGCTTGAAGAGCTTTCGGCAAGTGGTGGCAACGACTCGCGGGCATCGAGACCTTCAGGGATGTCGAGGGCAGGCACGGGAGACGGACCCTCGACAATCTCGATCGGACCGGTGTGCTCGAACAGCAGGGACGCGGCGGTCGGACAGTAATGCGAGAGCGTGACGTGGACGCCGCGCGCGTCGATCAGGCAGACATACGGAAAGTGCACGCACGACATCGGCCGCTCTTCGTAGGTGGAGCAGCGGCCGTTGTAGAAAACGCAGGCGCCGGTCGCGTCTCGCGCCAGCACGCCCGCGTATTCTGGCGCCCCGCCGCCCTCGACCAGCCAATCCCCCTTCTTGATCAGCGCGGCACGGCGATGCTCAACCGGAATGGGCCAGCCGGCCGTACAACACGCGCCGCTGTGCCTGCACTGATAGGGAAGGTGAAAATTCAGCCAGAAATAGGTCACTTGGGGCCCGAATCTCAACTGTAAACCCTTGCAGTCGCAACGCAATGGCGCAAGAATCCGCGTGTGGCCCCTTAACTTAAGGGGGCGGGGAGGCAGTTTATGCGTCGTGTCTTCGCGGCGACCGTGTTCGGCGGCGTGATCACGTTGGCGTCTTTCGCCAGCGCTCAAACCATCGCTCCGACATTCTCCAAGGATATCGTGCCGATTCTCCAAGCCAAGTGCCAGGAGTGCCATCAGCCGAACTCGATCGCGCCGATGTCGCTCATCACCTTCGCCGAGGCGCGGCCGTGGGCGCGGTCGATCAAGCAGCGCGTCGCGACGCGGCAGATGCCCCCGTGGCACATCGACCAGAGCGTCGGCGTCCAGAAGTTCAAGAACGACATGTCGCTGTCGCAAAGACAGATCGACACCATCGTGGCGTGGGTCGACGCCGGCGCGCCGCAGGGCGATCCGAAAGACCTGCCGCCCGCGAAGACGATTGCCGCCGACAACGAATGGAAGGGCGTGCAGGACGGTTTCGGTCCGCCCGACCTCGTGATCCGCAGCTCCGAATACAAGATGCCGGCCTCCGGCCAGGACGTGTGGTACCGCCCGATGACCGAGAGCATCCCGATCACCGAGCCGCGCTGGGTGAAGATGGTCGAGATTCGTCCGACCAGCCTCAAGGCGCGCAAGGTGCTGCATCACTCGATCGCCTATCAGGTGCTGAGCCCGGAGAACGTGCAGTCGGTCAACACCGGCACCGCCAACGGGCCGGGCGGCCCCGCGACGTTTGACGACCTGGTCAACCGCCGTCCGCAGCTGATGGAGTGGGCGATCGGCAAAGGCTACGACCTGTTCACCGAAGGCACCGGCAAGATGATCATGCCCGGCGAGAAGCTGTCGTGGGATCAACATCTCCACGCCTCGGGCGAAGAAGTGATGGTCGGCTCGGAGATCGCGCTGTGGCTGTATCCGAAAGGCCAGGAGCCCAGCAAGCGCAGCTACCTGATCGGCTTCACCGGCCTCAAGAAGCGCGGCTTCCTCGACATCGCGCCCAACACCATCTCCTACACCGAGGGTTTCACGGTGCTGAAGGAGAACACGATGATCACCAACTTCCAGCCGCACTTCCACCTGCGCGGCAAGGCGATGGAAGTGAAGGCGATCCTGCCCGACGGCAGCACGCAGGTCGTGAGCTACGTCGGCAACTTCAACTTCAATTGGATGACCAACTACATCTACGCAGACGAGGCGGCGCCGGTGTTCCCGAAGGGCACGGTGATCCAGGTCAGCGCGTGGTACGACAACACCAGGAACAATCCGAACAACCCGGATCCGGATCAGTGGGTCGGCTACGGCGACCGCACCGTCGACGAGATGGCGCACGCGTGGATGAACGTCGTCTATCTCTCGGACGATGAGTACAAGACCTGGCTCGACGCGAAGAAATCGCGCGCCACGGTCGAGAACCGGCAGTAGTAGGCATATGCGGCGATGGATGATGGCCCTCGCGCTCTCCGCGAGCGCGGGGGTATTGTGTGCCCAACAGATCAGCGAACCGCTTCGCGGCTTCGGCGCCAGCGTCACGCCCGCGTACGAAGGCTGGTTCACCAACGCCGACGGGACGCACAGCTTCCTGATCGGCTACTTGAACCGCAACAACACCCAGGCCGTCGACATTCCAATCGGTCCCGCCAACCGCATCGAGCCGGGCGGCCCCGACCTCGGTCAACCCACGCATTTCCTGCCGGGTCGTCTGACCGGAATGTTTCTGATCACGGTGCCGAAGGATTTCGGCAAGACCGAGCGCCTGACGTGGACGATTACCGTCAACGGCCAGAGCAACAGCGTTCCTTTCTGGATGAACGATGTCTACGAAGTGAGGCCGTTCACCGACGTCGCGATCGGCAACAATCCGCCGGTGATCAGGTTCGATCCCACGGGCGCAACGATCCAGGGACCGATCGGCCTCGTCGCGAAAGCGATTCCGCGCACGGCCACGGTGTCCGCGGGCATCTCGCTGCCGGTGTGGGCGTCCGACGATGCGAAGTATTCGAGCGGCTCGAACGCCCCGCAGCGCAATCCCCCACCGGCGGTGATCCTCCACTGGTCGAAGTACCGCGGCCCGGGCACCGTGACGTTTGACAAGGCGAACCCCGCGTTCGAGAAGATCGACGGGCCGGCGGCGTTCAACGGCAAGGCGACGATGACGGCGAAGTTCAGCGCGCCGGGCGAATACCTCCTGCACGTGCTGGCGGAAGATTTTTCGGGAACGGGCGGCGGCGGCGAAGTCTGCTGCTGGACGACGTCGATGGTAAGGGTAACGGTGATTCAATGAGGGCTTGAGGTCCTGAGGGCTTGAGGGCTTGAGGGCTTGAATTTGGAGACGACGATGAAACGAACGATTGGAATCCTGGTCGCCGTGATGGCAATCGCGTCGAGCGCGTTCGCTCAGACGCCTACCTCCGCGCCCGGCGCTACGGTGGGCAGGCAAGTGAAGTATGTGAAGTACCAGGCGGGCAACCGCACCGCATGGGGCACGCTCGAGAACGATACGACGATCCGCGAGATCTCCGCGGCGCCGTGGGACGGCGCCAAGCCGACCGGCCGCACGGTGAAGCTCGCCGAAGTGAAGTTGATGGCGCCGGCGGAAGCAAAGAAGGTGATCGCCGCGGGGCTCAACTACAAGAGCCACATCGGCCAGGCCTCGCCGGCGAAGTACGTCGGCTTGTTCGCCAAGTTCCCGACGTCGCTGATCGGCCATGACGGCGACATCGTCTACCCCGCCGATGCGACCAACGTCCATTACGAAGCGGAGATCTGCGTCGTGATCGGCAAGAAGGCGCAGAACATCACCGAAGCACAGGTCAAGGATCACATCTTCGGCGTCACGGCGTGCAACGACGTCAGCGAGCGCGCGTGGCAGAAGCAGGACCTGCAGTGGTTCCGCGCCAAGGCGGCGGACACCTTCGGCCCGATGGGTCCGCACCTGGTGACCAACGTCGATTACGCCAACCTCAAGCTGATCGGCCGCCACAACGGCAAGGTCGTGCAGGAGACCACCACCGACCTGCTGATCTTCAACATCAACAACATCGTCAGCTACACCAGCCGCTACATCACGCTCGAACCCGGCGATGTGATCTTCACCGGCACGCCCGGCACGACGCAGGCGATGAAACCCGGCGATACGTTCGAAGTGGAAGTGGTCGGCGTCACGACGCTGCGCAACAAGGTGGTGGCGGCGAAGGGCACCGGCACGTCTTCAGGACAGCAATAGCCATGAAAAAGGCGCTCGCCGTTGCCGCCGTCTTCTTCACCACGAGCCTGACGGCGCAACAGGCCGGGGTCCCCAACGCGCGGACTTTGCGCGTTGGGGTGGAGCGCGCGCCGATGATCGAGTCGATCACGCAGGCCGACCTGCGCGCCGACCTGTTCTTCCTCGCCGGCGACGCGATGCGCGGCCGGCTGACCGACACCAACGAGAACCGCGTCACGGCGGACTACATCCGCTCGCGGTTCGAGCGCGCCGGCTTGAAGCCGGTGGCCAACGGCGGCTACTTCCACAACTACAACCTGATGTCGGCGACGCTCGGCGAGGGCAACGGCCTGAGCCTCGTGACCAACGAGTCGTCAGGCTCGACCGTCACTGGCACGCGCGAGTTCAAGAGCGGCCAGGATTTCTATCCACAGCGGTTTAGCGCCAGCGGCGCGGTAAGCGCGAGCGTGGTGTTTGCCGGTTTCGGCGTTACGGCGCCGCATTGGAACTACGACGATTACAGGACCGGTATTCGCGGCAACATTGTGATGGTGCTCGACCACGAGCCCGGCGAGCGCGATCCGAAGAGTGCCTTTGAAGGTGTCGTCACGGCGGAACCGGCCGCGGCGTGGCGCAAGGCGCTCGCGGCGCAGGAACATGGCGCCATCGGCATCCTGTTCGTCAGCGACGTCCACAATCATCCGGATTCGGCGAACTTCGAGCAGGCAGCGCGGAATTTCTGGCCAGCAACGCCGGCGCGGATACCAAATTACACGCTCGCGACTTGGGCAGATCGCATTCGCATTCCGGCGGTGCAGATTTCGCCGGCGCTGGCGGCGGCGCTGATTCCCTCCGCCGTGGCGCCCTCTCTCGAGGACCTGGCGAAGCGCGCGGAAACGTCCGGCGGCATCACGCCGGTTGCGCTGGGCCGGGAGATTACGCTTCGCGCCACCGTCAATCGGCATACGGTTCCCGATCGCAACGTGCTCGGCCTGCTCGAAGGCAGCGATCCGAAACTGAAAGACGAGTGGGTGCTGGTGACCGCGCACTTCGATCACAACGGCGCCGACAGCGCGCAGATCCTCAACGGCGCGGACGACAACGGCTCCGGCACGGTGGCGCTGATGGAGATCGCCGACGCCTACGCGCTGGCGGCACAGCAGGGCCAGCGGCCGCGGCGCAGCGTGCTGTTCTGCGCATGGAATTCGGAGGAGCGCGGCTTGCTCGGCGCGTGGGCCTACACCGAACAGCCGCCCGCGCCCATCACCAACATCGCCGGCGTCTTGAACATGGACATGATCGGCAGGAACGAAGAAGTGCAGGTCGGCGGCGGCAACCGCTTCAACGGTTTCGACGTGCAGACCGCCGAATCAAACGCCAATGCCGTGAACATGATGGGCTTCGCGCGGGCGCCGGAACTGGCGGCGGTGGTGGATGCGGCCAATGCCGGCATCGGCCTGGAGATCAAGAAGCGCTATGACAACAACCGCTCGAATCTCGTGCGGCGCAGCGATCAGTGGCCCTTTCTGCAGCGCGGCGTGCCGGCGCTGGGGTTCATGACCGGACTACACCCTGATTACCACACTGTCTACGACCGTCCCGAGAAGATCAACTACGTGAAGATGGAAAAGATCGCGCGGTTGATCTACCAGGCAAGCTGGAACCTGGCCAACACAACCGCGCGTCCGAAGGCCGGGGTCCCCACGGCGCGGATGTTGCGCCGTGGGTGGCAGAGCCCTACGACTTCGGTCGACTAATCGGCGGCACGATGCCGTTGACGCGGTACGCCGTCACCAGGTGGGATGAAAAAAGTCACCGTCCGGAAGGCTGTTGGATTCTTGCGCAAACATCCTGGCAAACATCCTGCTTGATTCTGCTTTCGGACGATGGCATCGTCGTCGTCGGGAGGCTGCCATGAATCTCAAGATGACCACCGACGAGTACCTGGCTGGCCCGGAGGCGATGATCCGGCGCGAGCTGGTGTGGGGCGTGGTGCGAGAGCCGCCCTCGCCGTTTCGCAAGCACCAGGGAGTGGTGACTCAAGCCACGGTATTGCTGTTTGAGCATGTCCTTGACCGCAAGCTTGGCCGGGTCTACGTGTCGCCGCTTGACGTGGTGTTCGATCGAAAGAATGCGTTGGTTCTGCAACCCGATGTGATGTTCGTGTCCCACGAGCGGCGCGGAATTCTGACCGATTGTGTTGAAGGGCCGCCCGACCTGGTCGTCGAGGTCATCTCCGAAGGCAGCCGGCACTACGATCGCGTTGCCAAGCTGCAGTGGTATCGGCAGTATGGCGTTCGCGAGTACTGGGTGATCGATCCCGAGGCGCAGGAGATCGAAGTGATTCACCTCGAATCCGAACCGCTGCAACGTCAGACGCATCGTGGCAATGATGCCGTTCGATCCGCGGTGCTCCCCGACTTTGAGGAAACGGCCGCCGACTTCTTCTACAGCTGACTGTCACAGTCAGCGGATCGCGTATTCGGTGAGCACGAACCTGGCGGTACCGCCGCGAATCCTGATGCCGTGGCCGAATGAGCACCGGCCGCCGAACGTCAGCCCCAGCCGCGTCACGTTCAGCAGGGCTTTCTCGAAGTTGAATCGCGTCTCGCCATCGGCGTTGCCGAAGCGGCCGTTTACGCTGGACCAGTGCGCGGCCTGTGCTCAACGTGCTCGGCGTAAACAGGTGGTGCATCGAGCCGCTGGTCGGAAAATCAAAGGCCGCATCGCGTTTGCGCTGCCGGTGACGCCGGTGTTGCTCAACGGTCTTGCGATTCACGCCCTCGGGGTGGGCCTGCCGGTCGCCTTCTTCGCATCGCGCGTCGCTGACCGGCCGCCTAAAGGCGGCCTTTATATGAAATCTTATAGAGGCAACCTTTAGGTTGCCGGTCAGAACGTCACCAACGTATTCAGCGGCGAGCCCGTCCCACCCGTCACCGGCATCGGGTTGATCGTGATCATGAACTCCCACCGCTTGAGCTTCGCGGCCGTCTCGGCGAGCCGTTCCAGATCCTGGTTGTCGAGAATGTTGATGCCCATCGCGGTGATGAAGAGCGTGTGCACTGGCAGGTTCACGCCTTCGACCAGCGTCGGTGCGACTTCGGAGGCCGCGTCACTACCCACGATCGCCACGCCGCGCGCCTTGATCCACGGCGCAATCGACGCGTGGAAGCCGGCGGCGCTGCGTCCCACCGGCCACGGCCCGAGCGCCGCGCGACGCGCCCAGCGGCCGGTCCGCAACAGCATCGCGTCGCCGCTCGACACCTTCACGCCCGACATCTTCTCCCACGCTTCGATGTCTTCCTGGTAGATCGCGGTGCCGGGTTCCAGATACGGCACGCCCTTCAGCCGCGGAATGTCCAGCAGCACGCCGCGCGTGATGATGCCCTGCTTCAGATTGTCGATGCCCAGCTTGGTGCAGCCCTTCGCGGTGTTCACCACCTCGCGCGCGTAGCCGTTGTAGGTCTGGTTCTTGTACAGGATGTGGCACAGCGCATCGAGGTGGCTATGCGCATAGCCGTGATACGACACGCGATACGTATCGGTCGTAAAGCCGGTATTCATCGTGTGCTCGAACGGCAAGGCGTTGTCTGCCGATTTGTCGAGCAGCGGATTGTGCGCGAGCGACACGGTAAGGCCGGTCTTGGCGAGCTTCAGCGCCTGCTTGCGCTTGGCTTCGGTAATCAGGTTGACGGTGCCGAGCTGGTCCTCGGCGCCCCAGCGTCCCCAGTTCTTCACCTGCTGGAACAGCTGATCGAATTGCTCCGCATTGGCCGGCGGCCGGTTGCCCCCGGGCGCCGGCGCCTGCCCGGATGTGGTGAAGTTGGATGCAATACTGAACGCCGCCACGATCACCGGGACGATGAGGTTGCGCATGGGCAGGCATCATACAATGCCGCGATGGCAACGCTCGCAGCCACCGACCTTCGACCGCGGCGGCTGGTCATCGAACATCTCTCCATCGAGATCGAGGGCCGCAAGCTCGACGATGTGCAGCTTGGCGGCTGGGTGTATGGGCCCGAGCTCGGCACGGCGCCGGTCGTCCTGATCGTCGGCGGCATTACCGCCTCCCCGTTTCCGTTCGGCGATGGCCAGAGCGAGGGTGACGATCCGCGCGCGGCGTGGTGGCCGGCACTCTGCGCGCCGGATCTGATCGATCCCGCCAGGCACACCGTGCTGTGCCCGTCGTGGCCGGGCAACGGCTCGACGTGGCGGGGCTTTGACGATCCGCACTCGACCGACTCGATCTCGGTCGCGGGCCTCGCCGACCTGGTGGCCGCCTGGCTCGACGGCTGCGGGTGCACGCTTCCCGTCACCTGGGTCGGCGCCAGCCTCGGTGGCATGGTCGGCGTCGTGTTCGCCGCCCGTCACGCCGATCGCTGCGCCAAGTTGATCACCATCTCGGCCGGGTTACGGCCCGACGGCTGGGGCACGGCCACGCGCCATTTGCAGCGTGAGCTGGTGCGTGATGGCCTGCGCAATGGCGACGTGACCACCGGCATGATGCGGGCGCGCCAGCTCGGCATGCTGACCTATCGCGGGCGCGACGAGCTCGACACGCGGTTTGGAAAATTGCTGCCGCACCTCGATCGGCCGCCGGTCGCCGAGTATCTCGATCATCATGGCCGCCGCTTCGCCGAACGTTTTCCGGTCAAGACGTTCCTGATGTTGAGCGAAGCGATCGATCGCGGCTCGATGGCCGACGCGCAGGCGGTGCGCGACACCTTCGCGCGCATCAGCGCCGAGACAATCGTGGTCGGCGTGCCCGGCGACATGTTGTTCCCCTGGGCGCTGCAGGTCGAGCTCCACCGGGCGCTGCAGGCCGCGGGCGCGGACTCGTCGCTGTGGAAGCTTGAATCGCTCTTCGGCCACGACGCGTTCCTGGCCGATCAGGACAAGCTCGCCGATCTGCTGCGCGGCGCCGGCGCATTCGGCCGGCCGCTGAAAACCGCGCTGCGGCCGCGCTTCGAGGGCGTCGGGATCGAGCCGGTGCGCGAAATTCGCATCGGGCTCGTCGGCTGCGGCACGGTCGGCCGCGGCGTGCTCGAGATGATCGATCGGCAAAGCGACGCGGTGGCGGAGCGCTACGGCGTGCGGTTCCGCGTGTCACGCATCGCGGTGCGCGACGTGACCAAGGACCGCGGGCCGCGCGCCGCCGGCATTCCCATCACCGATCGCGGGCTCGAGCTGGTGAGCGATCCGGAAGTGGATGTCGTGGTCGAAGTCGCGGGCGGCACGGCGGTGGAGCCCATCCTGTCCGCGGCACTCGCCGCCGGTAAGCCGGTGGTCACCGCGAACAAGGCGCTGCTGGCGTCGAAGCTCGCGGAGCTCGGCGTGCTGGCACAGCGAACCGAAACGCCGCTCTATTGCGAAGCCGCGGCCGCGGCGGCGATTCCCATCGTCCGTCACCTCAGTCACCGCGCCGACGAAGTCGACAGCCTGTGGGGCATCGTCAATGCCACCAGCAATTTCGTGATGACCCGGCTCGAGCAGGGCGACCTCACCCTCGATGAGGCGATTGCCGAGGCACAGCGGCTCGGGTTTGCGGAGCTCGATCCAAGTGCCGACATCGACGGCCACGATGCGGCGGCCAAGCTGTCGATCCTCGCCTATCGGGCGTTCGGCGCCTGGGTGCGTCCCGACGGGTTCCTGGTCCGCGGCATTCGTGACATCGATCCCGCGGATTGCGATCTCGCCGAGTCGATGGGCTTCCGCATCCGTCAGATCGCTCGAGCCGTCAGGAACAACGGCGCGCTCGACATGGCCGTCGAGCCGTTGCTGCTGCCGTCGTGGCACCTGCTCGCCTCGGTCGAGGAGGAATACAACGCGGTGTATCTGCGTTACGTGTCGTCGGGCGACCTCAGCCTGTTCGGCAAGGGCGCCGGATCGTTGCCGACCGCCACCGCCATCCTTGGCGACTTGATCGATCTCGCGCAGGACAACTCCGTCCGCTGGCCGGTGCCGCGCACGTTGCCGATCGCCCGCGAAGGATCCGCCGTGGCGCCGGCGCCGCGGCGCCATTACCTGCGCATCACCGGCCAGCCGCATCCGGGCCTCGAGCGCAAGTTCGAGGGGCTGGTCCGGCGGCATGGCCTCGCCGTCCAGAACCGCGCCACGCGCGGGGAGAATGATCGCGTGCACATTGCGTTCATGATCTCAGCCAGCTCGGATACCCAGATCGCCGAAGTGACCTCCGCCGTCGAGCGGCTGGCGCGCGTCGAAAAACGTCTCTGCCTCGGAGTCTTGGATTGATCCCGGTTCCCGGATCCCGGCCTGCCCCGAGCGAGGCTGGCGTCGCGACCGACGCCAACCGAGTCGAAGGGATCCCGGCAGCCATTGCTGAGTGGTTAGACGCGAGTCAGTGTCCCAGCGAGCGTCCACCTCTCGACGCAATGTCCCCGGCCACGCGTGGACTTCACGACAGCATCGATGCGCATACCAGGCGCACCGGCATTCCGTATCTGCATCCGGATGAACCGACCGTCCAACTCGATCTACTGGGTTCGGCGCGCGTGATCGAGTGGCAGGAGGGCAAGGCCGCGTTCCTGTTCGCGAGCCAGGGCTGCTGGTCGGAGCTGCCACCTCTCTACGCGCGGTACGGCACCCCCGCCACCGCCGAGCTGATCGCCAAGCTGAAGGCGCTGGAGCACGCCACCTCCGCGATCGTCTGCGATTCGGGGATGCAGGCCACCGCGCTGGCCTTCGACGTGTTGCTGGAGCCCGGCGCGCACGCGGTGCTGATGCGGCAGGTCTACAACAAGACCCGCACCTATCTCGAGTGGATGGCGGCACGCATCGGCGCCTCGGTCACCGTCGTCGACGATGGCGATCGGGCGGCGCTCGCGGGTGCGATCCGGCCGGACACGCGCTTCGTGTTCGCCGAGACCTTCACCAATCCACTGGTGCGCGCGCAGGACTTCGACCTGCTGCGCGAAGTGATCGATCAGGGGCGCGCCACGGCGCCGGCGCTGAAGCTCGTGCTCGACACCACCATCGCGTCACCGTGGGCGTTCAGGCAGCCTCCCCTGGCCAACGGCGTGGACATCATCGTCGCCAGCGGCACCAAGTCTCTTGGCGGGAACGATCGCGACCTGTGGGGCTACCTGGCGACCAACGAGACGCAGTTTGCCAATGCGGTGATGGACCTCATGGCCATGCGCGGCGGCATTCTCGACTGGCGGCGGGCCAGTGCGATCGTGGCGGGGTTCGATCAGGCGAGTGATTCGCACGCGCGCCGTTCGGCGTCGGCGGCGAAGATTGCCGCCTTCCTGGCGTCGCATCCGAGGGTCAGCGAGGTCTTCCATCCATCGCTGCCCGGGCATCCCGACGCGGCTGCGATCCGCAAACACTATGTTCGGTACGGCTCACTGCTCTCGTTCCGCATCAAGGACGCGGATGAGGAGCGCACCCGACACTACGCCGACGTGCTGGCCACGACGGTGATCGTCCGCTACGCGCTGTCGTTCGACGGACTGTCGACCAAGGTCAACCATCACCGCACCGTGTCGGAATACTTCACCGCACCCGATCAACTGAAGCGAAACGGCTTCGATCGCTTAGTGCGGCTCGCCGTCGGGCTCGAGGACGCCGACGACCTCATCGCCGCGTTGAACTGGACCCTGCATCACGGCGCCGCGATCACCACGCGGGACATCGACGACTGGCAGCGGCACCGCACCGCATCATTGGGGATCGCATAAATGGGAGCGACGGCACACCTCGGCATCAAGTTCGGCGAGTACGACGCGACGATCGCGACGCTGATTCCCCATTACCAAGACCTGATTGATGAAGCGGCGGCGGCGGTGCGCGCGTTGGCGCCGACCTCGCCGGCGGTGGTCGACCTCGGCACCGGCTCGGGTGCCCTCGCCGCGGCGATTCTGAAAGCGCGTCCGAAGGCGCGGCTGATCGGCATCGATGCCGATGCCTCGATGCTGACCGCGGCCGGCCGGCGGCTGCGCGGCAAGATCGACACCATCCACGACAACTTCGAGCTCGCGAAGATCCCGCGTTGCGACGTCGTCTCGGCTTCGTTCTCGCTGCATCATGTCGATACCGGGCGCAAGAAAGCGGCGCTCTATCGGCGTTGCTTCGCCGCCATGCGCGATGGCGGCATGCTCGTCAGCGCCGACTGCTTCCTCGCCACCAGCGGCAAGCTGCGTAAGCGCCATCGAGACGCCTGGCTGCAGCACTTGCAGAAGAAATACACGCGCAAGAAAGCGGAGCAATTCCTACGCACGTGGGCGAAGGAAGACGTCTACTTCACGCTCGATCGCGATCATGAATTATTGAAGGATGCGGGCTTCTCGGTGGAAGTGACGTGGCGAAAAGACAGCTTCGCCGTCGTCGTCGGTCTGAAATAACTACGAAAACTGAACGATCACAATGTCGAGGTGACGCTCCTGCTTTTCCGCAGGTTGCCACTGGACGAGAATCGGGCTCTGGTAAGTGCCGCGCAGCAACACCGGCACATGGGTTTCGCGATCCGATCCCGCCAGGAAGCTGACCCGCCGTGAGCGCAGGAACCGCCGCGCCGGCAGCGACATGACCTTCGCCATCAGCCGCTCGAACGAGCCCTGGTCGAGCCGCAGCGCTTCCATCAGCGAATTGAGCACGTGCACCACGTCGTACTTGGCATAGTTCAGCGTCTTGCCGGGAATCGCGAAGGGATCGCTCATCATGTTGCGGCCCTTGATCTTCGCGAAGCGAAGCGGGTCGCGCAGCACGTCCACCAGGTCGTTCTGCATCAACAAGGTTTCGTACTCGTTGACCGTGAGACCGACGTTCCTTTCCGACGGATCGACCACCAGATCGACGCGCGCCCGTTCGACCCCGGAGCGGGCGAGGATCTCGTTGACGCGCTCGAGCAGCCCCAGCCGCGGATCGGCGAGGTTCACCGAATCGATCGGGTGCTTCGACATCGGAATAATGATCGACGTCCGCGCCACGATCTCGTCGTGGTCGTAGGCCACCACGGTGGTCTTGCGTTGGCGCTGCATCGCGTCGGTCTTGCCGTCGAGCTCGATGAAATAGACGGGCGCATCCGGACGCGAGCGATAGGTCACGCAGTTGCGCATGCCGGCGCCGATGAAGGTCAGGTGCGAATCGCCGTTCCTCGGCTCGACCACCTTCTGCTCGTCGGTGAGCTCGCTGCGCAGGTGCATTTGATCGTGCCGGTATTCACCGCCCTGCGGAAACAGCGCATGGAAGGCGCGGAAGAACTGCGACACCAGGTCGTGGCGATG
>CAZEMI010000049.1:0-16455 GCA_964513235.1 uncultured Acidobacterium sp.
CTGCCCACTGCCCCCCCCCCCCCCCCCCCCCCCCCCCCCCATCCCCCCCCCCCGAACCCCGATCCCCGATCCCCGATCCCCGATCCCCGATCCCCGATCCCCTATTTCTTACAGAACGCCATCAAATGCCAGCCGAGCGGCCGCACCCACGATCGCGGTAAGGCGTTGAACGTGCCGACGAACATCGTGTTGAAGGCCACGCCTTTCCAGCCCTTGTGCAAGCGCGACTTGACCGGAAAACGCTCCGGGACGATCCGCGTCTCGGCAAACGGCTTCAACAGCGCCGTGAACTCCCCGATCGAGAATTTCTTCAGCACCGGCGCATCCTCGTGCTCGAGCGGCACCTTCATCACCTTCGACAGCGCGTTCAGCCACGACACGCGGTTGTAGACCATGAAGATCGCCGTGCCGCCAGGCGTGAGCACGCGATGGCATTCGCGGATCAGTGCCGCCGGATCGGCCGTGTACTGAATCACGCCGTGCGCATAGACGACATCGAAGACCTCGCTCGGGTAAGGCAACTGCTCGCCGTTGGCCACGCGCAGCTCCTCGGCAGCGACGTCGTTCAGCGCGAAGTTTTTGCGTGCAAGATCGATCGCGGTCTCCGACAGGTCGACGCCGGTGACGCGTGCGCCGCCGCGTGCAAACCTGACCAGATCGGTGCCGATGCCACACCCGACTTCGAGCAGCCGCTGGCCGCGAAACGATGAAAAGTCGACCAGCTTCGGCAGGTAATGCAGCTTGTCGAAGCGATAGTCGTCGAGATCGTCGAAAAATGCCTTCGTGCCGACCGCGGCGTCGGTCATCTCGAGATCATGAATGCGTGCATTCCAATAGCGCTGAATCGCGTCGATCACAGACCAGTACCATACAATGACCGGTTGATGCAGCGCGACCTCCGCCAGCTGGTGGACACTCGTTTCGACGTCCTGGTGGTCGGCGCCGGCTTCTACGGGGTCACGGCGGCGTGGGATGCGGCACAGCGCGGGCTGTCGGTCGCCATCATCGACCGGGACGACTTTGGCGCCGCCACGTCGTTCAACAACCTGAAAACCCTGCACGGCGGCCTGCGATCGCTGCAGGCCTTCAACGTCAAGCAGGCGCGGCTGTTCATCCGCGAGCGCCGGGCGCTGGCGAGGATCCTGCCGCACCTGGTGCGGCCGTTGCCGTTCGTCGTGCCCACCACGCACCACCCGAAGCGAAACCGCCTGGTCATGCGGATCGGCCTGGCGATCAGCGACGCGGTGGCGCGGGATCGTAACCAGGGGCTGCCCGATCCGGGCACGCACCTGCCCGCCAGCCGGATGGTGTCGCGCGACGAAGCCCTGCGGCTCAACCCGCTGGTCTCACCCAAGGGCGTCACCGGCGGCGCGGTCTGGTACGACTACCAGATGCAAAGCACCGATCGCGTGACGCTGTCGTTCCTGTTATCCGCGGTCGATGCCGGCGCGTCGGCGGCCAATTACGTGGCCGCGAAGGGGTTTCTCCAGGAGTACGGCCGCGTGATCGGCGTCACGGCCGAGGATCGCCTGACCAACACGCCCTTGACGATCCGCGCGACGGTGGTCCTCAACGCGGCCGGCCCCTGGGCCGCGTCGCTGGTCTCCGGCCTCCCGGCCGAAGCCCAGGGAGCCCCGCCGCCGAAATTGTCGCGCGCCATGAACGTGATCACGAAGAAACTCGTCGAGGATCACGCGTGTGGCGGCGTGGCTCACGGGCGTTACCTGTTCATGGTGCCATGGCGGGACGTGGCGATGCTCGGCACCAGCCACGACGCCCACGAGGGCAGCGCCGATCAGTTGAAGGTCACGCGCTGGGACCTCGAGGTCTTCCTGAAGGATGCGCGTGAGGCCTTTCCCCATGCGGCGCTCAACGCGAGCGACGTGCGCCTGGTCCACCGCGGCTTGCTGCCCATGGTGTCGGGCAAGGGCTCACACGTCCATCTCGTCAAGGAAAGCCGTGTCGTCGATCACAGCCAGCATGGCCTGCCCGGGCTGGTGTCGATGTTCGGCGTCCGCTATACGACGGCCCGGCACACGGCTTGTGAGGCGGTTGACGCCGTGTTCCGCTCGATGGGCCACGCCACCCCGCCACCCTGCCGAACGGCGGAAACGCCCCTGCTCGGCGGCAGCATCAACCACATGGATAACTTCCTGAAGGCCGTGCTGCTCAGGGACGTCGAGGGGATTCCGGCCGCGACCCTACGGCGAATTGCGACCGCCTATGGGACCGGCTACGACCGCGTGCTCCAGATGGCCCGCGACTTGCCCGCGCTGGCTCGTCCGCTCGGGCGCACCTGCGATGTGATTGGCGCCGAGATCCTCTATGCGGCGCGGGCGGAAATGGCGCTCAAGCTTG
Organism: uncultured Acidobacterium sp.; assembly: GCA_964513235.1. Classification (GTDB taxonomy): domain Bacteria; phylum Acidobacteriota; class Vicinamibacteria; order Vicinamibacterales; family UBA2999; genus 12-FULL-67-14b. The sequence continues at coordinate 2,359 of CAZEMI010000049.1, forward strand.
GAGATGCGGTGATCCGCCGCACCGAGGCGGGCGCCGCCGGTCACCCCGGCACTGACGCGCTGGAACGCGCCGCCCTGATCATGTCGCGCGCGCACGGGTGGGACGATGCACGTACGAGAAATGAAATCGAGGACGTCGAAAAGTTCTACCAACTTCCGTACGAATAATCCCCTTCACGGCATCAAAGTCCGAGACCTAAGTCCCCAAGCCCCAAGCCCCAAGCCCCAAGCCCCCACTTTTTCATAGGAGAAATGATCATTTTTCAGAGGGAAAAGGTGTGAATTTATAGTAATCTCCCCTCTGCAACCGTTGTCGTGCGCATTCGGCAGCGAATAGGAGATCAGATGGCCAAGACTGCGAAGAAGAAAGCCGCGAAGCCGCGCAAAGCGAACGCCGCGTTCATGAAGCCTGTTCAGCCGAGCGCCGCTCTGGCGGAAGTCGTCGGCAGCAAGCCGATACCTCGTACCGAGGTCACCAAGAAGCTGTGGGCGTACATCAAGAAGAACGGCCTGCAGGACAAGACGAACAAGCGGATGATCAAGGCGGACGACAACCTGAAGGTGATCTTCAAGAAGCCGACCGTCAACATGTTCGAAATGACCAAGCTGGTCAGCAAGCACCTGTCGTAATCGGCGGTTGAGGCGATCCGGGCGCACGGGTAACCGTGCGCCTGTTCTTTTTTAGGGGTCCAGGGTCTTGGGTCTTGGGGTCTTAGGGGTCTTAGGGTCTTAGGGTCTTAGGGCAAAAGCATACTTCCGTTCTTCAAGACCCTGGGACCCTAGGACCCTAGGACCCTAGGACCTTAGATGTTCCTCCGCCCAGCGCTCAAACACCATCAACGGGAACAGCGTGTGCGCGTGGTTCTCGCGGCCGGCGGTGTGCGCGTCGATCAGATCGGTCACGACCTGCGGATCGAACAGGCCCCGTCTCGCCACGCGATCGGGCGACAGTAGCTCGCGCATCAGCGGCTGCAGCTCCCGGCGCAGCCAGTTCTTCATCGGGATGCTGAAACCTTCCTTTTGGCGATTCAGGATCGAGTCCGGTAACACATCGCGCATCGCCTGCTTCAGGATCCACTTCCGTTCCCCATTGCGAATCTTGAGGTGGCCGGGCATCGAGAACGCGAGCTCCATCAGATCGCCGTCCAGGAACGGCGCGCGCGTTTCGAGCGAGGTCGCCATGCTCATGCGATCGACCTTCACGAGGATGTCGTCCGCGAGATACAGGCTCAGGTCCGCATACAGCTGCCGGTTGAGCACATCGTCCTGGTTGAAGCGGCCGAGCGCGTCCCGGACCGGCGCGTAGACGTCGCTGGCGCCGAGCGCGTCGCGCAATCCGCTCTGATACAACCGCGCCTTGTCGCGCGCGCTCAGGTAGACCATCCACCGGTAGTGGCCAAGATCGGCGGGCGCGGTGGCGGCGCCGGCGCTGAACCGCTTGATCTTGTTGACGAGGCCCTTCTTCTTCTCGGTGGGCGGCAGGGCCGAGGCCACGCCGGCGAGCGCCGGCATCAACGCATCACCCATCCAGCCAAGCTTGGCGGCCAGCGCCTGCGCCTGGTAGGCATCGTAGCCGCCAAACAGCTCGTCGCCGCCGTCGCCCGACAGCACCACCTTCACGTGCTCGCGCGCGAGCTCCGAGACGCTGAACGTGGGAAACAGCGACACGTCCGCGAACGGCTCGTCGAGATGGACCACCAGCCGCTCGAACATGTCGCCGAGGTTTGGCGACGCGGTCCGCTCGCGATGATTGGTCTTGAACAGCGCCGCGACCTCACGCGCGTACGGCAGCTCGTTATACGTGCCGTCGGCAAAGCCGATGCTGAAACTGTTCACCGGCTGCGAGGACGCCTCGCTCATCAGCGCGACGATCGAGCTCGAGTCGATGCCGCCCGACAGAAACGCGCCCAGCGGCACGTCGGCCATCAACTGCCTGACGACGGAGGTCCGCAGCGCTTCCCGCAACGCCTCGGCCGCGTCTTGGTCCTTCCATTCCTTTAACGGCACCTCGGCGGCATCCCAATAACGATGCACCGTGACCTGCCCGTCGCGATAGCGCAGGAAATGCGCGGGCGGTAGCTTCTGCACGCCCTTCAGCATGGTTCGCGGCGCGAGCACGTATTCGTAGGTCAGGAATTGATCGAGCGCGATCGGATCGAGCTCGCGAGACACTTCCGCGCGAACCAGCAGCGCTTTGACTTCGGACGCAAGCAGCAGTCCCCGCGGCGTCTGGGTCCAGTACAGCGGCTTCTCCCCCGCGCGATCGCGCGCGGCAATCAGCGTGCGGGTGCGGCCGTCCCACAGGGCGAGCGCGAACATGCCGCGCAGGCGGACGAGGAAGTGCTCGCCCCACTGCTCGTAGGCGTGAACGAGCACCTCGATGTCTGAATTGCGCGATCGAAAGCGGTGGCCGTGGCTTTCGAGCTCCCGCTGCAGCTCGTGGAAGTTGTAGATCTCGCCGTTGGCGACCACCTTGATGTCGCCGCTCTCGTTCAGGATGGGCTGCTGTCCGGAGGCGAGATCGACGATGGCGAGGCGGCGCATGCCGAGCGCGACGCCGGGCAGCGTGATGCTCCCTTCCTCGTCAGGACCGCGATGGTGCAGCATGCGCACCATGCGCTCGAGATCCTGCGGCGCTACAGGACGACTCAGGTCCTGCTCGACGATGCCAACGATGCCGCACATAAGGGGCTTGGGTCCTGGGGCTTGGGTCCTGGGGCTTGGGACGTGGGACTTGGGACGTGGGACCTGGCTGTTCAGCGCCCCGGCTCGCGCCGATCCCTTGTTACCTTGGCCGGGATGCCGGTGGCAATCGCGAATTCGGGAATTTCGCCCACCACGACCGCGCCTGCGCCAATGATGGCGTCGCGGCCAATCGTCGATCCATCGGTCACCACCACGTGCGTGCCGAGCCAGGTGCCATCGCCCACCTCGATGCCGCGAGCGGTGCGTCCTTGTTGCAGCACGGGAATGTCGATTCGATCGTACAGGTGGTCGCCGCCAACGAGGTAGGTGTAGGCCGCCATCAGGATATCTTTGCCGACGCGGACCTTCGAGGCCGAAAACACTTCGCAGTTGAACCCGATGTTGGCGCGGTCGTCGATGACGATGTCGCCGTTCTTGCAGCTGAGGATGGTATTGCGGCCGATGAAGACGCCGGTGCCGATCGTGATGCCGGTGTTGTTCGTGCCCTTGGCGTCGAGGCAGCAGAGATCGTCGATCACGACGTTGTCGCCGATGTGAATCTTGTGCGGATGCCTGAGCGTGACGTTCACGCCAAACACCACGTTACGCCCCACCGATCCCAGGATCCACGGATACATCCGCGATCGCAGGACCAGGCCAAGCGCGCCCGGCACCCAGCTCGCGAGAATCATCGCCGCTTCGTACGCCAGCAGCGCCCCCAGGCCCGGTTTGCCGACGAACAGCTCGCGGTACTTGTCGCCTTTCGAGCGGTGCTCGTCGAACAGCTCCTGCTGAATGACGGTGATCCGCGGATCGTGCTCGCGCGGGGCGCGTCCCGTCATCGTCGTAGGGCTGCCAGGTCCGTTGCTTCGCGGACCTCACGGATCACGTAAGTGGGCTTGTCCTGTGATTCATAGTAGGTGCGCGCCATCACCTCCGCCAGCAGGCCGAACGTCACCAGCTGCACGCCGATGAAAATCAGCATCGCGCCGAGCAGCAGCAGCGGGCGGTCGCCGATGCCCTGCGTGGTGGTGAGCCGGATGTAGCCGAGATAGCCGGTGATGAGGACGCCGAGGCCGCCGGTCAGAATCCCGATCAACCCGAAGATCTGCAGGGGCCGCGTCGAATAGCTCAGGAGGAACTTGACCGTCGCGAGGTCGAGGATCACCCGAATCGTTCTGGACAGGCCGTACTTGGTCGCACCGGCCTGGCGCGGCCGATGGTTCACCACCATCTCCGCGATCTGCACGCCATTCTGGCTCGCGATCGCCGGAATGAAGCGGTGCATCTCGCCATAGAGCCGGAGCGGCTTCACCACCTCGGAGCGAAACACTTTCAGCGAGCAGCCGTAGTCGTGCAGGGGCACGCCGGTCGCCAACGAGATCACCTTGTTGGCGATCACGCTCGGCACGCGACGCGTCACCATCGTGTCTTTCCGATCTTTCCGCCATCCGCAGACGATGTCGTTGCCCTGGTCGATGAGCCCCACCATGGCGGGAATGTCGCGCGGGTCGTTTTGCAGGTCGGCATCCAGCGTGACCACCAGCCGCCCACGGGCGTGCGCAAACCCCGCCGCAAACGCCGCCGTCTGTCCAAAGTTCCTGCGGAATCGGATCAGGCGCAGCCGCGGATCGCGCGCCTGGAGCGCGGCGAGCTGCTCGAACGAATCATCCGTGCTCCCATCGTCGATGATGATCAGCTCGTAGCTGCGCCCGTAGTGGCCCAGCGTCTGGGTCAGCTCGTCGTAGAGCGGTTTGAGGTTGGGAGACTCGTTATGGACCGGGATGACGATCGAAAGCTCTGGGGTCATCTATGGGTACACGGACTCGATGGGCACTGGGGCCGTTCCGTAGGAACGGCCCGGAGACGTTGGTCGAGTGTTATGGCTCGTTCGTGAGAGATCGTGGACACGCTCCATTAACGGGGTATCAAGGCATTATAAGAGAAGACGGTGCCCCGCTTCGATCCCCTTTCGCGTGTCCTTGGCGTCCTCGCTGCCATTCTGGGCACCCTCGCCGCGGTTGTGTATTGGCGTGCAGGCCTGTCGTTGAGCCACTACGACGCGAAGGCGCACCTCGTGGTGGCGCGGCGGATCTTCGACAGCCTCACGCCGGGCTGGGAGCAGATCGGCGCGGTGTGGCTGCCGTTGCCGCACCTGCTCAACGCCTTACCGGTGCAGATCGATTGGATGTACCGCACCGGCGCGTCGGGCATCGCGATCTCGATCGCCTCCTTTGCGATCACGGTGGCGTCGGTCGCCGCCCTCGTCCGCACCGTCTCCGGGTCGCGGACCGGCGCGATCCTGGCGTCCACCTTGTTCGCGGTCAATCCAAACGTGCTCTATCTCCAGAGCACGCCGATGACCGAGCCGCTGCTGTTCGCGCTGTCGGCGCTGGTCGTCCTGCACCTGGCCCAATGGGCGACCGCATCGAGGGGCTACGCGGATTCGAACGAAAGCATCCGCGTGCGCCGGGCCGCGTGCTGGACAATCGTGGCCGCGTGCCTGACGCGGTATGAAGCGTGGCCGATCGTCGGCGCCGCCATCGTGCTCGCCGCGTGGGTGAAGTGGCGGCGCGGCACGGTGTTCATGGCCGTCTTGCATGAGAGCGCCAAGCCCGCGCTCTACGCCGTGGGCACCGTCGCATTCTTTGCGGGTGTGAGCTTCGCCACCACCGGTCAGTGGTTCGTGACGGGCGGCTTTTACGTTCCCGATCCGAAACTGCAGGGACAGCCGATGGCGATCTACGAAGCGATCCGCCAGGGGTTGGTCGACCTCGCCGGTCCGCGCTTCGCGCAGTTTGCCACGTGGTCGATTCCGATCGTCGTCATTGCCGCGCCGCTGCGACGGTCGTGGAGCAGCCTGATTCTGCCGGTCGCGCTCGTCGCGGCCGCCGCCCTGCCCTTCTACGCGTACCTCTCCGGGCACCCGTTCAGAATTCGGTATGAGGTGCCGCTGATTCTCGGGTGCGCGGTCTGCATCGGCACCGCCGTGTCGATGCTGCGCTTCGCCGCGCCGCTGGTGGCCATTCCGATGCTGGCGCTGGTGATGGTGCAGGCGCCGTCGTTCGATCCCGAGCTGGCGCCGATGGTGGTCGAGGCGCAGCTCGACCGCGCCAACAGCGTCGGCCGGCGCACCGTCACGGCGTGCCTGCAGCAGCAGTACGACCAGAGCACAATCATGGCGAGCATGGGATCGCTGGCGCATTACATGCAGGAGCTGTCACACGCGGGGTTCGATCTCGCGGATTTCCTGCACGAAGGCAGCGGGCCGATGTGGGCGGTGGCGCTGCATCAGGATCCGTCGCTCGTCGCCGGTTGGATCCTGATCGAAGAGGCCGCCGAAGGCGGCGACCGGCTGTATCAGATCGCGAAGTCGTGGCCGGGATTCCTCATCGGCTACGAGCGCGTCTGCGAAGGCGGGAACGTGGCTCTGTATCGTCGAAAGTGAGAAGAGAGAAGTAGGAAGAGAGAAGTTACTTCTGACTTCTCATTTCTCGCTTGAGAGAATTCGTAACACTTCTTCGTGTATATGACCGTTGGTGGCGAGGATGTGGCCGCCGTCGGGGTTCCAGGTCTTGCCATCCATCCCGGTCACGCGGCCGCCGGCTTCTTCGAGGATCAACGCCGCCGCCCGCGTGTCCCACGGCTCGAGGCTCGCTTCCCAAAATCCCTCCATGCGGCCGGCCGCCACCCAGCAGATGTCGATGGCCGCCGAGCCCAGGCGACGCACCGCGCGCGCCTGCTTCAGGACGCGCCCGAACACCTTCAGGAATTCGTCGGCCTGTTGATGCACGTTGTAGGGAAAGCCGGTGACGAGCATCGCTTCGAGGACCGCGGCATTCGCCGAGACCTTCAGCCGCTGGCCATTGAGCCACGAACCCACGCCGGCCTCCGCGGTGAACAGTTCCCGGCGATTGGGATCGTAGACGGCGGCGACCACGGCCTGGCCGTCGATCTCGAGGGCGAGCGAGGCGCAGAAGATGGGCACGCCGTGGGCGAAGTTGGTGGTGCCGTCGAGCGGATCGAACACCCAGCGATGCCGCGCGCCGCGCGCGCCGGGGGCGCCCTGTTCTTCGGCGAGCACATCGTGATCTGGGAAACGCTCCGCGACCAGCGCGCGGAACATGCGCTCGACTTCGAGGTCCACCTCGGTGACGAGATCGATGGCGCCCTTCTTGTCGACACGCACGCCGGTGCCGAACTTCGCCATCTGCAGCTCGCCGGCCCGCACCACCGCTTCGACGGCGGTGGCGAGCAGGAGCGGATGGGGAGTCACGCGCCGGCTTTTTGGAGCTTCTTGACCATCCGGATCTCCATGCCGCCCTGGACTTTTTTCAGGATGGTTTCGTCCATGAAGTTGCGAATCAGGAAGATGCCGCGGCCGCTGGACTTGAGGATGTTCTCGGGGGCGAGCGGGTCGGCCACTTCCTCGGGCACGAAGCCCTCGCCCTGGTCTTCGATGCGAATCACGAGCTCGTCGGCGTCGGTCGGCGGCACCGGGCTGAACTCGACGATCACGCGCTTGGATGTGTCGCCCTTGTTGCCGTGCTTGATGGCGTTGACCACCGACTCGCGCACGGCGACGCTGACCCAGTGCAGTTGATCTTCGTCCAGGCCGGCCAGCTTGCCGACGTGATCGGAGACGACCTGCACGAAATCGAGCATGTCGAAGTTGCTGTAGAACTCGAGGCGAATGGTGCGCGGTTGGATCATCTGAAGTAGCCTGTCTCACCGGAGCCACCGAAGGTGGCGTAGGCGGACGGCAGGCGCCCGTAAAGTACCATAGCGGCGCACAACGGTCCAGTGGAGCGTATCAACAAAAACGCCGGGTTGAACATCGTCGCTCATCGAAGCAACTGGGGCCGTGTTGTTGGAACGGCCGCTTTGATATTCGAACGGACGCGCCATGAGTGGAGCGTATCCGCATATCGTGACTTGTTATAGTGGAACGTTATGCGAGTAGCCGACCGTGTTGCCGTCTCGCCCGCGCGCCGTGTCGCGGGCGTGTTGCGCGTGCCCGGCGACAAATCGATCTCGCATCGTTACGCTCTCCTGGCCGCCATTGCCGACGGCCGATCCACCATTGCCAATTACGCGCCCGGCGCCGATTGCGCCGCCACGCTCGCCTGCGTGGCCGCGCTGGGCGCCATCGTCTCACGAACCGCCGCGCGCGCCGGGGACGAACCGCCGCTGGTCACGATCGACGGGCGCGGCCTGCGTGGCCTCCACGTCGCGCCGGGGCCGCTCGATTGCGGCAACTCCGGGAGCACCATGCGGATGCTCGCCGGCGTCGTGGCCGCCCATCCGTTCTTGTCGACACTGATCGGCGATGCTTCACTGTCGCGCCGGCCGATGCGCCGAATCATCGGCCCGCTCATCCGGATGGGCGCCGCGGTCACCGCCGGGCCAGGCGACCGCCCGCCGGTCACGATTCGCGGCGGCGATCTCTCCGGCATCCAGTTCTCGCCCGAGACGCCCAGCGCCCAGGTGAAATCCGCCGTGTTGCTGGCTGGATTGCAGGCGAGCGGCGAGACTGTGGTCACAGAGCCTGCCTCTACTCGAGATCATACGGAACGTGCCCTCGCGGCGTTCGGCGCGGACGTCCGATTCGGCCCTCCTTCGACTCACCCGAGTCCGCACGCGGACTCGGGTTCGCTCAGGACAAGCCGGATCATGCTGCGGGGCGGCCAGCGGCTCTCGGGCCGTGAATTGACGGTGCCAGGGGATATCTCCTCCGCCGCGTTCATGGCGGTGGCCGCGGCGGCCCTTGCCGGATCCGACGTGACCATCACCCACGTGGGCCTCAACCCCAGCCGCGCGGCGTTACTCGACGTGCTGAGACGTTTTGGGGCGGAGGTCGACACCACCGTCGAAGCAGAATGGCACGGCGAACCGGTGGGCCGCGTGCGCGTCCGTCACGGCGTGATGCGCGACCTGGTGATCGCACCGGAGGAAGTGCCCGAGGTGATCGACGAACTGCCCGTGCTGGCAACGCTCGGGACCTTTGGCGGGAGCGTCACGGTGTCGGGCGCGGGCGAACTGCGAGTCAAGGAGAGCGACCGCATCGCCGAGCTCGTCGCGGGACTCCGCGCCATGGGCGCCGACGCGGAGGAACGGGCCGATGGCTTCCAGGTGCGACGGGGCGCGCCGCTCACGGGCGGCACCGTGCACGCGCGCCACGATCATCGGCTCGCGATGGCGTTTGCAATCGCGGCGCTGGGCGCGACCGGGCCCACGCACATTGACGGCGCCGACGCGGTGGCCGTGTCGTATCCCGCGTTCTTCGAAGACCTCGATCGCCTCGCGGAACGGCCACCGATTAAACACCGATTAGACGCTGATTAGACTCTGATGATGCGCCTGGGCGGACTCGTTAATCTGCGTCTAATCGGTGTCAATGGGTGGCATCGGTGGCCGTGAGAGCCGACAAGATCTACCTGGTCGGCTTCATGGGGGCCGGCAAGTCCTCGGCGGCCCGGGCCCTGGGCCGGCGCCTCGATTGGAAGGTCGAAGACATCGACGCACGCATTGAGCGTGCAGAACGGCGCGATATCCCGGCCATTTTCCGTGAAAAGGGCGAGCCCTATTTCCGCGCCCGCGAGCGCGAGGCGCTCATCGACCTCCTGCCGGAGCGGGGGGTGGTCGTGGCCTCCGGCGGCGGAACCTTCGAGGATCCCGGCAATCGCGAGCTGATGCTGCGCGACGGCGCCGTCGTGTGGCTGGACGCGTCGTTTGCCATCGTCCTCGGCCGGGTACCCTCCGACGGCCGGCGGCCGCTGGCTACGGATCGCCTGGCCATGGAACAGCTTTATAATCAGCGCCTCGCGGCTTACCGCCTGGCGCACTTCAGGGTGGATGCGGGACGCGGCTCGGTGGAGGAGCTCGTCGATCACATCGTGGAGTGGCTAATGGAGCGAAGCGGCTAGGCCTCATGCGCTATCTCGTTATCAGTGATATTCACGCCAACCTCGAGGCCTATGAAACCGTGATGGCCGAGGCGGCAGCCTTGAACTACGACCAGCTGCTCGTCCTGGGCGACCTCGTGGGCTACGGCGCCGACCCCAACGCCGTCTGCGAGCAGGTGCGGGCGCTCGCGCCGCACGCCCTGATTCGCGGCAACCACGACAAGGTCGGCTCCGGCATCGAAAGCCCGGAAGGCTTCAACGCCGTGGCGCGTAACGCCATCCGCTGGACCTTCGACAAACTGACCGAGGAGAACCGCGAATGGCTGGCGGCGCTGCCGGCCGGGCCGATGATCGTCGACGATCTGATCGAGATTTGCCACGGCACGCCGTTCGATGAAGACGCCTACGTGTTCGACGATCTCGATGCGCTGCGCGCCATGCATGCGGCGCGGCGGCCGCTGTGCCTGTTCGGCCACACCCACGTGCAAGTCGGCCACTACCTGTCGCGCGACCAGTTCGGCCTCTCGACCGCCGACGACCAGCGCCCGCTGATGATTCCGCTGGAGGAAGCGAACCGGTATCTCGTGAATCCCGGATCCGTCGGGCAGCCGCGCGACGGCGACCCGCGCGCCGGCTTCGGCCTGGTCGACACCGCGGCGCGCGAGATGACGATTTATCGCGTCGAGTATCCGATCGCCAGGGCGCAGGCGCGCATCATGGAGGAAGGCTTACCGGACGTCCTCGCGCAAAGACTTGCGCTCGGCCGCTAGTCAGGCCACCGATTCACACCGATTCGACACCGATTACCCGGACACGCTCCTAGCTTTGGGACTTGGCATTTTTGATTTTTAACTTCGCGAGCTCTGCGGCGTACGCGTCGTGCGCGGCGCGCGATCCCAGGATCCATCCCACCACGACGCCGATCAGCAACACCGCCGGAATGAAGATGAAGTGCGAGGCGGTCGGAACGCCAATCTCCATCTACCTGCCCCCCGTAGCCTCAGCGACGCGGGGCTTTCTCCGCGCTTCGAGCTCGGCCAGTTCGGCTTCGACCGTGCGCAGCCGGCGGCCGATCGACCACACGTAGCCGAGCAGCACCACCCAGACGAACCCGTACGCGCCGGCAATCAGCGGCAAGGCCGGGATCTGCTCGCCCGGCAGCGTCTCGTCGACGGCCACGAAATCCTTCGGCGGCTGCGGCTGCGCAGATGCGATCCCGGGCGCGGCGAGCAGCCACGCGCACAACAACACGATTCTCATCACGATTCCTCGGCCAGATACAACGCCTCGACGCGCGCGCGCTGATGTTCCAGGCGCGCGCGCAGGCGCAGCAAGACGATGAACAACAGCGTGAACGCCGTCACGCAGAACCACAGCGGAATTCCCATCTCCACCGGCAGGGTCGGCACCACCGAGGTCGGCGGATGGATCGTGCGCCAGTAGTTCACCGACACGTACACGAAGATCACGTTGAACATCGAGAAGATCGCCATGCCCGCGGCGAGCTTGTCGGATCCGGGACCGCCATAGCGGCGCAACAGCAGATACGCGACGTACATCAGGAACAAGACCAGGCTCGAGGTGAGCCGCGGATCCCATTGCCACCACACGCCCCACGCCTTTCGCGCCCACAGCGGCCCGGTCACCAGCGTGAACGCGCCGAACAGCACGGTGAGCTCGGCGGCGGCGAGTGCCCATCCGTCCGCGGTGGGCTTCTTGAAGAACAGGAAACGCATGCTCGCGACGCCGGCCGCGAGTGCCGCCACCAGGAACATCCACGCCGACGGCATGTGGAAGAAGTAGATCTTGTAGACGAGGCCCATCGTGGCCTCGTTGGGCGCCGCGTCGATGATCCAGGGCGCCATCGCGAACATGCCTGCCGCCAGGGCGAGCAAGTAGAGAGTTGAGCGGGTCATAGCATCTTGTGATCTGTTGATCTGTTGATCTTTGATCTTTGATCTGTTGATCTGTTGATCTACTAATCAGTCATCACCGGATCGAATGTCCACAGCGCGAGCGTCAGGAACACGACATCGAACGCGCCGAGCAGGCCCAGCCAGAACTGCGCGATCGGAAGATCGGGTGTGGGCTGCAGCAGCGCCGCGGTGCCGCGCACTCCCGCAATCATGACCGGAACGGTCATGGGATACAACATGATCGGCAGCAGCACGTCGCGGCTGCGCGCGCGGACCAGCATCGCCGCGAACAGCGTGCCGACCGCGCAGAAGCCGAGGCTGCCGGCGAACAGGGTGATCGCCAGGCGCGCCGGCTGCGCGAAAATCGGCGCGTTGAAGAACAACCCCACCAGCGGCACCAGCACGATCTCGACCAGCAGCAGCAGCAGCAGAATGCCGACCAGCTTGCCGACGTAGATCGCCGGCCGATCCGCCGGCGCCAGCAGCAGCGCGCGCAGCGTGTCGTTCTGGCGCTCACGCTCGAACGTGCGGCCGAGCGCCAGCGTCCCCGAAAACGCGATCGCGACCCACAGGATCGCCGGCGCCACGTCCTGCACGGGCCGGCCTTCGACCACCAGGGCGAACGAGAACATCAGGACCACGGTGATCGCGAAAAAGACCGTCGTCGACAGCAGCTCGAAGCTGCGCACTTCGACCGTGACGTCCTTCTTCACCACGATCCAGACAATCCTGAAGAACGCGCTCATGCGGGCAGCGACGCGATGGCCGCTTGATAGCGTTCTCTGAGCGGGCGGCTCCCCCCCGCATCGGCCACGGGCTTGCCGTCGATCAGGAACACGGCCCTGGTCAGCAGCCGATCGGCGATATCGAGGTCGTGGGTGGCCAGCACGATCAGGCAACCCGCCTGCTGCCGGTTACGCAGCCTGGACACGAGCGCGGCGGCCGATGCCTGATCGAGACCGGTGAAGGGCTCGTCCAGCAGAATCAGTCGCGGATCGTGCAGCAACGCGCGCTCGAGGGCCACGCGCTGGCGCATGCCTCGTGAGAATCCGGACACGAAATCGTCCGCGCGCGCGGCGAGGCCCGACTGGTCGAGGGCGTGGCCGACCACGCGCGGCACGTCGCGCAGCCCATAGAGCTGGGCGAAGAAGGTCAGGTTCTCGCGCGCGGTCAGCTCCGGATACAGGAACAGATCGTGACCGAGCATGCCGATGCGGCCGCGAATCTCCGCGCCGCCGTCCCCCGCCGGGCGGTCGCCGTAGGTGATGGTGCCCTTCGACGGCGACAGCAGCGTGGCGAGAATGTTGAGGAGCGTGGATTTGCCGGCGCCGTTCGGACCGAGCAGGCCGACGATTTCACCGGCGTCGCATGTGAAGGACACCTGGGAGAGCGCCTTGCGGCGGCCAAAGTAGCGGGCGACGTCAGTGACCGTGAGGCGATTCACGCAGCAGTACCCGCATCGGTCGCGTGATCGAGCTCCGCGATGACGCGTTCGAGCTCACTGGTGGCTCGTTGTAGCTTCGATGCTTCCGATGCGGAGAGCGGCCTCTGACGGCGCCTGCGCTCGAGCGCCACCACGTCGTTGATCAGCTTCTCGCGGCGCGCGCGCAGTTGCTGGTCCTGGGCGGCGCGGGCCTTTGATGGCGAAAACGCGAACCACGCGCCCAGGCCGAAGATGAGCGCCGCCAGCCCCAGCGCCACGGTACGCGGCGTCCGGCTGTGCGCGGGAATGCCCGTCAGGTGGATCACCAGCTCCTCGCCCGCGTTGATGCGGCCGCCGGTGCCCATGATGAACACCGCCCCGCCCTGGGTGGTCATCTCCCGCGTGTCGGTCAGTTGCGGCGACGACACCTGGATGGCGCCGATCTTTTCGACGCCGACGAACAGTTGCGCCATCGCCGCCGGCCACCGCTGACGAATGGTCGTGGCGGCGCCGGCCTGAGGCAGCGAGAAGCCCGCCTGCACCACGGTCGTGCCCGGCGGAAACGGGCCGGTGACGATCAGCCGATCGCCCTGCGCGCTGGCGTTGGGCGACGAGCCCTGCAGGATCGAGGCGCCGGCCACGCCGGTCGGCAGCTCGATCTGCAACGGTCCGCCGATGTCGATCGGTGTGCGCGCACTGTTGACGACGTCGAGCAGGTAGAACACGGTGAGCACGTCGTCCTGGATCTCAATCACGACGCGCGATTCCGGGCCGAACTCGACAACGCCGGGGCGCGCCGGTTTCCTGGCCGCGGCCGCCGCGGCGGCCTGTTCGCGCGCCGCTGCCGTGGCGATGCCGGCAATCAACGCGACGCGCACTCCACCGGTGCCCGGCACGGAAAACTGCTGCGACATCAGCTCTTCGCCGTCAACCGTCGTCGTGGCCTGCACCACGGTGCCCGGCGGCAGGCCATCGAACTGCGCGCGGCCTTGCGCGTCGGTCGTGGCGGTGCGTCGCGACCCGCCGACGAGAAGGGTGACTTCCTGGCCGGCCACGTTGTTGCCCATCCGCTCGCGGACCACGCGCACACTCACCGTCGCGTTGGGCAGTTCGGGTGCAGGCAACGGCTGTCCCGCGATCGCGCTCGGATCAGGCATCGCCACCTGGGC
>CAZEMI010000050.1:0-11392 GCA_964513235.1 uncultured Acidobacterium sp.
GGGTGGTCGGGCACGTCGAGCGTCAGGGTGACGCCGGCCGCGGTCATCTGCGGCTGCGCGGTCTCCACCGCGCTCCCGATGATCGTGCCGAGGTCGACGCGCTCGCGCCGCAACGTCAGCTGGCCGCGCGTAATGCGGCTCACATCCATGAGATCGTCGATCAGCCGAACGAGCTGGGAGATCTGCCGCTCCATCACGCCGGTGGCCTGGCGAGCGGTGTCGCTCAGCGACTCGAGCCGCAGAATCTCGGCGACGTTACGCAACGGCGCCAGTGGATTGCGGAGCTCGTGTGCCAGCGTGGCGAGGAACTCGTCCTTCAGCTGCGCCTCGTAATGCAGCCGCTGTTCGCGGTCTTTCACCGCCGCGCGCGCCTCTTCCGCTTCATGGGCGCGGCGCTCGGCTTCTTCTTTCGACGTGCGGAGCTCGGCTTCGACCTCCTGGCGCTTGCTGATGTCGACCAGCAGCCGCTGGCGCTCGGCGGCGAGCGCGCTCTGCTGGTGCTTCTGCAGGGACACGTCGCGGAACGCGCCGAGGATGCCGGCGAGGCTGCCGTCGGGATTCCGCTCCGGATGCGCGCGATATTCGACGTGCACGACGCGGCCGTCCTTCGCGATCACCCGCGCTTCGCCAATCACTTCGTCGCCCGCGCCGGCACGGCCGAGCGCATCCTGGATGTCGGCGCGATCGTCGGGATGGATCAACGACAGGCCCGGCCGCGCCTGCAGCTCCTCGAGCGTGTAACCCAGTACCGCCTTGAGACCGCTGGTGGCGGAGTCGATGACGATCTGGTTGCCCGGTTCGATGCGGGCATGGAAGGCGAAGTCGGAGGCCAGCTCGCCGATCAGGCGATGAAAACTCTCACTCTCGCGCAGCCGCGACTGCTCGATCAACAGCCGTTCGCGCGATCGATACAGGTTGCCGCACAGCCACGACACCGCGCCGCAGACAATCGCGATCGACAACATCCGGACCCGGAGGTTGAGGCTGCTCGCGTTGGAATCGAGGGCGCTGGTGAGCGGTCCGATGGCGAGGGTGCTGAGAAGAGTGGCCACGAAGGCCGGCCGGAAGCCGCTATGCCAGGCGAGAATGGCGGTGGTGAGGACGAACAACATCCCCGTCACGTACTGCGTCCACAAGCCGATGCCGATGACGATCGCCGCCGTGAACGAAAATACGGCGACCGCGATCCCGAGGTCTTCCCAGATGGTCGCCTTCCGGCCCAAGGCGGCTTCGTGACGCATGCGGCTACATTTTACGCCGCGGCCGGCGCGAACCACCTCGGCCGCAGCTCATTCGGGATCCGGCCCGCCTTCGCTCGCTTCGCGGGCTACGGCGCGGTCTCGCCGTAGGCGGAGAACCGGACCGATCGTTGGCAACATCTGGGTTACGTGATTCCACTGTTTGGCGGGGAGCTTCCTCACCTTTCCGGATCCCGGATCCCGGGTCCCGGATCCCGGCGAGATGCGTGATTTTTTCGCCGCGCATTGTGGCAAACCGTTTGCTTGCCGTAAGGCGTTACCAAACATCCACGACCGAAGGCGTTTCGACGCGTGAGGGCAGGGGAGTAGGCAATGGCGGACTACAGACGACATTACGACGAGGAGCCGCGCCGCCACGAGCGTGATTGGGCTGATAGGTCAAGTGACGAAGTTCGTTCGTGGTTTGGCGACGACCAGGCGCGGCTGCGCCGCGGCCACGACGAGCGGGAAGATCGCGCGTCGCGCTGGGAAGCCCCGCGCGAGGATCGTGACCACGGCGGCTTCGGTTACGCCGGTGCGTCGACCGGGACATATCGCACCGACGATCGCGGCTATCACGATCGCTATCGTGCCGAGCGCGCGCGTGAAGACGGGCCGTCGAGCCCCCGATCACGGTACGGCAATGGCCACGATGCCGCCGACGAGTACTATCGCGCCGCCCGCGAGCAACGCGACGACTACATGCGCTGGGAGGCGAGGAGCCCGGGCGCCGATTTCGAAGACGGCCCGAGCAGGACCCACGGTGTGAGCGTCGCGCCCTGGACGCGGCGCGAGCGCGGCGGCTACTGGCGGAACTACGAGCCGCACGGTACCTACTCGGGCCGCGGACCGAAGAGCTACCAGCGCTCCGACGATCGCGTGCGCGAAGAAATCTGTGACTGCATGACCGACGATCCGATGCTTGATGCATCCGAGATCACGGTCGTGGTGAACAACGGCGAGGTGATTCTGAGCGGCACGGTGATCAGCCGCGATCAGAAGCGCCGGGCCGAGGATGTCGCCGAGCGGATTAGCGGCGTCAAGGATGTGACCAATCAGCTCCGCGACTCGCGCGAAGCCAACGGCCACAGCCACACTGCGGCACCACCCGTGACGCAGGCGTCTGGTAACGGAACTCCAAGCAAGTCAACCTCACGGACTACCACGTAAGACCCAACCCTACCTTGAAGCCTCGGGGCGAGACCCTCCTGGATCTCGCTCCGACGGATCTCTCAAAGACAGTCTGCAGTCGACAGCCGGCAGTTCAGAGTTTTCAGTCAACAGTCAGCAGTTCAGTCTTCAGTTTTCATTCCTGACCCTATAGCCCCCTGACCCTATAGCCCCCGCCTTTAGGCGGGGGGCGGGGGCAGTCTCGGCGCCTGCAAGAAACGAGACGGCAATGCGTGATCGAGCTTCGTTTCGATGAAGCGCGAAGCCGCGGCGACCGCATCGATCGACACACCGGTGTCGATGCCCAATCCGTTCAGCATGTAGAGCAGATCTTCGGTGGCGAGGTTGCCGGCGGCACCGGGTGCATACGGGCAGCCGCCCAGGCCACCGGCCGCACTATCGAACGTCGTGACGCCGTAATCCAGGCCAGCCAGGACGTTGGCGAGCGCGGTGCCGCGGGTGTCGTGGAAGTGCAGCGCGACCTGGTGCAGAGGGAGCCTGTCGCCGACGGCTCCGAGGACACGGAGGACGTCACCTGGCGTGGCCGCGCCGATGGTGTCGCTGATCGCGACTTCGAAGACGCCCAGGTCGGAGAGCTTTGCCGCTACTTCAGCGACCTTCGAGTGGGCGATGGCGCCTTCGAACGGACAGACGAAACACGTTGACAGATAACCCCGCACGCGGACGCCCGCGGCGGCCGCGTCCTCGCAGACGATCTTGTAGGTGGCCAGTGATTCGTCGATCGATTGATTGATGTTGCGGCGGCTGAATGTTTCAGATGCGGCCGCGAAGATCGCCACTTCCGTGACGCCCGACGCGAGCGCCCGTTCGAGGCCGGCACGATTGGGGACCAGTGCCGTGTAGCGGACGCCCGGTTTGCGAGTGATGCCCGCGAACACGCCGCTCGCGTCCGCCATTTGCGGCACCCACTTTGGCGAGACGAACGCGGACACTTCAATCACCGCGTGGCCGGCCGCGGAGAGTCGATCGACCAACGCGATCTTGTCGGCGGTCGCGACCGGCGCCTTCTCGTTCTGCAGGCCGTCTCGCGGTCCGACTTCGACAATGGTGACGCCCCCAGGCACACGCATTGTTACTCGAGCTCCAGCAGGTTGACGCCCGGCTGAACCAGCTCGCCCGTGGCGCAATTCACCGCCTTCACGATGCCGCTACGGGGCGCCTTGATCGGCAGTTCCATCTTCATGGCTTCGAGCACGATCACCGTGTCGCCTTCGTTCACGGGCCGGCCGGGCGCCGTGTGAATGGCCACCACCGTCGCCGGCATCGGCGCCATCACGCCACTCTCGCCGCGGCCTCGTAGGGTGCGCCCGCCGCCGCTCGCCGCGCGTTCGATCTTCCAGACGAGGCCATCGACAAACGCCCAAATCGCGTTCGTGTCTCCTACGACGGCCACGCGCACGCGACGCGCGCCGTCATCAACGAGGTACCACCCGTTACCCAGCGCGCGGATGTCAGACACGGAACCCTCTCAGAGACACGAACGGGTCGAGGGTTCCAGGAGTTCCAAGGGTTCCAGGGGTTCCACTGGTCGGGTTCGCGGGGGTTCTGGTTCTATAGAGCTCGACGGCCGCCTGGGCGGCGGCAGGCAATTCAACTTGCGTCGCCTTCGCGAGTGCCGCGCCCTCGCGATCGAGAAAGCCGGTATCGATCGATGCGCCGACGAAATCGGGATGCTCGAGCAACCGGATCAGGAACGGGATATTCGTCTGAATGCCAAGGACGGCGTAGTTGCGCAAGGCGATGATCGCGCGCCGGCGCGCCGCGTCGCGCGATTCGGCCCAGACAATCAGCTTGGCGAGCAGCGGATCGTAGTGGACCGACACCATCGATCCCTGTTCGATCCAGCCATCCACGCGGATACCGGGACCTTGAGGTTCCGAATAGAGCAGCACCGTTCCGGCCTGCGGGAGAAAGTCCTGCGCCGGATCCTCCGCATACACACGGCACTCGATCGCGTGGCCGCGTTGCGACAAGGCGGCCTGCGTGAACGGCAACGGCTCACCCGACGCCACGCGCAACTGGGCGTGGACGAGATCGACGCCGACCACGGCCTCGGTCACGGGGTGCTCGACCTGCAACCGCGTGTTCATCTCCAGGAAGTAGAACCGCGCCTCATCCCCGGCGCCCTCGAGCAGGAACTCGCAGGTGCCGGCATTCCGATAGCCCACCGCGGTCGCCGCGGCAATCGCCGCCGCACCCATGCGCTCGCGCACCGCCGGGCCCAACGCCACGCAGGGGCTCTCCTCGACCATCTTCTGGTGCCGGCGCTGCGCCGAGCATTCACGCTCGAACAGGTGCACCGTGTTGCCGTGCGCGTCGGCAAACACCTGGATCTCCACGTGGCGTGGACGTTCGATCAGCCGTTCAACATACAGGGTGTCGTCACCGAACGACGCCTGCGCTTCCCGCCGCGCCGCCGTCACGGCGCCGGCGACCTCACTCGATGCGCGCACGACCTTCATGCCGATGCCGCCGCCACCGGCCGCCGGCTTGATCAACGCGGGATACCCAATCCGCTCGATCGACGAACCGAGCGACCCGTCGGACTGATCCGCGGGTTCCTCCCCCGGAACCAACGGCACCCCGGCACGTGCCATGAGCCGCCTGGCGCCGATTTTCGATCCCATCTTTTCGAGGGCCGCGGCGGGCGGACCGACGAAGATCAACCCGGCCTGCTCGCACGCCCGCGCAAACGGGGCGCGTTCGGAAAGGAATCCATACCCGGGATGGACGGCCTCGGCGCCGCTGGATCGCGCGGCCTCGACGATCGTCGCCACGTCGAGATAACTCTCTCGCGCGGGTGCGGGGCCGATCGCCACCGCGGCGTCGGCCTGGCGCACGTGCCGGGCATTGGCGTCCGCTGCCGAGTAGACAGCGACGGTCTCGATGCCCAGCTCGCGGCAGGCGCGGATGATCCGCACCGCGATCTCGCCACGATTCGCGATCAGCAGGCGCTTGATCAATCTCTTACGGTCCAGGCCGGCGTGCGCTTGTCGAGAAACGCGGTGAGACCTTCCTGGCCTTCGGGAGACACACGCTGCGCGGCGATCGCCTCGGCGGTGATGCCGATCACCTCGGCCGGCGGCCGGCCGAGCACGCGCGGGATCAACGCCTTCGCACGCGCCACCGCGGTGGGCGAGGCGCTCAGGGATTCGTTCACGTACTTCGCCACCGCCTCGTCCAGCGCCGCCAGCGGCACCACGTCGTGCACGAGTCCGATCGCCCTGGCGCGCGAGGCGTCGAAGCGCATGCCGGTCAGGAACAGCTCGCGTGCCGCGGAGGCGCCAATTTTCTGCAGCACGTACGGCGAAATCATCGCCGGCAGAATCCCGAGCTTGGTCTCCGTGAAGCCGAAGATCGCCGCGTCATCGGCGACCACGATGTCGCACACCGCGGCGAGGCCCGACCCGCCCCCGAGGGCGGCGCCGTGAATACGTGCGATCACGATCGCCGGGATGGTGTTGATGGCGAGAAACATTTCCGCGCCCGCCGTGGCGTCGCGGACGTTGTCGTCGCGCGTGACACCGGCCATCTTCGCCATCCACGCGGCGTCGGCGCCGGCGCTGAAGACTTTCCCGGCACCTGCCATGACGACGACGCGGAGCGAGGCGTCCTGATGCGCGGTCCTGGCCCACGCCGCGAGTTCAGCAATGACGTGCTCGTTGAAGGCGTTGCGGACATCGGGACGGTTCAGCGTCAGGTACTCGACCGGGCCCCTTCGATCGACCGCCAGGAACTGATAGCTCATCTACGGTGATTATTTCACTGGATCGGATCCTCTACTGGTGCTCTTACATCCTGAACACGCCGAACTTCGCCGGCGGGATTGGCGCGTTGAACGCGGCCGACAAGCCAAGCGCCAACGCCGCGCGCGTCCGGGCGGGATCCAGGATCCCGTCATCCCACAGGCGCGCCGTCGAATAGTAGGGCGATCCTTCGGTGTCGTATTTCTCGAGGATCGGCTGCCGGATGTCACGCTCCGCCTCGGCAGAGAACTTCTGCCCTTCGCGCGTCAGCTGATCGCGCTTGACCGTGGTCAGGACGCCGGCCGCCTGCTCGCCGCCCATCACCGAAATGCGCGCGTTGGGCCACATCCACAGCAGGCGCGGCTCGTACGCCCGCCCACACATCCCGTAATTGCCCGCGCCGAACGACCCGCCGATGATCACGGTGAACTTCGGCACCACCGAATTCGCCACCGCGTGCACCATCTTCGCGCCGTCCTTCGCAATGCCGCCGCGCTCGTACTGCTTGCCGACCATGAAGCCGGTGATGTTCTGCAAAAACACCAGGGGAATGCCGCGCAGGTTGCAGAGCTCGATGAAATGAGTCGTCTTCAACGCGGATTCCGAAAACAGCACGCCGTTGTTCGCAACAATCCCGACGAGAAAACCGTGAAGCCTCGCGAATCCGCACACAATCGTCGTGGCGTAGCGCTCCTTGAATTCGTCGAAGCGCGATCCATCGACCAACCGGGCAATGACTTCGCGCACGTCGTAGGCCTTCCGCAGGTCGAGATTGACCACGCCGTAGATCTCGGCAGGGTCGTAGGCGGGATCCTCGGGCGACGTCGCGTCGTCAGGTAACCGCTTCCCGCGATGCAAGGTCGAGACAATCGTGCGCGCCTGGTGCAGCGCGTGCGCGTCATCCTCGGCGAGATAGTCGGCGACGCCCGACAGTCGCGTGTGGACGTCGGCGCCGCCCAGGTCCTCGGCGGTGACTTCCTCGCCGGTGGCGGCCTTCACGAGCGGCGGGCCGCCCAGGAAGATCGTGCCGGTGCCTGCCACGATGATCGTCTCGTCCGACATCGCGGGCACGTAGGCGCCGCCGGCGGTGCACGAGCCCATCACCACCGCGATTTGCGGAATCCGTTCGGCCGACATCCGCGCCTGGTTGAAAAAGATGCGCCCGAAGTGTTCGCGATCGGGGAAGACCTCGGCCTGCAGGGGCAGGAAGGCGCCGCCCGAATCGACCAGGTAGACGCACGGCAGGTGGTTCTGCAGCGCCACTTCCTGCGCGCGCAGGTGCTTCTTCACGGTCAGCGGATAGTAGGTGCCGCCTTTGACCGTGGCGTCGTTGGCGACGATCAGGACCTCCGTGCCGGACACGCGCCCGATGCCCGTGACGATCCCGGCACTCGGCGCCTCGCCGTCGTACATGTCCCACGCGGCCAGCGGCGACAGCTCGAGGAAGGCGGCACCGGGATCGAGCAGCGTGTCGATGCGCTCACGCACCGGCATCTTGCCTTGTTCACGATGGCGGGCGAGATACTTCGCGCCGCCGCCCTGGCGGACCAGCTCGACGCGCGCGCGATGCTCCTCCACCAGCGTCAGCATGCGGTCGCGGTTGGTGCGGTAGGTGTCGCTGCTCGTGTCGATGTGCGAGTGAAGGCGATCCATTTACCAGCCGCAGCAATCGGTCTTGAAGCGGCAGGACGGGCAGCGCCACACGGCGTGCATGCGGTACATGTCCGCGCCGCAGCGCTCGCACTTCATGGAGTCTTCGGCCGGCGCCGGCGGCGCCGGCCCAAGGGCGGAGACCACCGGTTTCACTGTGAGCTTGTGCGGGGAACTGACGGTCGGAGGAACCTTGCCGGAGGCTTTGTCCACGCCGCGATTATAGAAGAGATCATCGGCCGACTCTTGACTGCTGACGCCCTACAGTCCACAACCCATTTGGTTCGCGACGAACCACAGGGCAATAATCGATACCGGCACACCGAGCAACCACGCGACTCCGTATTTCATCAGCCCTCTCCCTTCGCACTGTCGCGGGCGCTGGCGCCCGCGATTGAACAATTCTGTCATTTGAACTCTGCAACATGTATTCCACGGCAAGTCGGTATCACCCTTGCTATGGGATACAGCGGAGGTCGTGATGAGAGGGCTCAACCACCACATCGGGTCGCCTTCGATGGCGTTGGTTACCGAAAATGTGGACGTTTTCACCGCGTTCAAGCAAATGATGGGGCGGCTACGCCGCAAGATCCGTCATGTGCTCTGCACCGTGTTCAATGGCGGCCACGAGCTCTACCGTGCCCGCACCGACACCAAGTTGTATCAGCAGTGCTTGCTGTGTGGGTACGAGACCCACGGCTGGACCATTGATCGGCGTGACCGGCGGCTCCACATCGTGGCGAACAACAACTCGCAAGCCGCCGTCGCTTCGCGACGTTAAGGCAAAGAGGTAGAAGGCAGAAACACGTCGCCGTGAGCCTTATGCCTTCTGTCTTGACACGTCTTTAGACTTGTCCCACCGGCGGCTCGCCGTGCTCTTTCGGCTGATCGCTCCAGGGGTTGGCGGGACGCACTTCCGACGGGATCGGACGACGCCAGTTGCCGATTCCAATGCCGACGCACACGAGGCCCATCGCCAGCGTCAAGCCGGCGAGTGGCGCGAGGAACAGACGGGGACCATCGTCATCACTGACATCCGCCAGCGCTTCGGTCTGGCCTTCCAACGCGGCCGTCTCGGTTTGATCGCCATCAAAGATCGAATTGCCATAGCACGCCGCGGCCGATCCCGCCGTTCCAATCGCGATCAGCACCGCGCCTATCGGCACCAGCAATCCCATCGCTACCTCCTGACGTTGAACCCCTTGTGGGTCCTGCCATGCGGCGGAGCAAGGGATGTGCCGGGCTCACGCAGGAACACGGTATGCAGGCCTACAAGTAAGAACAGATCGCCCATGAGTGTGCTCGTTGTCCTGATCGTCCTGCTCATTACCGCATTCCTATTCTCCCTGGAATTGAAGCGACGCCGTGTGGCGGAGGCGCAACTGCAGGAGGCGCTCGCATCCGTGGAGCAGCAGGTGGCCGATCGCACCGAGGCCCTCTCAAAAGCGATGGCGGAGCTGAGGATCAGTAAGCACGAACTGCACCTGGCGCTGGACGAACGCGCCGCTGCGCTCGACAAAGCGGAGAGCGCGCGCCGGCTGGCGGAAGAAGCCAGCCATCTCAAAGATGAGTTCCTCGCCACGGCCTCGCATGAGCTTCGCACCCCGCTCAACGCCATCGTCGGCTGGGTGCACGTCCTGCAATCCGGCGCGCCGCTGGACGAGATCCAGCGGCGCCAGGCCGTGAACGCGATCGATCGCAATGCGAAGAGCCAGACCCGCCTCATTGAAGACCTGCTCGACGTCTCTCGAATGATCCAGGGCCGCGTCAGCCTCACGGTGTCGCCGCTCGACCTGCGTCCGGTGATCGAAGGTGCCGTTGAAACCATCAGCCACGCCGCCACTGCCAAGGACATCACCATCGCCATGGATCTGCCGCCGGACGTCGTCGCGGTGATCGGCGACGGGCACCGCCTGCAGCAGGTGGCCTGGAACCTGCTGGCCAATTCCGTCAAGTACACGCCTCGCGGCGGTCATGTGGACGTGTCGATCGAGCGCGAGCGCGGCCGCGCGGTGGTTCGCGTCACGGATTCCGGCGAGGGCATCGTCCCCTCGTTCCTGCCGCACGTGTTCGAGCCGTTCCGGCAGGGTGCCTCGTCTTTGACGTTGCGATCCGGCCTGGGACTGGGGCTTGCCATCGTCAGGCGCCTCGTCGACTTGCACGGCGGCCGGATCGCCGTCGAGAGCGGCGGCGCCGGGCGCGGCGCCACGTTCACGGTATCGCTGCCGCTGGCGCATGGCGCAGCCGCGATCGGCGCGCTCCCGGTGAAGCCCGATCCCGCGTTCCACAACCTGCACGTGCTCGTGGCGGAAGACGATGCGGATTCGGCCGCGGCGGTGACCGCCATTCTCAAGTTGCACGGCTGCGAGACGCAGACGGCCGGCACCGTTGCCGAATGCCTGCGCATTACCGGCGAGTGGCCGACCGACGTGTTGATCTGTGACGTCGGGCTGCCGGATGATGACGGCTACGGATTATTGCGGAGATTGCGCACGCTGCCGGAAGGGGAGCGGATTCCGGCGATCGCGTTGACGGCGTATGGGCGCCCGGAAGATCGCGCGAAAGCCCTGGCGGCCGGCTTCCGCGCGCAGTTATCGAAGCCGCTTGATCCCGAAAGCCTGCTGAGGGAATTGTCCCGGGCGGTGGACAGGTTGCCCGGACGGCCTGCGGCCTGATTATCCGCCTAAAGGCGGACACCGCGGTGTGGTGTCCGGCTTCAGCCGGATAGACAAACTATGCCGTCGGGGACTCGCTGATCCCGCACTCCTTCATCTTGTTCAGCAGCGTCTTGTAACTCACCTGCAAATACTCGGCGGTCTTGCGGCGGTTCCAGCGGAACCGCTCGAGCGCGTGCTGAATGGCTTCCTTTTCGGCGCCCATCGCCGCGGTGCGGGCCAGTTCCTGCAGGTTCACGCCCTCGGCGTGGTTGTTCATCGTCGCCAACGAGGCGGCCCGCTCCGGGTGCGCGGGCGCTGGTACGGCGTAGGCTGGCATGGGCGGTGGCGGTGCGGCGGCCATCGGCGGACGCGACATCGGTATGGTTCCCACGTGTTCGCGCGGGGCGAACCGGGCGCTGTCTTCGGCCTCGGCGTGGGCGCGCGCGGTCCGCAGCCGGCCGAGCTCGGCCAGGATCAGCGTTTCGTCCTGCAGCACGACCAGCCGCTTCATCATGTTCTCGAGCTCGCGGATGTTCCCCGGCCATTCGTAGGTGAGCAGCGTCTCCTGCAGCACCAGCGACGGCCGCAGCGGCGGGCGGCGGTAGACGGACGCGAACTTCAACAGGAAGAACTCGATGAGCTGCGGGATCTCTTCACGCCGCTCGCGGAGAGGCGGCACATGCACTTCGATCACCTGCAAGCGATAGTAGAGGTCTTCGCGGAACGTGCCCTGGCGCATCATCGCTTCGAGGTCGCGATTGGTCGCGGCAATCACGCGCACGTCGACTTCGACCGATCGGTTGCTGCCCAGTTTCGTGAACTCGCGGTCCTGCAGGACGTGCAGGATCTTGGCCTGTAGCGCCTGCGGCATCTCGCCGATTTCGTCGAGCATGATGGTGCCGTGCTGCGC
>CAZEMI010000051.1:0-6604 GCA_964513235.1 uncultured Acidobacterium sp.
GGTTGGGGTGGGCGCCCGCGGGGACGATCAACCCGCGCGCGCGGCCGCCGCCGAGCGTGCGCCCCGCGGTGCGGGTGCCGCCGCGGGCCTGCGCGAGCGCGCGCAGCGTGGTGGTCATGGCATCAGCTACGACACCATGACCACGAAAGTAAAGACCAAAGAGCAGATGTAACGGTTACTACTCTCGAGCGCCGAGCAATTCGAGGTACTGCACCACACCCATGTGGCGGTTCTTGCGTGCCTGGCTGAGAGCGGTGCGCCATTCGCCTTCGTCCGGCCGGACGCCGCGCTGACTCCAGATGCGCGTGTGAATGTTGGCGCCATGGTCGACGAGGTGCTTGACCACCGCCAGGTGGCCACCTTCCGCGGCGCCCATCAGCGGGTTCTCATCGCCCTCCACCGCGAGGTTGACGTCGGCGCCGCGCTGGATCAAGAGCGCCACCTGATCGAGCCGGCCGGTCGCCGCCGCCATGATCAGCGGACTGCCGTCACCAGGGACTGGCATGTTCGGGTCGGCGCCGTCATCGAGCAGCAGTTGCGCGATCTGGATGTTGCCGGAACGGGCGGCGCCGATCAGCGGGCTGCCGTCGCCGTCGATCCTGGCATTGGCGTTCGCGCCGGCTTCAAGCATTTCCTTCACGCCGGCGAAGTCGCCCGCTTCGGCGGCCTCGTAGAGCTCGCGATCGAGCGCGCGCGCTCTGCGTTGGCCCGGCGGCACCGGTCGGGAGAACTGCTCGTCCGCCGCCTCGGCCATCGCGGTTTCCCTGATCTCGTCCTTGACGACCGCGCGCACCGGCGCCACCGCGATCACCACGAGCGCCGCGGCGGCGACGGTCCCCGCCACCAGGGCGAAGCCGGCCCGGCCGCGGTGCAGGCGCTCGTCGAGCACGGCGGTCACGCGTGTCGACAGATCGCTGCGATTGGCCATGCCCAGCATCGGCTGCACCGGCGTCGCCGACATCCGCTGGGCCAGCGTCACGAGCTGTTCCGCGTAATCGGTCCGCTCCTCGCTCGTCACCACCGCATCGTCACAGGAGCGCTCTGCTTCGAGACACAAACGCCGCCACGCGGTCCACACCAGCGGGTGGAACCAATAGCAGGCGGCCACCACGCGGGCCAGGATCTGCATCAGCCAATCTCCTCTCTTGATGTGTTCGAGCTCGTGCATCAGCGCGCGCCGCAGCTCGGCCTGGTCCCATTCGCGCGCGTCGAGCGGCAGGACGATCACCGGGCGGGTGATGCCGAAGGTCATCGGACCCGGCACGCCTTCGTGCTCGAGCAGTTCCACGGGCGCGCGCACGCCGCGTTGGGCAGCCAGGCGCGCGATCTCGTCGCGGCGCCACGCCACCGGCAGGCCGGTACGGCGGATGGTCGATAGCTTCCACAGCACGGAGAACACGGGGATCAGAAAAATGACTACGCCGGTAATCCAGACCGCTCTCAGTGCGCCGGCAACGGTGAACGGCGGCGCGGATGTTCGCGACCGCGCTGCGGCGGAGGTCACCGAGGCGCCCGCCTCGGGAGCCGCAGTGGAGTCAGCTGCGGACGGCGCGCTGGCCGCGACCGGCACGTCAATAGTCATCGCCGGGGCGCCGGCAAGCCAGACCGGCAGCGCAATCAGCGCGGCAAACGAGCTGGCGATCACCAGGTGACGCACCGACGCACGGGCGGTTCGCGACAGGCGGGTCACGGCGAGTCCGGCGATCAGGATGATCGTCGCCTTCGCGACGAGCGACAGCTCGACCGAACGCGACAACAGCAACGCGGTGTCGGAGAGGGACTGGATCATGATTTCCTCCGCTGCTTGCGAACCTGTTCGATCTGATCACGCAACGCTGCCAACTCGGCGTCGCTCCACCGCTCCTGCTTGAGCAGCGCCGTGGCGGCCTGGCTGGCCGAGCCGCCGAAGAACACGCGCATCAACTGGCTCACGGCCTTTTTCTGCGCGGTGGTCCGGGACGTCACGGGTGAATAGACGTAGCGCAGCCCTTCGGCGCGGTGGCGGATGACGCCCTTGGCTTCGAGCTTCACCAGCATCGCGCGCACGGCGGAATAGGTGGGTGGATCGGTGAGGCGCTCGCGGATGTCGTCGGCGGACGCGCTGTCGCCGAGGGCGTACAACACGTCCATGATCTCGCGCTCGCGGCGGCTCAGTTTTTCGGTCGGCGGCATGACGACTCCCTGCTACAAAAGGAGCATAATGCTACGAACGTAGCACGTCAAGTCCCCAATTTATCCGCGTAAGAACGGCCGCAATTCGGCCAACACCTCGGCCGGAATCTCCTCCTGCAGGTTATGACCGCCCGGCAGCCCCTTGCCGGTGACGGTGACGCCGCGTTCCTTCCAGATCGTGAGGACGTCGTAAATCCGTCCCATCGGCCCCTTGAGTCCCCACAGCGTCAGCAGCGGGCACGACACCCTCTTCGACAGGTCGGCCTCGTCATGTTTGAGATCGATCGACGCCCCGGCCCGATAGTCCTCGCACATCGCGTGGATATTGGTCGGGTCGCTCGACGTGCGCAGGTATTCGAGCTGCACGTCGTTGGTGGCGCTCGCCTTCCGTGCTTGGTACTGCTTCAGTAGATCGTTTTCCGGCGCCGGCGCGGCGCGCACGTAGTTGAACCAGTGGAAGTACGCCTGGATGAACTCGATCGTGACGTGCGTGTAGAGGTAATAGGTCGGGATGATGTCGAGCACGCAGAGCCTGGTGACCTGGTCCGCGTGATCGAGCGCCATGCGGTGGCCGACGCGCCCGCCGCGATCGTGGCCCACGACGGCGAAGGTGTCGAAGCCGAAACTCTTCATCACCTCCACCTGGTCGAGCGCCATGGCGCGCTTCGAGTAGTTCACGTGATTCTCGCCGTCGGGCGGCTTGCTGCTCTCACCGTAGCCGCGCAGGTCGGGAACGATCACCGTGTGGTCCTTGGAGAGATCCGCGGCCAGGTGGCGCATCGAGACATGCGTCTGCGGCGCGCCGTGCATCAAGAGCAGCGGTGGTCCCGATCCGGCATGCACCAGGTTGATCTCCGCACCTGACGTCTTCACACGTGCTGACTTAAAGCCGGGAAAGAACCGCAGCGTGCTGCCCGCCCCTGCCGTCGTTTGAGCCATCACCGGCCGGGCGAACGCCGGCAACACCGCGACCGACGCGGCCAGTCCCAGCATTTCGCGCCTGTTCAGGGTTTTCATGGGACGAATAGTATGGCCGAAGGCCCTGAGCGAGAAAGACTTCGCGGATGCGAAGTCTTTCGAGTCGAAGGGGAATAAAAGGCGGCCTTCGACGCATATAACAACTGTGTGGCTGATGCACGGCGGTTACGATTTGAATCCGAGGCGCTGGTCCATCTCGACGAGCTCTTTCGCGTGGCCAGGCGCGTGATGGGCGATGCCGCCGCCGCCGAGGACATCGTGCAGGAGACCTGCCTTCGTGCCTGGCAGGCGTTCGACCGTTTCGAGTCCGGCACCAATTGCCGCGCGTGGTTGTACAAGATCCTGTTCCGCACCATTGGCAGCCGCCGGCGCGAGCTGCTGCGCGAGCTCGCCACGTTCGACGACCAGGTCTTCGAAGAGTCGCGGTTCCCATCCTCGATGCCGGCCAATCCGTTCACGGCCCACCAGATTCAGAAGGCATTCGACGAATTGCCGCTCGCCTTTGCCACGGTGATCCAGCTCGTGGACGTCGAGGGCCTCTCGTATAAAGAAGTGTCCGAGGCGCTCGACGTTCCGGTCGGCACCGTGATGTCGCGGCTGCATCGCGGCCGGCGGCAGTTGCGGCAGCGGCTGGCTCCCGGCCCCGCCCTGCTAAGAGGAATCACGGAGCGATCGTGAACGACTGTGCGCGCATCCTCTCGCTCCTCGACGTCTACCTGGACGATGAGGCCACCGCCGAGACCAACGTGATGGTGCAGCAACACGTCGAACACTGCGAGGCGTGCGCTCGGCAGTTACAGGCAGCCCACCATTTACGCGCCTCGCTGCGCGACGCCCTGCGTCACGATTGCGCACCGGCATCGTTCCACCAGCGCGTGGGCGCGGTGTTGACCACGCCGCGGCCGTCTCTCGCCTCGTTCATTCGCGAATGGATTGTCCCCGCGACGGCCACGGCGATCGTGGCGTGGATCGTGTTGCCGTGGCGGCCGGTTGAGCCCGACCTCTATCCGCTGATGGCCGTCGGCGAACATGTCGCGTGCGCGCTGGATCGCGCGGTGCCGCCCCGCGACGTTTCGCACTACACCGCCGACACCTCGATGCCGTTGATTCCCGGCGCCGGCGGCAAAGTCCGCATCCTCGAGGCGCACGCCTGCGGCCAGCAGATGGACTACCTGCTGCACATGATTCTCGAGGAAGGCGGCACCAAGGCGTCCATCTTCATTACTCGCGCCGGCGAAGGCGCCGAGCGGATCTTTCGGCCGCAACAAAGCGGCGACTTTGAGGTCAGCCAGGTGCGCACGACACGGCACCGGGCGTTCGTGGTGATCGATCGCACGCACGCGCGCGCCTTACGCGACTGGCGCGCGCCAACCGTCCAGCGGCTGCGGCACTTTCTCAAACAAGTGGAGGGAACGTGAGGACATTGAGCCTGGTGTTGTTCGGGTTAGTGGCGTTCGGCGGCGTTGAGGCCACGGCACAGCCGCAGCCGTTGGTCCTGCAGGTGCAGAACCTCGACGGCAAGATGCAGTGGCTGACCGATTTCAAGGGCCAGGTGGTGCTCCTCAACTTCTGGTCCACCACGTGCCCGCCCTGCCGCGCGGAAACGCCGTGGTTCGTCGAGTTCCAGAAGCGCTGGGAAAAAGACGGCTTCACCGTGGTCGGCGTCTCGATGGACGACACCGTCGACGCCATCCGCAAGTTCAACGCGCTGTTCAGCGTGAACTATCCGATGCTGGCCGGCCGCGACGTCGAGGAGAACATCCAGAAGGCCACCGGCGGCATCTGGGGCATGCCGACGTCGTTCCTGATCGGCCGCGACGGCAAGGTCTTGAAAAAGCACCTCGGCCTCACGCCGAAGCCGATGCTCGAAAAAGAAATCAGCGAGGCGCTGCGTCGAAGCGCGCCTTGAAGGCGTCAAACGCCGGCGTCGGTCCCTTCCATTCGAGATCGTCTACCGTGTCGAAGACCGGAATGTTCGTCCGAAGGGTCGCGAGGTCGCGGAACAGCAACGCGAGCGCGCGATCTCTCTCGAGGGTGACCGACAGCGCTCCCGGACGCGCCACGTTCACACCCCACGTTCGCCAGTCCTGGGGAATCAACTCGAGGTGCGTGAATTTCGCGAGCACAGCCGACGCCGACTTCGCGCCCCAACCCGCCAGGCCCGGATAGCCGTCGGACGAATCGCCGACCAGCGCGAGGTAATCGGGGATCGACACCGGCGGTACGCCGAACTTGGCGATCACGCCGGCGTCGTCCCGGATGGTGCGCCTCAATCGATCTTCCTGAACGATGCGCGTGCCGCTGACGCACTGCGCGAGATCCTTGTCCGGCGTGCAGATGCGCACCTGCGTCACGCGCGGATCGGTGGCCGCCTTCACCGCCGCCGCGCCCAGCGCATCGTCTGCCTCGTACTCGACCATCGGCCACACCACGACGCCGAACGCCGCGAGCGCGTCTTCGAGCAGCGGAAACTGCGACAACAGCTCGGGCTCAATGCCCTCGCTGGTCTTGTAGCCGGGCCACAAGTCGTTACGAAACGACTCGATCACGTGATCGGTGGCCACGCCCACGTGCGTGGCGCCGCCGTTCAACATGCCCCGGATCGAGCCCACCACGCCGCGCACGGCGCCGATTTCCGCGCCCGTCCCATCCCGCGCGGATGGCACCGCGTAAAAGTGGCGGAAAAGCTCGTACGTCCCGTCAATGAGGTGGATAATCAGAAAGGGAACCTGCTTCCCTTTCATAATCTCTTACGGTTTCCGTAAAATGTCGATGTAAATGCCATCTCTACGCTTTACACGCAATATCCAGCGGCACGTCGAATGCCCGACGCGGGATGTCAATGGCGCCACGCTCGGGGAAGTGCTGCACGCCTACTTCGCCACCAACGAGCGCGCACGCGGCTACGTGCTCGATGACGAGGGCAAGCTGCGCAAGCACATGGCCGCGTTCATCGACGGCCGGCAGATTGACGATCGCGACCGGTTGACCGACGCGGTGCCGGACGGCGCGGTCGTTGACATCGTGCAATCGTTGTCAGGGGGATGAGTGTCATGGGCCGGTGTCACGTCAGCACGCGAAAAGGACTCTTCACGCTCGAGCGCGGTCGCGG
Source organism: uncultured Acidobacterium sp. (assembly GCA_964513235.1). Taxonomy (GTDB): domain Bacteria; phylum Acidobacteriota; class Vicinamibacteria; order Vicinamibacterales; family UBA2999; genus 12-FULL-67-14b. Next base: position 6,263 of record CAZEMI010000051.1, read on the forward strand.
TGGCTGGACCGTCGCGCGCAGCAGTTTCGTCGGCGACAACTGCACGCTCGCCATGCACGATCCGCGGAACGGCCACCTGTTCGCGGCGCTCAATCATGGACACTTCGGCAATAAGCTGCACCGGTCCACGGATGGCGGCGCCACCTGGACCGAGATCGCCGCGCCGAAGTACCCGGAGAAGCCGGAAGGCTACCAACCGCAAACGCCGGTGGAAGGCACGCCCGTCGAGTGGTCGCTCAAGCTGATCTGGGCGCTCCAGCCCGGCGGCCCGAACGAGCCGGGCGTCATCTGGTGCGGCACGCTGCCGGGAGGCTTGTTCAAGTCCGAGGACGGCGGTGATTC
>CAZEMI010000052.1:0-17635 GCA_964513235.1 uncultured Acidobacterium sp.
AATACTTGACATATAGACAAGCATGCTTTACAGTTCCGATTCAGGAGCTGCCCGAACATGCTGACGCCCATCCTCCACCGCAAACGCAAGCTCGCTCAGGCGCTCGAAGACTCGAAGGGTGCGATGACGTCCGCCGGAGAAGCGCTCGAACAAACCCGGCGCATTTATGGGATCCGGCTTCTCGTTCGGGGTCTCCTGTGGATGTCGATCTTCGCGTTGTCACGCGGACTACTCGAACTCGACATCGTCGGGCAGTGGGCTCGCGTCGCGATCGCGCTTCTCCCGGTACCGTTTTTCGCCTGGTGGTTGTGGACGTGGATGAAGGGCGTCAGCGAGATGGACGAGCTCGAACGCCGCATCGAGCTCGAGGCGCTGGCCGTCGCCTTCCCGCTCGCGGTCATCTTGCTGATGACCCTCGGCCTCCTCGACGTCGCGATTGGGCTCAATCCGAACGATTTCAGCCCGCGGCACGTGTGGGCGATGATGCCGGTGCTGTATTACTTCGGCCTCTGGCGCGCGAAGCGGCGGTACCAGTGAAGAATCGGCTGAAGGTGTTGCGCGCCGAACGGGACTGGTCGCAGTCCGATCTCGCCGGCCATCTTGGCGTGTCGCGCCAGACGATCAACGCGATTGAAACGGAGAAGTACGATCCGAGTTTGCCGCTGGCCTTGAAGATTGGCCGACTGTTTGGGCAGTGTGTGGAAAAGATCTTCATTGATGCGGACGGGAAGTGATGCTTGTCGGGAAGAACTGCTTGTCGGGATGAGGCTCCGTCTCTGCCATAAGGGTCCGCGCGCTGCTCAGCTTGACGGCGTCGTTGCACAGCCTCACAATCCGGCCCCGGCTCTTTCCTCGTCCCGGAGGCACGCAATGAAGCGATCGATTCTCACCTTACTAATCGTGGCAGCGGTGTTAACCCTGGCGCAGGCGCCTTCGCTCGTCGCCAATCCGCGCGGATCCGGATCGGCGCGGCTCGATCTCGTCGAGGCGACGGTCGACGATCTGCAGAAGGCCATCCAGACCCGTCTCGTCACGATCGAGCAGCTGACGGAGATGTACCTCGCGCGCATCGCGGCCTACGATGATGCGGGACCCGGCGTGAATGCCTTCCTGCACGTCAACGCCGATGCGGCGGCACAGGCGAGCGAGCTCGATGCACTGCGGCATCCGGGCCGGGCACGCAGTCCGTTGTACGGCATCCCCGTGTTGCTCAAGGACATCATCGATACCGCCGACATGCCCACCACGGCGGGCAGCGTCGCCCTCAACGGATCGATTCCGCCCGACGATGCGTTCATTACCCGGAAGCTGCGGAACGCCGGCGCCGTGATCATCGGCAAGGCCACGCTGACCGAGTTCGCGAACTTCATTGCCATCGGCATGCCGACCGGGTACAGCTCGCTTGGATTGTTCGGGTTCAATCCATACGATCCACGGCCGCTTCCGGGTGGCGATGGCCGGCCCGTGCTGCAGACGGGAGGCTCGAGCTCGGGTTCGGGCATCGGCGTGAACGCCAGCCTGGCCGCGGTCGCGGTCGGGACGGAGACCTCCGGCTCGATTCTCAGTCCCGCGAGCGCGAACGGCGTCGTCGGCATCAAGCCCACCGTCGGCTTGGTGAGCCGCGACGGCATCATTCCGATCACGGCGGACCAGGACACGGCCGGACCGATCGCGCGGACGGTTCGGGACGCGGCGATTCTGCTTGGCGTGCTCGCCGGCCACGATCCGAACGATCCGGCAACCGCGCCGTGCCTGGTGCCCGGCAACTGCTTCAGTGACTACACGCGGTTCCTCGACAAGAAGGCGCTCAAGGGCGCGCGGATCGCGGTCCCACCGTTTCCCCCGAGCCGCGACGACATCATGACCGCGGCGATCGAAGTGCTGCGCGCGGAAGGCGCCGAGGTGGAGCTGATCCCGGCGCTGGCGCCGCAGCTCGGTATCTGCGTCACGTTTCCGGCGCCGGCAGGTTGCTCTACCGTGCTCCTGTTTGGGCAGAAGCGGGATCTGAACGCCTACCTCGCGCAAACCCCCGGCGCGCCGGTGCAGTCGCTCACCGACATCATCGCGTTCAATGCCACGCACGTGCCGCCGATGAAGTACGGACAGGCGATCTTCGAGGCGGCGGATCAGCTGGATACGTCGGCGGGTAGCGCCGACGCCTTGCGGTACCAGGCGGATCGCGCCGAGGACCTGGCGCGCTCACGCGGTGCATTGGACGCGGTGTATAGCGAGTTCGACGCGATACTCGCATCGGCGAACAGCTTCGCCGGGACGCCCGCCAAGGCCGGATACCCGAGCATCACGGTGCCCGGCGGGTTCCTGCCGCCGGCGGCCCCGATTGCGAACCCGTTCCCGTCAAACGTGACGTTCAGCGGCCCGGCGTTCTCAGAGCCGCGATTGCTTGGCCTCGCCTATGCCTTCGAGCAGGCGACCCGTCATCGGCGGCCGCCGGCCAGCACGCCGCCGCTGCCGAGCGACACGGTCGTGCGTTGGTGAGGGTTGGAGGCAATGACAATCGGCAATTGACTGATCGGGTGCATCACTTCCCGACAAGCAGTGCCTCCCGGCAAGAATCACCTCGTGAAGTTAATGACCCAGTCCGACCGCCCACTCATGAAAAAGCGAGCGGTGGCTCCAGCGAGCTTGTCGGTACCGCTGCCGGCGGGTGATCCAATGACTTGCGGATACCACTTGCCGCCATTCAGAATCTTCACCGGCGGCGTCCACTGCGATGGATCGTGGAGCGTCGGCGAGTACGACACGTAGATGCCTTCCTGCGTGTAGCTCTCGTCCTTCGCGCGATTGAGCAGCATCACGTAATGCTCGAGCGCCGTGTTCCAGTGCACCGACGGTCCCCAGAACGCGTCGACGCGCTGGTCGGTGTCGTGCCACGCGTAGGTCGGCGCCACCAGCGGCGTGCCGGCGGGATAGGTCCATTCGAGCCGGCGTCGCATCGATCCCGGAATGGTCTGCAGCAGCTGGCGGCGGCCGGCCTCCGGATCCCAGATGCCGTCGCGCCACAATTCCAGCCGGCCCCCCGGGCGATCGCGATCCGCCCACACCATCCGCGCGATGGCCACGCCTTGCGCCTCGCGCTGGCTATGATACTGGCTGTAGAAAAAATAGAGATACTGCTTGTTGTGATCGAGCATCACGCTCAGGTCGCCGACGCCGCCGATGGTGTAGCGGTTGTTCGACTGGCACGCCGTGGCGCTTTGCGGCGACTGGATCACTGCGCCAAGGTCCTGCCAGTTGCGCCCGCGATCGGTGGACTTCGCGGCGCCGATCCGCGACACCATGCGATCCTCGCGGCCGCATCGCGTCGCCGGCCATTCGTTGTGGTAATAGCCGTACCACGTCTCCACATCGTCGGACACGATCGCTTCCATCCACACACCGTGGCCGGGATGCGGCAGCAACGAGATGTTCTCCGCGCCGCCGAGCCGCTCCACCACGGTTCCCGAGGACAGGCTCGGCACACCATGCGAAGAGGTGAACACGAACAACGTGCGCTGGCCGTCTTCCAGGTCCCACATCGCCGGACTGTTGGAGTCCACGTCCCCCGGCAACGTGATGGCGGGTGCCAGCGCCAGCGTGGCGCGCGGGATTGGCGGCGCTGCGGCTGTGCTGGCGATTCGATGGGAGCCTGGAATGACGTTCGGCAGGACGAGCAAAACGAGCGCAACGACGAACGAAGACGCACCCCTGGTATTCATTGGAACGAACTACGGCGGGCTTGACGGGTTTGTTTCACTTCGGGCGCCGCGGCATCGCGCCATCTTGTGCAGCATGTCTCCCGTTGTCACCGACGACGGGGACGACGCTTCTCGAGGGTTCCAATGGTTCCAGTTGTTCCAGGCGTTCCAAAGGTTGGGTTCTGACGGGTTCGTTTAGAACTCGTTCGAACCTAACCCTTGGAAACCTTTGGAACCCTTGGAACCCCTTGGAACCTTATCCTTTCCTCATCATATATGCTGACCGTTCGGAGGGATTGTTGACACGGTTCGGCGCCTTGTTTCTCCTGCTCGTCTCGGCCGGGATGGTCACGCTTGCGGCGCAAACCAAGCGCATTTTCACGAATCCGCGGCCCGAGCCGCATTTCAAGACGCTGTTTCCCAACGCCGGCGGCTTTTCGTCGTTCGGTGGCACGCCGCTGCACTGGAAGGTGTACGCCGCCGATCCGAAAACCAATCCAACCGCGCCGCCGATTGGCTATATTTTCTGGACCACCGACCTGGTGCCGCACGAGCGCGCGTATCACGGTCCCATTCACCTGCTGGTCGGCATGGACACGCGCGGCATCCTGCAGGGAGTGGTGGTCGACTACAACTCCGAGCCGTACGGGTACTTCTCAATCGATCCGCCGGAGTTCGTGGCCCGGCTGAAAGGCAAGAGCGTGCGCGATCCGTTCGTGGTCGGCCGAGACATCCAGGCCGTGTCGCGCGCGTCGATCACCATGAACGGTGCGGCGCGCGCGCTGCGTGATTCGTCGCGCGCCGTGGCCAAGGCGTTCCTCTCGCCGGATCAAGTCAAATAGTGTCCGGCTTCCAGCCTGCCGATGATCCGTGGGGTTTCGACGAGGCGCCGGTCGAATCGTGGGCCGACATTCTCGGCCCTCAATATCTCGACCTGGCGCTCCTGACCGCGTTCATCGCACTGGCGTTCCACAGCTTCCAGAAAAAAAGCGTGCCGCTGAAGTACCTGACCTTTGCCGCCGCCATCGGCTACATGGGTTTCGCCAAGAGCTACCTGATCTCGATCACCAACATCTTCAGCATCGTCGACTGGAACTGGCCGGTCGTGAAATACAACCTGGCCTGGTATCTGTTCTTTGGCTTCACGGTGGTGTCGACCATCTTGTGGGGCCGGCTCTATTGCGGCCGCGTGTGCGCCTACGGCGCGCTCACGCAAACGCTCGACGCGGTCATCCCGCGGCGCTGGCGCGTGGAGGTGCCGCGCTCGATCGAGAAGCGCGCGGCGGGGATCAAGTTCGGACTGCTGTTCGGCGTGCTCGCGTACTACGTAGTCACCCACGACGTGCAGATCTACCAGTATGTCGAGCCGTTCTGGATGTTCGGCCTGTTCGGCACGCCCACTCTCTGGACGCTGTTAGCCGTGCTGCTGGTCGCGACCGTCTTGGTCCGCAACCTCTATTGCCGGTTCCTCTGTCCCGTCGGCGCCGCGCTCGGCCTGATGTCGTATCTCACCGTGTTCCGCATCAAGCGCTGGTCGGAATGCGACACGTGCCGAATTTGCGAGAAGGCGTGCGAGTGGGGTGCCATTGAGGGACCCAGGATCCTGATGACCGAGTGCGTGCGCTGCGACGACTGCGAGCGGCTCTATGCCGACACGCGCGTGTGTCCGCACTGGCGCATCATCGAGTACAACAATCGAAAGGTTGCCGTTCTGCCGCTGAAGTCCGTGTAGAATTCCTCCCGAATGTCACAACCCGTCTTGAAGCAGCGGATGTCCCCGACCGCGCAGATCATGTTGGGGCTGGTCCTTGGTCTGATCGTCGGCTACGTCATCAGCACGTTCGACGACGCCACCGCGGCTCGATACGCCGGCTACATCCGGCCGTTCAGCCAGATTTTCATCCGCATGATCCAGATGCTGATTGCGCCGCTGCTGTTTGGCACGCTGGTGGCGGGCATCGCGGGCGCGGGCCACTTCAAGGACGTCGGCCGCATGGGCCTGCGCGCGATCATCTACTTCGAGATCGTCACGACGGTGGCACTGTTCATCGGCCTGTTCGCCGTCAACATCCTGCGCCCTGGTGACGGCATGGTGCTGCCGGCCGCGTCGGGTCCGCCGCCGGTGGCCGCGGTGGCGCAGACCTGGGGCGAGATCCTGCTGCACCTGGTGCCGACCTCGATCATCCAGGCCATGGCCACCGGCGACATCCTGCAAATCGTGGTCTTCAGCATCTTTTTTGCGATCGCGCTCGGCATGGTCGGCGAGAAAGCGCGTCCGATGATCGAGTGGTGCGAGTCGTTGACCGAAGCGATGTTCAAGCTCACCAACATGGTGATGCTGTATGCGCCGATCGGCGTCGGCGCGGCGATCGCCTACACCATCGCCATGAGCGGCCTGCAGGTGTTGCAGAGCCTCGCCTACCTGATCTTCACGTTGTATGTGGCGCTGGCCGTGTTCTATCTGATCGTGCTGATCCCGGTGATGCTGATGTTCCGCATCCCGATCGTCGCCTTCTTCAAGGCGATCAAGGAGCCCGCGCTGATCGCCTTTTCCACCACGTCGAGTGAAGCGGCCCTGCCGCGGGCGATGGAATGCGTTGAAGCATTCGGCGTGCCGCGGCGCATCGTCTCGTTCATCCTGCCGCTCGGCTACAGCTTCAACCTCGACGGCACCACGCTCTATTTGTCGATGGCCTCGGTGTTCATCGCGCAGGCCGCCGGCATCGAGCTGACCGTCGGCCAGCAGATCACGATGATGCTGACGTTGATGCTGACCAGCAAAGGCGTGGCCGGGGTGCCGCGCGCGGCCATGGTGATCCTGGCCGCCACCGTGGCGAGCTTCAACCTGCCACTCGAAGGCGTGACGCTCGTCCTCGGCGTCGACGCCCTGATGGACATGGGCCGCACCATGACCAACGTCGTCGGCAACTGCCTCGCGTCGGTGGTGGTGGCGAAGTGGGAGGGCGAGTTCAAACCGCAAGCCCTCGACGAGACACCGTCCGTCTAGCCACCGGCCACCGATAGACTCAGATTAGACGCCGATCCTTCGGTGCCTCATCGGTGTGAATCGGTGGCCCTGACTAATCGGTGTCCAATCGGTGTCAATTGGTGGCCCGACGAATCGGTGCCTAATCGGCGTCAATCGGTGACTAGCGCCAGAGATTCAGAAAGAACGTAATCAACAGCGCATTAGCGAAGTCGATGAAGAAGGCGCCGACCAGCGGCACCACGAGGTAGGCTTTTGGCGCCGGCCCGTAGCGCTCGACGAGCGCGCCCATGTTGGCCATGGCGTTGGCCGAGGTGCCCAGCATGAAGCCCGAGAACCCGCCGGCCATCACCGCCGCGTCGTAGTCGCGGCCCATCAGGCGCGGCACGACCCACGTCGCGATCACGGCCACCAGGGCGACCTGCGCGGCGAGGATAATCAGCAACGGGATGGCGAGACCCGCGAGCTCCCATAATCGCAGCGTCATCAACGCCATCACCAGGAACAGCGCCAGGGCGATGGCGCCGATATCGTCGATGACGCGCAGCGACAGCCGGAACACACCGGTGACATCGTCCAGATTGCGCATCGCCGCGGCCACCAGCATCGCGCCGATGTAGACGGGCAGCGTGACCCCCAGCCGCGTCAGCCACCCGCTCACCCAGACGCCGACACCGACCGTGACCAGCAGCAGGACGAGGTGTTTCATCAGGACGTAGGCTTCGACGTCTTCTCCCGCCGGCGCCTGGATCGGCGGCGCCGGCACCTGGTCCTCGGCGAGGTTGGCCAGCGTCGTCGTGCCGGGCCCGCCCGGACCGGCGCCGCGCAGGGTACGGGCGATGAGGTAGGTCCCGATCGGTCCGCCGATCACGCCGCCGAAGACGATGCCGGCGATGGCCGCGGCCACCGCGAGCGTGGCGGCGCCTTGAATGCCAGCCTCCTCGAACAACGGCGCGAAGGCGAGCCCGGTTGCCGGGCCTCCTGCCATCGTCGCCGATCCGGCGAGCACGCCCATCAGCGGGTGCTGGCCCAGGGCCCACGCCAGCGTGGCACCGAGCACATTCTGCAGTGCCGCGACGACGATCGAGAGGATCAGGAAGGTCAGGACGAGCGGTCCGCCCCGGCGCAGCAGCTTGAGGCTGGCCGCGAATCCGATCGAGGCGAAGAACGTGTTTTGAAACGGCACCTGCAGCAGGGTGTCGAACTTCAGCGGCTGATAGCCCAGGACGTAGAGCACGGCCAGCAGGCCGGCGACGGGGATCCCGCCGCACACCGGCGCCGGGATATTGACCTTGCCAAGAATCGGAATCGCGCGCCGGAGACCATAGCCGAGGAACAGGATGATGCCGGCGAAGGCGACGGTCTGGACGAGATCGAGTGGGAGAGGCTGCACCCGCGGAGTATATGACGCGCGGTTACGGGGCGTCAGTAGGCGCGGCGCGCATCTCGATTCGTCCCCTGAGGCCGCTCGAGACCAGGACCTCGTTGTCACTCGTGACGATCACGGCCTCGACGTTCGGCATCGTTTCGACCAGCGCCATGCCGGCTTCGGGCCCCATGATGAACACGCCGGTCGACAACACGTCGGCGGTCACCGCGCGATCGGCGACGATGGTGACGCTGCGGCAGCCGCGCGCCGGCTCGCCGCGATCGGGATCGATCAGGTGGTGATACCGCGTGCCGTTCGTGATGAAGAACCGCTCGTAGTCGCCTGACGTGCTGAGGGTCTGATCGCGGAGCGAGACCGCGGCGAAGGCCTGGTGATCGCCGCGCGGATCGGCGATGCCGAGCGTCCACGGCGTCCCGTTGTTGGTGCCCGCGGCATACATGTCGCCGCCGGACTGAATCAGGAAATCGTGGAAGCCTTCGGCTTTCAACTGTTCGACCGCGCGATCGACCGCGTAGCCCTTGCCGATGCCGCCGAGATGAATCCGCATGCCGGTGCGCGAGACAAACGCGGTGCCGGCGCTGCGATCGGTCCGCACGGCCGTGTAATCGACGAGCGGCACGCGCCGGTCGATGGCGGGCCGATCCGGCTGGCGGCCGTCCTGATCATGATCGAATTTCCAGATCTCGGCGAGCGCGCCAAAGGTGATGTCGAATTTTCCGCCCGTCAACTCCCCGGCGTCGCGCGCGGCGTCGAGCACGGCGAGCGTGTCACGGTGCACCGGCACCGGCGTGATGCCGGCCGCAGCATTGATGCGGACCACGTCGCTGCCGGGTTTCCACACCGACAGCAACAACTCGAGCCGGTCGAACTCGCGCGACACGCGATCGGCGGCCGCGGCCGCCTTGGCCTCGTCGGTGGTCCACAGCGTGACGCGCAGCTGCGAGCCCATGGCCAGGTACTCGCGGGTCACCGCGACCGGCGGGTGTTCACCCCCGCCGCTTGCACCACACGCGGCGACGAGGAAGTTCAGAGTTAGGAGTGCAGAGTGCAGAGTGAAGATTCTGCGCCGTAAGGTCGGGACGATTCGATCAGATCCTGCGTCTCTCTGTAACCGCCTCGCGAATTCATTCCGGAGATCGAGCGGCACCGCCGTTGCTTTATGCAGGGGCATGACAGACAACACTTCTCCGGAACGTCTGAGAACCTTGGCGCTGCAGAGACGCTGCGAGGCTAAGGAAACGCGTGTTGCCATTCGATTCATCACCAGATGCGAATTGGTGGGTCACCAAGACGTCGCCATCCACGAGGACGAGGCGAATCAGTTAGCGTCCATCTTCTCGGCAATCGTCCGAAACAAGAAGGCGAACATGCAGCGTCAGAAGCGTTCTTAACTCTGCACTCTTAACTCTGCACTCTTAACTCTGCACTCTTAACTCTGCACTCTTATACTTGTAACCTCCGGAATCCATGCGACTTACGCATGATTGGACCCACCGGGGACCATGCCCAGAAACACATGACATCCGGCCGGCAGGCTGCTATATTTCCAGCGATCGACTATTCGGGCGCGGCGTAGCTATCTAAAAGGAGCGCTGGAGATGAGCCGGATCCACACGTCGTTTGGCCTGTTGGCGGCATTTAGCGTCGCGTTGCCGGCCGGGGCCGCCGCGCAGGCGCCAACCTTCACCAAAGACATCGCCCCGATCTTCCAGAACAAGTGCGAAGCGTGTCACCGGCCGGATTCGATTGCGCCGATGTCGCTGGTCTCGTTCGAAGAGTCGCGGCCCTGGGCCCGGTCGATCAAGAGCCGCGTGCAGGGGCGGCAGATGCCGCCCTGGCACATCGACAAAACCATCGGCATCCAGGACTTCGAGAACGATCGCTCGCTCTCCGACAAGGAGATCGTGACGATCACCAAGTGGGTCGACGCCGGCTCGCCGAAGGGCGATCCGAAAGACCTGCCACCCGCCAAGCAGTGGCCCAGCGAGCAGGGCTGGAATTTCGCGAAGCACTTCGGGCAGACCGAACCCGACTTGATCGTCAAGTCGCTGCCCTGGACGCAGAAGGCCGGCGCCAACGACGCCTGGTGGAAGCCCGTGGTCGAGACGCACCTCACCGAACCGCGCTGGGTGCGCGCGATTGAAATTCGCCCCGGCACCGTGAAGGGCCGCAAGATTGTGCATCACGCGATCGCCCGCCTGCAGCAGCAGGAGACCGATGCGCTGGCGATGAATCCAGTGGACGCCAACGGCAATCCGTTGCCGGGCACGTTCATGGAATGGGCCGTCGGCAAGCAGGGCGAGATGATGCGCCCCAACAGCGGCAAGTTGATGCTGCCGGGCGCCAAGATCGTGTGGGACATCCACTACTCGAACGGCGGTGAAGACATCACCGACCAGGTCGAGCTCGGCGTCTACTTCTATCCGAAAGGCCAGGAGCCGAAGTTCCGCCAGGTGCTGCACCTGATGGGCGGCACCAATGGCAGCGGCAGCGGCGGCAACGCGCTCGGCTCGGGCGTCGATATTCCGCCCAACACCGTGAAGGCCACCGTCGGGTATTTCCTGCTGCGCGAGAATGGCCGCGTCGAGAGCTACCAGCCGCACATGCACCTGCGCGGCAAGGCGATGGCCATGGAAGCGATTCTGCCGAACGGGCAGATCCAGGTGCTGAGCCACGTGGCCGACTTCAACTTCAACTGGCACAACACCTACGTCTACAAGGAGACCGCCGCGCCGCTGCTGCCGAAAGGCACGCTGATCAAGGTCACCGCGTGGCACGACAACACCACGGCCAACAAGAACAATCCCGATTCGAATGTCTGGGTCGGCTATGGCGATCGGACGGTGGATGAAATGGCCCACGCGTGGGTCAACGTCACCTACATGAACGACGCCGACTATCGCGCCGCGATCGAGGAACGGCGCAAGGCGCTGAACCTGACGACCAACACCGCGTCGCAGCAGTAACGACAGATCAATGCGCCGACATCGTGTGGCCGCTGCGACCCTCGTGGTTGCAGCGGCTTTTATCGTCGTAACCGATGCCGAGCAGCAACGTCCGAACATTCCGTCGGGCGTATTGCTCGAACCACTCGGCACTTCCGGGGAGGCGGCCTATCCCGCGTTCGAGGGTTGGGGGCCGCTCAAGGACGGCACCAACGTGCTGCTCCTCGGCTACTTCAATCGCAACAAGGAACCGATCGACGTCCCAATCGGCCCGGAGAATCGCATCGAGCCGGGCGGCCCGGACTACGGACAGCCCACGCACTTCCACTCCGGTCGCCACTGGGGCGTCTTCGCGATTCCCGTACCGAAGGACTTCGGCACGAAGAAGCTCACGTGGACGCTGACCGCGAACGGGAACACCTCGACGGTGCAGTTCTGGCTGAACCCGCCGTACTGGATCGACTTCTACAAGAACGGCGCGAACGGCAACGAGCCGCCGCGGATCAAGTTCAGCCCCACTGGTCCGGAGCTGATGGGCCCGCCGCGCGAGAAGTTCGTGCAGACGCTCACCGCCACCGTGGGACAGCCGCTCGACCTCACCGCGTGGGCCGCGGATCAACCGCCGACGATCAGCTTCAGCGAAGCTGGGGCGCCCGGTGCCGGCGCGGGAGCGGCGGGCCGTGACACCCGTAAACCGCCGGTGAACGAGCCGCTGCCCGCGATCATCGGTGGCCGGGTGATCAGCGGCACGCCCGCGGCACCCGGTGGCGGCGCCGCAGCGGCAGCGGCGCGCGAACGCCGCGGCGACATCCAGATCTTGTGGAAGAAGTACCGTGGCCCCGGCGACGTGACGATCGCCCAGGAAACGATCAACCTGGAGAACGGCGGCGACGCCAGGAAGTTTCTCGAAGCGAAGACCACCGCGACGTTCAGCGCGCCCGGCACCTACTGGCTGCGCGCGCAGGTGAACGACAGCTCGGGCAACGGCGGCGGCGGCGATCAGTGCTGCTGGACCACGGCGCACATCGTCGTCAACGTGAAATAACTACCTTCCAAAAATAATTCTCTCGCGATGGAGCAGCGCTGTGGTCGCCTTGATGGCGGCCACGGCGAGCGCCACGTTGATCACCGCCATGGCGACAAAGAACAGCGGCGAGATGTCCTTGCCGCCCAGGATGTCGCTCAAGATGGTCTGCTGGCCGATCGAGGGGATGAAATAGAGCCATGTCTTGTTGCCGAGCGGGTACAGCGTGGTGATGAATCCCGGGATCATCTGGAACATCAGCAACACGCTCATGTAGCCCTGCGCCTCCTTGAACGACTTCGCGAAGGTGGCGAAATACATCTGCACGGCGACGATCAACGGGCACAGCGGCAGCAGCACCGCCAGTGCCGCGCCGAGCTGCGGGAGGCCGATGCTGAAGCGAAGGCCGAGATCCTGAAACGGGATCGAGCGAAAGACATAGACCAGCAGCGTCCCTGAGATCAGCACGGCCACCACTGCCGTCACGACACCGGCCAGCCACTTTCCGGTGGCCAGGGCGCCGCGCGGCGCGGGGTTCACGAGCAGCGCTTCGAGCGAGCCGCGCTCGCGCTCGCCGGCGGTGGAGTCCGTGGAGATCTGCATGGCGCCCATGAAGGCCGCCATCATGATGAACACGGGCAGGAAGCTGAGAATGGTCGCCGCGCGTTGCTGGGCGCTCGACACTTCGACGTCTTCGATGACCAGCGGCGAGGCCACCACCGGGCTGACCCCGCGCGCGATCAACCGCAGGCTGCCGATCTCGCTGCTGTAGCGCTGAAACAACTGGCGCACGCGCTGCACTTTGGGCCGCGCCGATTGGCTCGACGAATCCGCCACCATGCGGACCGGCGCGGGCTTCGAGGCGCGGAATCGCTCCGCGAAATCCTTCGGGATGACCACGACGACGTCTGCCCTGCGGTCGCGTACGGCTTGCTCCGGATCGCCAGGGCCGGCAACGATCTCGACGCCCGGTTGCTGCTCCAGCCAGTCCATCAGCGCCGGCGCATGTTCGATGCCGACGATCGGCACCGTGACCTCTTCGACCTGGCGCTGCCGGCTGGCGATGGTGTTGAAGGTGAACGCGAAGAAGAGCGGCGCGAAGAACGCGCCTATCATTGCGGTGACGATCGATCGCCGGTCGCGCGACCAGTCCTTCAGCTCTTTCCGCACGACCACCATCACCTGCGTGAGCGCGCTGTTCTTCATGACGGCGACTCCACCTCGATGCCGCTGAGCGCCACGAACGCGTCTTCCAGGTTCTCGTGACCGCTCAGCGCGCGCAGATCGTCCGGCGTGCCCGACGCCACGATCCGGCCGCGCGCGATCACGACCATGCTGTCCGACAACGCCGACACCTCCTGCATCACGTGGCTGGAGAACAGCACGGTGTGGCCCTCGCTCCTGAGGCGCCGGATGATCTCGCGCACCGCGCGCGTGCTCATCACGTCAAGGCCGTTGGTCGGCTCGTCGAGCAGCACGTTGCGCGGATTGTGGACGATGGCGCGGGCCAGGGCGGTCTTGGTGCGCTCGCCGTGTGAGTAGCCGGCGGCGCGGCGGTCGGCAATCGACGTCATGTCGAGTATCTTCAGCAGGTGATCGGTACGCGCCCGCAAATCGCTGCCGGTGATGCCTTGCAGCTCGCCGAAATATTCGATGTGCTCGCGGCCGGTAAGGCGCGGATAGAGACCGGTGGAATCCGGCAGCACGCCGAGCCTCAGCCGCGCGCCCTGCTGATCGGCGACGGCATCGACGTCATCGACCATGATGCGGCCTTCATCCGGCCGCATCAGCGTGTAGAGCATGCGCAGCGTCGTCGTCTTCCCGGCGCCGTTGGGGCCGAGCAGCGCCGTGACCTGGCCGTCAGCGGCGACGAAGCTGACGCCGTCAACCGCGCGCACCTCCCCAAATCGCTTGTGCAGGTTCTCGACACGAATCATGGTCCGCCTTCGCCCTTGGGGTGTTCCGGCGGGCTTCGGCGGAGCGCTCCGGCTGAAGGATCCGGACCCGCGGGTGTGACGAAGTAGGGAGGCCGCGTCACTTTCTGGACGCAGCTGGTGTCGAGGTTGGCGTGCGTGCCCGCGTCGATGAAGGCCTGGATCAACCGGCGGCCGCAGCCCGTGCCGCCGGCGGTGTGACCGGCGCCAGGCATCACGATGTGTTTGGAGTTGGGCAGCGTCCTGGCGATCTCTTCACCCCAGCTGGGCGGCGTGACCGGATCGATCTCGCCGGACATGATCAGGGTCGGGATCGAGGACGTCACGGGCTCGTAAAACGTCGGATCAACCGTGCCACGAGGCCAGAAGGTGCAACCCTCGCGTTGCGCGCGCATCACGTGCGGACCGAACATCGACCCCTCGACTTCCTTCTCCATCTCCTCGGCCGTGATCCGTGGCGCATCTTCGGCGCAAATCACCGAGAGCTGCATGCCGATGCTCATGTTCGGGTCGCCGCCGCCGTCATTCAGGGCGGCGAGTGCCAGCACGCTCTGGAAGTCGTCCTGTTCGGCGCGTTCGATCAACGCCGGAATGAGGGACGCGGCAATCGGCTGATAGAGCGCCGCCGTAAACACGTTGGTGAGGATGCGCGCCGTCATGCGAATGTCGCCGCGCTCGCCGGTCCGCGGATGGACGACCCGCACGAGCGGCGGGTTCTTCTCGAGCCGGGAGACCAGGGCCCGGGCGCGCGCGCCGAGATTCGGATAGGTGGCGGCGCACGCCGCGTCGGCTTCGCAGTCCGCGATCAGGCGATCGAACGCGCGCTGCACGTCGCGCGGGAAAAACAACGGCAGGCGCATGTTGGTCGGCGCCACGCCGTCGAGCACCGCGGTGCGGACCCGATCGCCGTGCCGGCGCATGTAGACCAGGCCCGCGCGCGTGCCGTAGGACCCGCCGTAGATGTTGATCGTGTCGTAGCCGAGAAACGCCCGCACATCGTCAAGGTCGTCCATGGCGATCGGCGTGGTGTAGAGACGCAGGTCGGCGTCGTAGCCCGCCATGCACTGTTTCAGCTTTGCCAGCGCCGTTGCTTCGGTTTCGTTGAGGGCCTTGAGCGAGTCGTCACGATCGATGCAATCGAGCGGGTTCGACTTGCCGGTGCCGCGCTGATCGACGAGGACGATGTCGCGGTCGGTGAGAATCTGGCGGAACTCGTCGCGCAGCGGCTTGGCCATCTTCGCCGCGCCTTGTCCGGGCCCGCCGGCCAGGAAGAAGAATGGGTCGGGCTTGGGATCGGCACTGAGCGCGGGGAGCACCACGATGTTCAGATCGATCTGGCGTCCCTGCCTGGTGTCGCGGTTCTCGTAAACCTTCAGGCTGCCGCAATAGGCGTCCACCGGCGTGTCGTCGCCTGTGCACGGGGTAAGCTTGTCGATCGCCGACGTCGCCTGCGTCTGACTACACGCAGAAACGGCCACGAGGATTGCAATACCTGCCACCAACCTCAGCACGGCGGCGATCATATGTTGAATTGGTGCCAGACCCCGCAATTCAACATCCGTCACAAGCGGGCGCCGCGGCAAATGTTGAATTGCGGGGTCTGGCACCCATTCAACATTTTACGGCTTCCAGTCGGGGAGCCGGTCGTTGCCGGGGCCGGTGGTGAGGCGGCGGTAGCCGGAGCCGTCAGGCGCGACGATTGCGAGGTCCCAGTCTTCGCCCTGGTGGTGCTCGGGGCTGACCGAGAAGGCGATCCACTTTCCATCCTTCGACCAGTCAGGGTAGTAGGACCACCGCTTCGGATCCGGACGCAGTTCGCGCGATTGCTCGCCAGTGGGTGCGCGAACCTGGAGGCGCGATGGCTCTTCGTGCAAGGCGACATTGACGATCCACTTGCCGTCCGGCGACCACGCCGGCCAGCAGGTGCCGCCGGCTTGATCCAGCGCGCGCGATTGTCCCGTCGTCAGGTCGAGAACGTGGATCTGGAATTCCCAGAACCGCAGCCGCTGCAGCGTCTGCGCGGCATAGGCGACGAAGCGGCCGTCGGGCGAGACGCTCGGCATGATGGCGCGGCCCACCACGTGACGCGTCAGCCGTTCGACGCGGCGATCCGCGA
This sequence comes from uncultured Acidobacterium sp., assembly GCA_964513235.1. Taxonomy (GTDB): domain Bacteria; phylum Acidobacteriota; class Vicinamibacteria; order Vicinamibacterales; family UBA2999; genus 12-FULL-67-14b. Next base: position 16,091 of record CAZEMI010000052.1, read on the forward strand.
GCCACACACGATACAAGTCTTCGCGGCTGTCGCGATCGGAACTGATGATGACGCTCTTTCCGTCCGGCATCCATACCGGATCGTGATCGTTGGCGGCGTGATCCGTGAGGCGTGTCACATTGGAGCCGTCGGCGTTCATCACGTACGCATCCCAGTTGCTGCCCCGCGACGACTTGAAGGCGATCTTTGTGCCGTCTGGCGACCAGCGCGGGCTGCCGTCGTTATGATTGCGCCCCGATGTCAGTTGAGTGACCTTGCCGGAGGCGAGATCGATCGAGAAGATATGCATCCGGCCGTCAGGGTTGTCTGGGCCTGGCCGGTCGGATTGAAACACCAGAGTTCCGGCCAGGCCCTTCGGGAATGGCGTCACAGACGAGGGTACGGAGGGAGATGGTTGGGCCGACAGCGTGACGGCAAACAGAAGAGTTAGTGCGAGTCGGCCCATGTCTTATCTTAGACGGCTGCGGCTGACGGTTCGGCCTTCCGCACCGCGAGGTTCGCAAATCCGCCGAGTATGCCCAGCGCGAGCGCGATCCAGGCCACGCCCGCCGGCCAGGTGAGGCCGAGCAGCGCATCCACTGAATACGCGCCGGGGCCGGTCAACGCGATCGCCGCGGCGGCCACCGCATAAAGCAGCGGCACTTCGATGCCGTTGTTCTGGGCGAACAACCCATGCGGCCAGTGCACCGTCGCCATCGCGACGATCATCACCGACACGATCAGCGCCGGTCCGAGCGGCCCGAGCAGGCCGAGCGCCACCAGCAACCCGGCGGCGATCTCCGTGCCGGCCGCGGTGGCTGCGAAGAAGCGGCCCGGCCGGAAGCCGAGCTGTTCGAAGAAGCCGGCGGTTCCCGCCAATCCGTAGCCGCCAAACCAGCCGAACAGTTTCTGCGTGCCGTGCGCGGCCATCAACAACCCAAACACCATCCGAGCGAGCAACAATCCTGCGTCCATGGGTTCCTCTCAATCTGTAGCGACTATACTAAATATAGTCAATATCAGTCAAATAGTAACTAAGATGCCGTGGTATTGTGAAGGTGTCACGATGACCACCAACCAGAGCCCTGCCCTGTGCACCCGGTTCCACCGCGCCAGCGAGCTGATCGGCCGGCGCTGGACCGGCGCGATCATCTTTCTGCTGCTCAAGCAGACCTGCCGGTTCGCGACGCTGCGCGACGCCATTCCCGACATTACCGATCGGATGCTCAGCGAGCGGCTCCAGGAGCTCGAGGACGAGGGGCTGGTCGAGCGCACCGTGATTCCCGAGACGCCGGTGCGGGTCGAGTATTCGGTGACGAAAAAGGGGAAGGCGTTGGCCGAGGCCATTGGTGCCATCGCCGACTGGGCGGAAAAGTACGTGCCCCTGGATTCGGCGGCGAAGAAGCCGGCCCGGAAAACCGCTCGCGGCCGCAAATCAGCTGTGCGATGATGCGCGCGTGAAGCGCCGCCTGCGCCACATGGCGTTCGCCGTGGCCGCCGCCGCGGTGGTCGTGTCGGCTGGGGCCGCGCAGCCCACCGTGACGATCCCGGAATTCTGGAGCGAGG
>CAZEMI010000053.1:0-2238 GCA_964513235.1 uncultured Acidobacterium sp.
CCACTTCACGGGCGACTTTCACGCCATCACGTCGGCAAACAACCTGCTGGCGGCGATGGTCGACAATCACATCTACTTCGGCAACGCGCTCGGGATCGATTCGCGCCGCATCACCTGGCGCCGCGTGCTGGACATGAACGATCGGGCGCTGCGCGAGATCGTCAACTCGCTCGGCGGCGCGGCCAACGGCTACCCGCGCGAGGACGGCTTCGACATCACCGTAGCATCGGAAGTGATGGCGATCTTCTGTCTCGCGTCCGACCTCAACGATCTCCGCCGGCGGCTGGGCAACATCATCGTCGGCTACACGCGCGACAAGAAGCCGGTGCGCGCCTCCGATCTGAAGGCGCAGGGCGCGATGACGGCGGTGCTGAAAGACGCGTTGGCGCCCAATCTGGTGCAGACGCTGGAAGGGACGCCGGCGTTCATTCATGGGGGACCGTTCGCGAACATCGCGCACGGCTGCAACTCGGTACTGGCCACCACCACGGCCTTGAAGCTCGCCGACTACGTGGTCACGGAGGCCGGCTTCGGCGCCGATCTCGGAGGCGAGAAGTTCCTCGACATCAAGTGCCGCAAGGCCGGGCTCGAGCCGTCGTGTGTGGTGCTGGTGGCCACGATCCGCGCGCTCAAGATGCATGGCGGCGTGAAGAAGGACGACCTCAAGAAGGAAGATCTGCGCGCGCTCGAGACCGGCATGAACAATCTTCGCTGCCATGTCGAGAACGTGCGCAAGTTCGGGCTCGAGCCGGTCGTCTCGATCAACCGTTTCAGCGCCGACTCCCCCGCGGAAATCGAGCTGGTCAAGACCGCCTGCGCGCAACTCGGCGTCGAGTGCCACATGGCCGACCACTGGGCCATGGGCGGCGAAGGCGCGGCCGACGTCGCGCACGCGGTGGTCCGGATCTGCGACAGCGGGAAGAGCAAGCTGAAGTTTCTCTATCCCGACGCGATGCCGCTGTTCGAGAAGATCCGGACCATCGCGCGGGAGATCTACCGCGCCAGGGATGTGACGGCCGACAAGGCCGTGAAGGATCAACTCGCCGCATTCGAGGCGATGGGCTACGGCACGGCGCCGATTTGCGTCGCCAAAACGCAATATAGCTTCTCGACCAATCCCGATGCCAAGGGCGCGCCGGTCGATCACACGATCAACGTGCGCGAGGTTCGGCTCTCGGCGGGGGCGGAGTTCGTGGTCGCGATCTGCGGCGAAATCATGACCATGCCGGGCCTGCCGAGGGTGCCGGCGGCCGAATCGATCGACGTCGGCGCGGACGGCAGAATCGTCGGGCTATTCTAGCCACCGATTGACACCGATTAGGGCCACCGATTGGACACCGATTAATCAGTGCCTAATCGGTGTTAATCGGTGGCTTGCCTCGCCTCCACCACCCCGGCTCCGGCGGGGCGGGTTACACTCAATCGATGGCAACTCCGCGCCGCCTCATCGTTGGCATCACCGGCGCGAGCGGATCGATCTACGGCGTGCGGCTGCTCCAGATGCTGCGCGGCACCGACATCGAGACGCACCTGGTGATGAGCCGCTGGGGTGCGCGCACGCTCGTGCACGAAACCGGCTACACGCCCGAGCAGGTGCAGGCGCTCGCCAGCGTATCGCATCCGCTGACCGATCAGGGCGCGTCGATCTCGAGCGGGTCCTTCGTCACGATGGGCATGGTGATCGTGCCCTGCAGCGTGCGCACGCTCGCTGCCATCGCTCACGGTCTCGGCGATCACCTCGTGCACCGCGCCGCCGACGTCGTCCTCAAGGAACGCCGCACGCTCGTCCTCGCGGTGCGCGAAGCGCCGCTCAACGAGATTCATCTCGAGAACATGCTGAAGCTGGCGCGGATGGGCGTGGTGATTGCGCCGCCGGTGCCGGCGTTCTATTCGCGACCCGAAACCGTGGACGAGATCGTCAACTCTACGGCGGCGCGATTGCTCGATCCGTTCGGCATTCATGTTGACATGGCCAGATGGCCCGGTCTCCACCCCACCGCGCAAAGTCCGCGCGGCGGGGACCCCGGCCTGAACCCCGCCAGCCCGCCGGAGGGTATCAAGGTATGAGGAGCGGTCCGGAAGCGCCGCCGATCGAATGGCAAGCGAAGAAGGCCGGCGCGCCCGAGATTGTGACGACCGAGACGGCGGATCCCACGCGGCCGACGTCCGCGCGGCGCATCCGCTGTCCGAAATGCCGGTGGCAGCCCGAGCGCTCGAGCACCTGGCTGTGCTGGAGCG
>CAZEMI010000054.1:0-15984 GCA_964513235.1 uncultured Acidobacterium sp.
CGCTCGCGGCGCGACAGCACGGCATGCAGGGGTTTGGCCACCGTTATTTTCCTAACGAGACGTTATAAAAATAACACCTCGCCTGTCAAGCCGGGTTAACCGGCGGGGGAAGGCTATTTCCCGGGGGCTTCCCAGAGCAGCGTCAGGTCCAGCGGCAGGACGTCGAACGGCGGCAGCGGGATGGTCTCGGAGCCGCCGGCGGTGAAGGTCAGGACCCACCGGCCGGCTTCGAGGCCGAACACCTCCACGGTCGTGGCAATGGGATCGACCAACCAGACGCACCGCACCTGCTCGCGCGCGTAGACGCGGAGCTTCTTCAGGCGATCCAGCGAGGCGGTCGACGGAGACAGCACCTCGCACACCCAATCCGGCGCCAGCGTGAAATAGGCCTCCTTTGGCAATTCGGGCAGGCGGTCGCGCCGCCAGCCGGCGAGGTCTGGCACCAGCACGTCGCGACCGAGGTGCAATTCGGGCTCGTTCAGAATCCGCCAGCCGCCCGGACCGCCACGTCCGCGATCGAACGGCCCACGCAACGCACCGTTCAGTCCGGCCGTCGCGTCCGCGTGCCGCGGCGCAGGCCTCGGACTGGTGTACAGCTCGCCATCGATGATCTCGGCGACGAGGTGCTCCGGCACCGCGAGCAGATCCTCATAGGTCGCCGGCCGGCCGGAACGCGGCACCGCCATGCCGGCAGAATACCATCGTCACGACCCGGTGATCTCGATCGACCGGGAGTCCCCGCCCTGGTCGCTGATCGTCACGCGCGTCGCGCCGGCCAGCTCCCGCGACAGCCGCTCGGCCCACTCCACCGCGGTCACGCCCTGGACCGCCAGATCCTGATCGAGACCGATCTCATCGAGCTCCGCTCGATCCAGTCGATACAGGTCGACGTGAATCAACGGTAACCGGCCGCCGCGATACTCGTGCACGAGCGTGAACGTCGGACTGGTCACCTCGTCCGGATCGAGCGCCAGTCCTTCGGCGAGTCCGCGAACGAAGGCCGTCTTCCCCGCTCCCAAATCACCCGACAGCAGGATCACTGCGCCGGGGGCAAGCGTGGGCGCGAGCGCGGCGGCGATGGCGCGGGTTTCGGCTTCCGATCTGGAGTGTCGAACCACGAAATCTGCGAATCTGTGTCTAATCGGTGTTTAATCGGTGGCTTTGTTTACGACGCGCCGGCGGGCAGTGACCTCGAGAATGGCGTCGCCGATGTGCTCGACCAGATCGCCGGCGGTCATCGACACTTCGCCGTTGTCGGCGTCGGCCAGCTCCCCCGCCGATCCGTGGAGGTAGACGGCGAGCTTGCAGGCCGCTTCGGCGTCGAGCAGCTGCGCGAGCCACGCGCCGATCATCCCGGCCAGCACATCGCCGGTGCCGCCGGTCGCCATGCCGGGACAGCCAGTGGGATTGACGAACACCTTTTCATCCGGCGTGACCACGAGCGTGCGATAGCCCTTCAACACCACGTAGAGCCTGTGGCGCTTCGCGAAATCGGTGGCGATGCCGATCCGATCCGCCTGCAGATCGTCCACCGTGCAGCCGACCAGCCGGGCCATTTCACCAGGATGCGGCGTGATAATCAGGTCGCGGCCTTCACGGCCGACGAGCAGCGCCGGTTCATCCGCGAACGCGTTGAGCGCGTCGGCGTCGAGCACCAGCGGTCCTTCACACTTGTCGAGCAGCTCGCGAACGAAGGTCGTGACGCCTTCGCCGCGCCCGAGGCCGGGGCCCGCGACAATCACGTCGGCGTCGATGCCCAGCACCGCGTCGACCGCGGAGTAATGGACCGTGCCCTCCGGCGTTTCGTCGAGGCCTTCGGTCATGTAGTCGGCCGCGTGGGCGGCAATGGTCGCCTGGCACGCGCGCGGTGACGCGACCGTCACCAGCCCCGCCCCGGATCGCATCGCGCCTTGGGCGCAGAGCACCGCGGCGCCCGCCTTCCCCACCGATCCCGCCACCACCACCACCCGGCCGAAGTCGCCCTTATGCGCGTCCGGCGCGCGCGGCTGAATCAGCGGCCGCATCTGCTCGCGCGTCAGCAGATCGATTTGCCGGCCTTCGAGCTGATCGAACACGTCGCCGGGGATGCCGATGTCGGCAATCACCACTTCGCCGCATTTCATCTCCGCCGGCGGCAGCACCAGCGGCAGCTTCGGCGCGCCCAGCGTGACGGTGACGGTGGCCTCGATCGCATCGCCGATGAGGTCGCTGGTATCGGCCGACATTCCCGAAGGAATATCGATCGACACAATCGGCACGCCCGCCTCATTGATGTCGGCGACCACCGTCTCGTAAAACCCCGTCAGCGGCGCCGACAGGCCGGTGCCGAACATCGCGTCGATGATCAGATCGTGGCCGGCGATCTCCGCGCCGTGCAGCTCCCACGCGGTCTCGTCCGCCACTTCGACGAGGGTCTGGCCGATGCGGCCGAGGATCTCGAGGTTGACGCGCGCGTCGCCTTTGACTTCGTTGACGGTCCCGACCAAAAACACCGACACATCGAAGCCGCGCTGCTGCAGCGTCCGGGCCACCACGAAGCCGTCGCCGCCGTTGTTGCCCTTGCCACAGACGACGGCGATGCGGCGCTCGGCGAGATCGGCATAGAGGGATTCGATGGCGGCGACGACCTGGCGGCCGGCGTTTTCCATCAGGACCAGGGAGGCGATGCCGATGTCCTGGATGGTCCGGCGATCGGCCTCGCGCATCTGGTCCGCGTTCAGGATGCGCATTGCCTCGAACTGTAGCATCATCAGGCCATCGATTAGGCACCGAGTGATCGGCGTCTAATCTGTGTCTATCAGCGGCTCTTTAGGCGTACGCCTCCATCGGCGGGCAGACGCAGATCAGATTGCGATCGCCGTATGGATTGTCGATGCGGCCGACGCTGGGCCAGAACTTGTTGGCGCGCACCCACGGCAGCGGATAGGCCGCCTGCTCGCGCGAATACGGATGCGACCAGTCGTTGATGGTGACCGCGGCGGCGGTATGCGGCGCGTTTTTCAGGACGTTGTCTTTCGCATCGGCCTTGCCGGAGACCACGTCCTCGATCTCGCGGCGGATCGCGATCAGCGCGTCGCAGAACCGATCGAGCTCGCCCTTTGGCTCGCTCTCGGTCGGCTCGATCATCAGCGTGCCCGGCACCGGGAACGACACGGTCGGCGCGTGGAAACCGAAATCCATCAGCCGCTTCGCCACGTCACCCTCTTCGACGCCCTTGGCCTTGAACGCGCGCAAGTCGAAAATCATCTCGTGCGCCACGCGGCCGTTCTCGCGCGTGTAGAGCACCGGGTAATGCTTCTCGAGGCGCGACTTGATGTAGTTGGCGTTCAGGATGGCAAATTTCGTGGCGTCGGTGACCCCTTCGCCACCGAGCATGCGGATGTAGCCGTACGAGATCAGCAGGATGCTCGCGCTGCCCCATGGAGCGGCCGACACCGGAGGGATTGCGAGGCTGTGGTCCGCCTTCGCGCCACGATCCGCCGAAGCGCGCAGCGCGGAGGCGGACCGCACCTCGACTAACGGATGCCCTGGCAGGAACGGCGCGAGGTGCTTCGCGACGCCAATCGGGCCCATGCCAGGGCCGCCGCCGCCGTGCGGAATCGCAAACGTCTTGTGCAGGTTGAGGTGACACACGTCCGCGCCAATGGCGGCGGGACTGGTCAGCCCGACTTGCGCGTTCATGTTGGCGCCGTCCATGTAGACCTGGCCGCCGTAGTTGTGGATGGTGGCGCAGATGTCGCGGATCGCATCCTCGAACACGCCGTGCGTCGAGGGATAGGTAATCATCAGGCCCGCGAGATCCTTCGCGTGCGCTTCGGCCTTGTTCTTCAGATCCTCAACGTCGACGTTGCCGTTGGGAGCCGTCGCCACCACCACGACCTTGAAGCCGGCCATGATCGCGCTCGCCGGGTTGGTGCCGTGCGCACTCGCCGGGATCAACACCACGTCGCGCGCGCCTTCGCCACGCGACTGGTGGTAGGCGCGCACCACCGCGAGGCCGGCGAACTCACCCTGGGCGCCGGAGTTCGGCTGTAGCGACACGGCGGCAAAGCCGGTGATCGTGCACAGCGCGTCCTCGAGCTCGGCGCAGATCTGGCGGTAGCCTTCGGTCTGATCCGCCGGCGCGAACGGGTGCATGCGCGAGAACTCTTCCCACGACACCGGGTACATCTCGCTCGCCGCGTTCAGCTTCATCGTGCAGGAGCCGAGCGGGATCATCGACGTATCGAGGCCCACGTCCTTGCGCTCGAGGCTGCGGATGTAGCGCATCATCTCGCTCTCGGAGCGATGCGAGTTGAACACGGGATGGGTGAGATACGCGCTCGTGCGGACCAGCGCGGCCGGCCACGTCGGGCCACGCTCGTCGGTGCCGAGCGCAATCGGACCGTGATCGGTCGTCGAGGCGGCCGCGAAAATCTCGACCATCGCCGTCAACTCCGCGACCGTGACGGTCTCGTCCAGGGCAATGCCGATCTCATGATCGCTGAGGTAGCGGAAGTTGAACTGCCTGGCCACGGCGGCGTCACGAATCTTCGTGACGCGACCCTTATCGGTGTGGATGAGGAGGGTGTCGAAGTACTGCGGATTGCGCTGATCGAACCCCAGCGCCTTCAGGGCGCCGTCGAGCGCGCGCGTCATCGCGTGCACGCGCGTGGCAATCGCCTTGATGCCCTCGGGGCCGTGATACACGGCGTACATCGCCGCCATGTTCGCGAGCAGCGCCTGCGCGGTGCAGATGTTCGAGGTCGCCTTCTCGCGGCGGATATGTTGCTCCCGCGTTTGCAGCGCCATGCGATACGCGCGGTGGCCGTGCGCATCGATCGACACGCCGATCACGCGGCCCGGCAGATGGCGCACGAACTCCTGGCTGGTGGCGAAGAACGCCGCATGCGGTCCGCCGAACCCCATCGGCACGCCAAACCGCTGCGAGTTGCCGAACACCACGTCGGCGCCCGCTTCCCCGGGCGAGGTCGCCAGCGCCAAGGCCAGCAGATCCGTGGCGACCGCCACTTTGACATTCGCCGCATGCGCCGTGTCGATGAACGGCTTCAGATCGTCGAGACGGCCGTGTTCATCCGGATACTGCACCAGCACGCCGAACACGCCGGGCGCATCGAGCGGCATCTGATCGATCGGACCGATCGCCAACTCGATCCCAAGAGGTTCCGCCCGGCTTTTCAGGACGCCGATGGTCTGCGGGAAGCAGCGATCCGACACCAGGAACGTGCCGTGCGCGGTGTTGAGCTTCTTGCCCTGCACCCGATGCAGGAGCGTCATCGCCTCGCCCGCGGCGGTGCCCTCGTCTAACAGTGAGGCGTTGGCCACTGCCATCCCCGTCAAGTCCGACACCATGGTCTGGAAGTTGAGGAGCGACTCGAGGCGGCCCTGCGCGATCTCGGCCTGATACGGCGTATACGGCGTATACCAGCCCGGGTTCTCGAACACCATCCGGCGAACCACACCCGGCGTCAGCGTGTCGGAATACCCGAGCCCGATGAAGCTGCGAAACACCTTGTTCTTCTTCGCAATCGTCTTCAGCCGCGCGAGGTACGCGGACTCGCTTTCCGCGGCCGGCAAATCGAGCGGCGCCTTCAGGCGGATGCTGGCGGGAATGACCTCGTCGATGAGCTGATCGAGCGAGCCGGCGCCCACCTCCTCGAGCATCGCCGTGACGTCGGCGCCGCGCGGGCCGATGTGGCGGGGAGCAAAGGTGTCGAGAGGGGAAAAAGCGGACTGTGTCATTTTTGAATGAGGGCTTCGTACGCCGCGGCGTCCATCAGCGGGCCCAGCTCGTTTGCGTCCGCCAGCTTCACTTTCACCATCCAGGTCTCGTGGGGCTTGCTGTTCACCGCGTCTGGACGATCCTTGAGCGAGCCATTGGTCTCGGTCACTTCACCGCTGACCGGCGCGAAGAGCTCCGAAACGGCCTTCACCGATTCAATGGTGCCGAATACCTGCCCCGCGGTGAGGGTTGAGCCCACGTCGGGCAGCTCGACGTACACGACATCACCCAGCTGCTGCTGCGCGAAGTCGGTAATGCCGATCGTCCCGGTGTTGCCGTCAACGCGGATCCACTCGTGCTCTTTGGTGTATTTCAGGTCGGCCGGGTACGTCATAAAAGGGTCCTGGGGCTTGGGGCTTGGGGCTTGGGGCTTGGGGCTTGGGACTTGAGCCTATTTCTTCGGTCTCTTGTAAAACGGCAATGGTACGACGAGGGCCTTGGCTTTACGCCCGCGTATGTCGATTTCGAGCTCGGTGCCGGGCGCCTTCAGCGCCGGCGGCACGTAGGCCATCGCGATGGCTTTCTTGAGAAACGGCGTTTGCGTGCCGCTGGTGACCACGCCGACTGGTTCGCCCTTGTGGAACACCGGGTGGCCATGCCGCGCAATGGCGCGATCGATCATCTCGAGACCGACTAAGACTCGTAACAGGCCCCCGGCCTTTTGCTTGTGCAGCACCTCGCGGCCGAGGAACTCGGGCTTGTTCCAGCCGACAATCCACCCGAGGTCCGCTTCCATCACCGTGGTCGTATCGTCGATGTCGTTGCCGTAGAGCCGCATCGCCGCTTCGAGGCGCAGCGTATCGCGTGCGCCGAGCCCCGCGGGAATAAGTCCATGCGGCTTGCCCGCCTGCAACAGCGCGTCCCAGACCGTGGGCGCCATCGCGGGCGGCACCATGATCTCGAAGCCGTCCTCACCCGTGTAGCCGGTGCGCGAGACCGTGCCGCGGACCGCCGCGATCTCGCCGTGCGCGAACCAGTAGTACTTGATCGCCGGCAGGTCGATATGCGTCTGCGTCTGCAGAATCTCCTGCGCCCTGGGGCCCTGCAGCGCGATCAACGCGTAGCGGTTGCTGGCATTGACCATGCCTGCCTCGGGCGCGGCTTCTTTCGCGCGCGCCGCGATCCACGCGGAGTCCTTGTCGATGTTCCCCGCGTTGATCACCAACAAGAAGTGTGTCGGCCCCAATTTGTAGACGAGCAGGTCGTCCACGAACGTGCCCTCAGGCGTGGTCAGGCCGGAATACTGAATCTGCCCGACCTGCAGCTTCGACGCGTCGTTGGTGGTGATGTGCTGCACCGCCTCGAGCGCGCCCTTCCCGGCGATCTCGACCTCGCCCATGTGCGAGACGTCGAACAGCCCCGCCGTGGTGCGCACCGCCAGGTGCTCGGCGGTGATGCCGGAATATTCGACGGGCATGTCCCACCCGCCAAACGGCACCATGCGGGCGCCGAGAGCAATATGTGAAGCGTGCAGTGGGGTTTTCTTGAGCGAACCGGGGACGGAGTCAGCCAAACCACCGAAAGGTACTATGCGGATCCGTGAAGGGTCAAGAGATGGCTCGGTGTCCCAGAATACGAGACACAACTGTTCAAATACAGCTCATTCTGTGATAATACCGTCCAGCTTTAACCCATGATTAATGGCATTATTTAGTTGATTAGAAAGCATTTACTTACTTAGATGTCTCAAAATGGATCTGGCGTCCATATTGCACCACTAATTACGTTTGATGCATATGGACGCAGGCCTGGAACCGAACACTGCCCAACCAAAGTCATCCTGGCTTCTGGGCCTCCTGGTGATGGTGTGGCTCGGCGGCGCCGTGGGCGGACTGTTCGTTGTCTGGGCCTACGAAAACGGGCCGGGCACGCCAGCCACCGTCGAATCCGAGTGGCCGGCGAACACTTCGATCGAGCGCGCCACCGATCGGCCCACGCTCGTGCTGCTCGCGCATCCGCAGTGCACCTGTACCCGCGCCACCCTCGGCGAGCTGGCTGAAGCGCTCGCCCGCGCCAAATCGCTTCCCAAGACCTACGTCGTGTTTCTGAAGCCGTCGACCATGCCCGACGGTTGGGAAAAGACCGACCTCTGGAAAACCGCCGCCGCGCTGCCCGGCGCCACCGTCCTCCGCGACGACGATGGGCATGAGGCGGAACGGTTTGGCGCCGCGACCTCCGGCCAGACGATGTTGTACGACGCGCGAGGCTCGCTGCTCTTCAGCGGCGGCATCACCGGCTCGCGCGGACACGCCGGCGACAACGCCGGCCGCTCCTCCATCGTCGCGCTCCTCAATCGTCAACCTGGCACGCACGCGTCCACCAACGTCTTCGGATGCTCGCTCTTCGCATCCGCCAAGTCCTAGGCACTCTCATGCTGACTATCCTGACGCCCGCGCCGACATCCGCTGAGTCCATCGCGCGCCGCACCAGCGAGCTGTTCGCGGCGTATCGCCACGACATCTTCCGCCACACCGATCGCCTGTTCGCCGGCCTGATGGCGTTCCAGTGGCTGCTCGGCATCGCGTTCGCGCTCTGGGTGTCGCCGCTCACGTGGGAAGGCGACGTCAGCAGCACGCATCTTCACGTCTGGGCCGCGGTCGTCCTCGGCGGCGTGATCAGCCTCTTCCCCGCCTTGCTCGGCTGGTTCCGGCCGGGGCGCCCGTCGACGCGGCACATCATCGCCGTGGCGCAGATGCTGATGGGCGCGCTGCTCATCCACCTGACCGGTGGCCGCATCGAAACGCATTTTCATGTCTTCGGCTCGCTCGCCTTCCTCGCCTTCTACCGCGACTGGCGGGTGCTGATCCCTGCCACCATCGTGGTGGCGCTCGATCACCTGCTGCGCGGCATGTTCTGGCCGCAGTCGGTGTACGGCGTGATCGTCGCCAGCCAGTGGCGCTGGCTCGAGCACGCGGCCTGGGTGATCTTCGAGGACATCTTCCTCGTGATGGCGTGCGTGCGCAGCGTCGCCGAGATGCGCGAGACCGCCGAGCGCACCGCGACGCTCGAACACGAAGTGCGCACCCGCCAGGACGCCGAAACCCAGGCGCGCAACGCCACCGCGCGCAACGACGCCATTCTCGAGGTGGCGCTCGACTGCGTGGTGGTGATCGATGCGGCCGGCCACGTGGTGCAGTTCAATCCGGCGGCCGAGCTGACGTTCGGCTATTCATCCACGCAAGCCGTGGGACGCCATGTCTCGGAATTGATGGTGCCCGCCGCCAAGCGGGAAGCCTATCGCGTGGCCTACAACCACTACATGGCGGCCGGCGACAGCGCCATCCTCAACCGGCGCTTCGAGCTCAGCGCCTGCCGCAAGGGCGGCGCGGAATTCCAGGTGGAGGTGGCGGTGGCGCCGATCTCCACCGTGGGCGCTCCGCTCTATGCGTGTTACATGCGCGATATCACGGAGCGCAAGCGCGCCGAAGCAGCGCTCGCGCGGCGGACGCAGGACCTGCAGCACGCCAATGCCACGGAGCGGAGCAACGCCGCCCAGCTGGCGAGCCTGGTCGAAGAGCTGCGCGTGACGCAGCGCCAGGCGGAGATTGCCACGCGCGCGAAGAGCGAGTTCCTGGCGAGCATGAGCCACGAGCTGCGCACGCCGCTCAACGCGATCATCCTGTATAGCGAGCTGCTGCAAGAGGAAGCCAAGGACCGCCACGCCGATGGATCGGTGCCCGACCTGCAGCGCATTCAATCCGCCGGCAAGCACCTGCTCGATTTGATCAACGGCATCCTCGACCTGTCGAAGATCGAAGCCGGCAAGATGGGCCTCGAGCTGGACCGCTTCGACGTCAAGGCGATGATCGACGAGCTGGCGGACACCGTCGGCCCGCTGGTGCAGAAGAACCGCAACGTCCTCACCGTGCGGTGCGCCGCCGATGCCGGAACGATGCATGCCGACCTCACCAAGACGCGGCAGATTCTCCTCAACCTGCTGAGCAATGCCGGCAAGTTCACCTCGCACGGCTCGGTGGCGATCGACGTGCGGCGGCCCGCCACCAACGGCGAGGCCTGCGTCGAGTTCAGCGTCACCGACACCGGCGTCGGCATGACCGGGGACCAGACGCGGAAGGCGTTCGAGCCCTTCACGCAGGCCGACGTCACGACGACGCGCAGATACGGCGGCACCGGGCTGGGCCTGGCGATCGTGTCTCGCTTCTGCGAACTGATGGGCGGCACGGTGTCGGTGGAGAGCCGTCCCGGCGTGGGGTCGCGCTTCACGGTGCGGCTGCCGGTCGAGATGGTGGATCGCAGCGCCGAGTCGCCGATGGCGGCGGGCGTGATCTGAAACACGTTTCCCTGGATGCACATATGTTGACGATTCTCCTGGTGGAAGACAACGAACCGAGCCGCGATGCGCTCAGCCGGCGCCTCGCGCGCCGTGGCTATCACGTGCTGACGGCCATGGACGGCCAGCAGGCCGTGACGCTGACGCGCGAGCAATGCCCGCACCTGGTCCTGATGGATCTGGGGTTGCCGGTGATCGACGGGTGGGAAGCCACCCGTCAGCTCAAGCAGGACGCGGCGACACGCCACATCCCGATCATCGTCTTGAGCGCGCACGCCATGACCGACGACCGCGAGATGGCGTTGGCGGCCGGCGCCGACGACTTCGACTCCAAGCCCGTTCGCTTCGAGCAGCTGCTCGAGAAGATCGGACAGCTGTTACCGGCCCCTGAACTGGTCGCCTGGTGAGCCGTCCCGCTTCCCTCCTGGTCGTCGACGATAACGAAGCCAACCGCGACGCCTTGTCGAGGCGCCTGCGCCAGCACGGCTATGCCGCAACGACGGCGGCCGACGGCATGGAGGCGCTGACGCTGCTGCCGCAGTCGAACTTCGACCTGGTGCTGCTCGACGTGGAGATGCCAGGGCTGAGCGGCTTCGAGGTGCTGACGCAGCTGCGCGCCAGTCACTCGCGCACCAAGCTGCCGGTGATCATGGTCACCGCCCGTACCGCCGGCGAAGACGTGATCGAGGCGCTGAAGATCGGCGCCAACGATTACCTGACCAAGCCGATTGATTTTCAAGTGGCGCTCGCCCGCATCGAGACGCACCTCGCCCACAGGCGCGCGGTCGAGGACCTGCGCGACAGCGAAGAGCGCTACGCGCTCGCGGTGCACGGCGCCAACGACGGCCTGTGGGATTGGAACCTGGTGACCGGGCAAGTCTACTGGTCGCCGCGGTGGCGATCGATCCTGGGCCTCGAATCCAACGACATCAGCGCCGATCCCAATGAATGGTTGATGCGCGTGCATCCGGAGGATACCCCGCGTGTGCAGTCCACGCTGAAGGATCACCTGTCGCACGGCGCCGGGCATTTCGAGAGCGAGCATCGCGTCCGCCACAGCGACGACACCTATCGCTGGGTGCTGTGCCGCGGCGCCGCGGTGAGAAACTCTGCCGGCGTGGCGACGCGCTTTGCGGGCTCGCTCACCGACATCACCGAAGCCAAGCTGGCCGATGCGCTGACGGGACTCCCCAACCGGTTCCTGTTCCTCGACGTGGTCGAGCGCGCGATTGCCCGCGTCGAGCGCAGGGCCGATTACGGCTTCGCCATTCTCGTCCTCACCCTCGATCGCGTCCGCATCGTCCACGACAGCCTCGGCGCGGCGGCGTCCGATCGCCTGCTGGTGGCGGTGGCCCGGCGGCTGCAGGCGGGGCTGCGCGCCACCGACGTGGTGACGCGCGACGAGCCCGGCGTGACGCTCGCCCGGCTCGGCGGCGACGAATTCAACGTGCTGGTGGACGACATCACCGATGCGTCGGACGCCGTGGCGGTGGCCGAGCGGCTGCGGCGCGCGCTCGAAGCGCCGTTCGAGATCGACGGGCACGAGCTGTTCGCATCGGCGCGGATTGGCATTGCCGTCAGCACCACCGGCTACATCAAGGCGGAAGAGATCCTCCGCGACGCCACGATCGCCCTGAACCGCGCCTCGGCCTCGTCCTCGGTGCCGTACGAAATCTTCGACCCGGAGATGCGGCAGAAGGCCATGGCGCGGCTGACGGTGGAAACCGATCTGCGCCACGCCATCGACAACCAGAACTTCGAGGTGCACTACCAGCCGATCATCTCGCTCAAGGACGGCCGCATCGACGGATTCGAGGCGCTGGTGCGGTGGCGTCACCCGCTGCGCGGGCTGGTGCAGCCGATCGATTTCATCGGCGTGGCCGAGGACACCGGGATGATCGTCGACATCGACCGGCTGACGCTGGCCGAGTCGTGCCGGCAGATGGCGTCGTGGATGTCCGACTACGGCGCCGCGGCGCCGGGCGTGATGTGCGCCAACGTGTCGAGCAAGCAGCTGGCGGACCGGGAGCTGATGACGCAGATCGCGTCGACGCTGCAGGCCACGAGACTCCCCCCCGGCAGCCTGAAGCTCGAGATCACCGAGAACGCGTTCATCGGCGACGTGCTGGGCGCGCAGCACCTGCTCGACCGCGCGCGGGCGCTGGGCGTGGCGTGGAGCCTGGACGACTTCGGCACCGGCTATTCGTCGCTGAGCTTCCTGCATCGCCTGCAAGTGAACACCGTGAAGGTGGATCGATCGTTTGTCAGCGCGATCGGCGGACCGGACGGCACGGGCCTCGCGATGGTGCGGGCGATCGTCGGCCTCGCGCACGCGCTCGGGATGGACGTGGTGGCGGAAGGCGTGGAGACGGCCGAGCAGGCCGTCGAACTGCGCGCGTTAGGGTGTGAGTACGCGCAAGGCTTCTACTTCTCGCGCGCGGTGGACCAGGCCGCCGCCGGCCGCCTGATCGAAGCGCAGCCCTGGCAGCGTGAACAGCCGCAGCATCTCGTGCAGTGACCCGCGGCGAGCAAGTTTATGCTCCGCATCCCCAGCGGTAGTCGCAACCGGCCAAGTCGATCAGCCGCAGTTGCAGGTTGAGCAACGGTTCGCCTCTATCCGGCTGCGACCGCTGAATGATCGCGTACGTGCCACGGGCGCGGAATTCGAAGAGAAACCTACTCGATCCACCAACGCGATGCGGCAGCGGAAGGGCCCTGGAGTTCATCACGTCGATGGCGGCGACGCCATCGACGATGCTCGCCCACTGATCGGCGGTGACAGTACGCTCGATGCGCTCGGCGAAGAAGTGTCCTGACGACGGTTCGTGCCGGGGCGCGATTGCGGTCAGCGTTGCGATGCCGCCGGCTCGCTGCACGCGGATAATGGTGGGAACGGGCGGCCACGGGCTCGCTATCGTGAAACGATAGGCCTCATCGACATCCGAGGAACATGCGAGGCTCGGCTCGGAATATTCGGCCAGGCGCGCAAACGCGCTGGCGAGCTGCGCGCGACCGCTTTCGTTCTCGCGCGTAAAGGCGCTCCCGAAGAACTGCTCGTCCTGCGAATCCGCCGCGCAGACTCGCGCAACCTCGACGACGGGATTGCCGTTGGGATTACCGACACATCCCGATACTAGCGCGGCACCGATAGCCAGTCCGATGAGCCAACCAGCCGCCATAACTCACCTCACTTTTGAGAGGCGCTATGGGGTTAGACACCAGTTATTGGAAAGGGTCGTAGAAACACGGTCCCTCGTGTCCTAGAGACCTGCTATTGCAATTTGCCGAGAACACATTGCGCGAACTGCTTGCGGTCGGCAGCCAGCTGGGACGATCCGTAAACTGAAGTCCGGTACGATCTCACCATCTTAGCAGACGAGCTTCGTGAACTCGTCGCCCATCCTAATATTGCAACGTTCGGAATTCTCCAGGAACTTCGAGGTTGGCCAAAGTAAAGAAGACCTGCGCAACGCCGTCAAAATCGTATTCGCGGGCGTTTGACACGCGCGATAGCGCGTGGTACCAGCCCTTGTCGCGTGCCTCGATGACCCAGGCGCTTCCATGCGCAACGGTGACTCTGGAGGTGGAACCCGCGGCCGATGGATACGGCGTGCGGATCCAAAAATCAAACTTGGCGAGAGCGTTTGCCAACGGCCGCCACTCGGTTTCATTGAGCGACCGAGTGGAGCTCTTCACCAACGTCTTGTCGCTGTTACGAATTCGCAGAGTGGTGAGCTGCCGCTCGGCGCCATTTCGCACGGCGCTGATAATCACGGACTCGGCTTGTTGAGGCGCATACACGAGCCGATAGGCTTCGTCGATATCTCGTCCACACGCCAAGGGAGGGAGATTGAACCGTTGCAAGAGATTCGGCAAAGCCCTGTGTTCTAGCCTCCGTCGCGGCAAAGTCTGACCTTAGGACTCCGTTAAAAAATCTCGTGTCCATGCTCTCCCTGGCACAGTTCTCTATTACTTCTGTGTTGCCAAATAATGATGTAGTTACCAGATACCACATCAGATTGCCGCAACAAGCGTCAAACGCATCAGGCTCCACGTCGACGACACGCCGATGGCCAAGCGACACCAGAGATAGGCGAACGGGGAGACAAAGCCACGTGTGGATGGAGGCCCGTGGCGTGGACGCACACGTCTCGCTGAATCACCATGTAGCCCTTGCAGCTCGCACGCGGCCATGGCGAGCCAAGCGGCCGCTGGAGTCTGTTATCGCTCACTCGACGAGGGGCTCTGCCCGTCCGAAAGCGCGTCGCGCACCGTCGCACAGAAGTATTTCCAAGACGCGAGGCGACGCTGGAGCAGCCCGTCGAACACCATCGCAACGACGCACAAGACGCCGGCTACGGCGAACCCAAGTGCCAATTGTGCCATGGCCCATACGGCAGTCTCATACATTGGCTGTTCGAGGCCTAGGATGATGTCAACGCGACTCCTGTTGCCGAACGAGGCGGACTCCAATCGGTAAAAGAACAAGCTGGTTGTGATGAACCCCGCCGCGAGGAGCGTCAGGCGCATCAAGTTCCTCGTCGACGACACGCGAATCGCCATGCGCCGCCAGAGATAGTCAAACCTGACGTCCGCCGCCCGCAGGGAGCGTAGGGCGGTATCCAGCTCAACGCGCGGCCCCGTGCGCAACTGCGCGAGAAGCCCCTCGGAGAGCGGACCACGTGAGACGCGGTTGGCGAGTGCCGCTCGCGCAAGATCGTCCGCGGACATGGCGCCGTCGAGCAAGCGCTCGAGCCGCATCCGCGGCCGAGCCACGCCGAGCAAGCGCCACGACATGACCGCGGCCCGAACGAGGGTTGTCGCCACTATCAACGCCAGCGGTACGGCGTATAAAAAGAGCGACGTAGGCGTACTCAGTGTCTCGATGGTGTCCATAGCGGCTAAGGCGTGGGAATGCAACTGGGATAAGCTACCTGTGAATTCAGCGCTGGCGCACCGGCTAGCACCTCCACCCGAATCTTCTCGGTGATACTGCAACTCGGCGGCGGCAAATGCTCGAATTTCTCCCGGAGTTCATCATCTCCGAGGCCGGTCCACGCGTGCAGCACCTCGTGGAAGATGAGAGACTCGTTGCCGATGTTCTCTCCTTGCGCGTCTAGTCCGATATAAGCAGGTCTGCAGAACACGTGAGGAGGCGTAAGCCCCTTCCATGTGTACGCCACATCGTGTACATGATTTCTCATTTCGCGCTGCACCGAGAACCAGCCCTCCGGAACCAACAACCGGCAAACGAGCCGATCAGGCCCACCCTCCAATGTCCCGTAGCACAACGTTGACTTGGTGCCGTCGTAGAACCGTGGTTTGTTTTGTTCGAGATAGGTAACGAAGTCGTTCACCTTCGTCAACTCTTTCGGCCCGCTGCGCACCTTGTCGAGCAATTCCAGGGCCCTTAGCCGAAGGGGCACGTCGGTCTTCAGCCGCTGTATCAGATTAGCCAAGGCATTGTAGATCGCTTCGTGCGGGCCGATGCCGGGTGCTCCCTGCGGCAGTAACGGAAAACGCTCCTGAGGAGGCGCCAAGTTCCGCGGCTGGTTGCCGAATCGGTACTGCTCCGTCCCTGTCCACAATTGCGGCGCATACCTCACGCTGAAATAAGTCGCATCCTCGAACGCGCCTTCGACCTTCCGCAGGCCCAACGGGGTGTTGGGTTCCAGTCCACTGGACCCGATTAACCCACCGGATACCTGTTCAGGGTTCCGCAGGCCGACTGCCTGAATCGTGCGCAGCAGTTGCCCCGTTTCATCGAAGTGCGCGATGTCACCTGCGTCGTTCTCCGCTACCGCCCCGCCGCCGGCGGTCGCCGCCAGCAATCTCCATTCGATGGGCAGATGCCACCGCGTCGTCCACGTCGATATGTCCATCACAGGCTGGCTCACCGTCGACGCACCAC
>CAZEMI010000055.1:0-16206 GCA_964513235.1 uncultured Acidobacterium sp.
TCGATCACCAAGCTGCTGACGGTGTTCGACACGTTCGACTCCGAGGCGGAAGCGATCAAGAGCTATAAGTAAGGCGACTCCTAGAGACAGTGGAGACTCGGTCTACGGTCGCGAACCTGCTCGTTTCGCTGCGACCGGATCAATGGACCAAGAACCTGTTTGTATTTGCGGCACTGATTTTTGCCGTTAAATTGTTCGACCCGGCCGCCTTGGCGCTTGCTACGGCGGCCTTTTTGATTTTTTGCGCGCTGTCCGGCGCGGTCTACTTGCTCAACGACGTGTCGGACCGCGACGCGGACCAGCTCCACCCGTTGAAGCGGCTGCGGCCGATCGCCTCGGGGGCGCTGGCGCCCGGCACGGCGATGACGGTGGCGGTGCTGATGTTCGCCGCGGCGCTCGGCGCCGCATTCGCGCTTGGGTTTTGGTTCGGCGTGGTGGCGGCGTCCTACGTGGCGCTGTTCATTCTCTACACCCACGCGCTCAAGCACGTGGTGATCCTCGACGTGATGTCGATTGCGATCGGCTTCGTGCTCCGCGCGGTGGCGGGTGGTCTCGTAATCGGCGTGCCGATCAGCGACTGGCTGCTGGTCAGCATCGTTTTACTGGCGTTGTTCCTCGGTCTGTCGAAGCGGCGGCACGAACTGACCATGCTCGCCGACGGCGCGACCGGGCATCGACGAATTTTGGAGGAGTACGATCCGTACTTGCTCGATCAGATGATCGCAATCGTGGCGGCGGCGACGCTCGTCGTCTACATCATCTATTGCGCGAGCCCTGAAACCGCGGAGAAGTTCGGCACCCGCTGGCTGGTGCTGACCACTCCGTTCCCGATCTACGGCATTTTCCGGTACCTGTACCTCGTGCATCGCAAGCACGGGGGCGGCAGTCCATCGGACATGCTGCTGCGGGACCGCCCGTTGCTCGGGTGCGTGGCGCTATGGGGCCTGGCAGTAATCCTGATCATCTATCGGCCGTACGCATCGTGATACACACGTGCCTCGGTCAACAGTTGCGCTCGTAACGACCTCGCCGGCGACGGTCCGCAGGGACACGCACGCGGCGATGAACCTGGCCGGCTATCAGGACGTCCTGGCCAAGGACGCCGACACCGCGCTCAAGGTCAACATCTCCTGGCATTTCTTCTTCCCGGGCTCATCGACCACGCCCTGGCAACTGGACGGCGTGATCACGGCGATGAAGCGGGACGGCTACGATCCATCGCTGATCCACGCCTGCCACAACCGCACCGTCGTCATCGACGCGCACCTGGGCGAGACGGAAAACAAGCAGCTGCCGGTGGTGCAGGCCCACGGCATCCGCAACATCCATCTCTACGAAGGCGATGAGCCGTGGATCCACATCCGCGACGCGGTCGGCGACCTGGCCGACCGGTTCATCTGCCTGAACGACGTCTATCCGGACGGGTTCATGATCCCGCGCCGGTTCATCGGCGAAAACATCCTGCACCTGCCAACGGTGAAAACGCACGTGTTCACCACGACCACCGGCGCGATGAAGAACGCGTTCGGCGGGCTGTTGAACGAGCGCCGGCACTGGACGCACCCGGTGATTCACGAGACGCTCGTGGATCTGCTGATGATCCAGAAGAAGATTCACCGCGGCGTGTTCGCGGTGATGGACGGCACCTTTGCCGGCGACGGCCCGGGGCCGCGCTGCATGGTGCCGCACGTCAAGAACGTGATGCTCGCCAGCGCCGACCAGGTGGCGATCGACGCGGTCGCGGCGAAGCTGATGGGCATGGATCCGATGTCGATCAAATACATCCGCATGGCTCACGATCGCGGGCTGGGCTGCGGCGATCCGCGCGATATCGAGATTGTCGGCGACGTCGACGCCGCGAAAGACAACTGGCAGTTCACCGGGCCGTTCAAGGACATGACCTTCGCGGCGCGCATGCAGCACAAGATCTACTGGGGCGGCATGCGCAAGCCGATCGAGTGGTCGCTCAAGACGGTGCTGGCGCCGTGGGCCTACATCGCCAGCGTGATTTACCACGACAGCTATTGGTACCCGATGCACGGCGAACGACAGATCCGGCAGGTGCTTGACAGCCCGTGGGGGCGCCTGTTCGAGAACTGGGAGCAGTTGACGCCCGACGCCAACGGTTTTCCCCACGTCGGAGAAACGCCCGCCGCAGTCACGCGCGCGGGCATCCACGCCTTCAAACAGTCACTGGGCATCCTCGGCACCTGTATCAAAGAAGCGCCCGAGTTTGCCAGCCGACGGCGGCGCCAGAAGCCGCGCTCGGTCTGAGGTCACGTCATGAGCGAGTTCACTATTCGTTCCGAATCGGTCGACGTCGAGCAGATCATGAAGCAGATCCGCGCCCGCATCCTGGAGAAGCGGGGCGCCGACTACACCGAAGATCAGATCCGCGAGCTGGCCACGGTGCGGCTCGAGAAGTTCCTCGATTCGAAGAACCTCCGTTCGGATTTGCTCGAGCAGTTCCGCAAGAGCCGGCCGGCGGTCGCGACCGAGCCACCGCGGATCGAGGCGCCTTACGCCTTCGACGATCAGACGCTGTTCGCGTCGCATCGCGCGTCGCTGCGGCTGATGCGCAAGCTGCTGATGCCGATCCTGAAGCTGTTCTTCAACCCGAACGTCCTCAACCAGATCCTGCACACGCAGGCGCAGTTCAACGTCGACCTGCTGAAGCGCGAGTCGCGCCGCAAGATCGAGTTCGATCGATCGCGGGCGGAATGGAATTCGCTGTATTACGAGGTGCTGCACAACCTGGTGCTCGAAACCACGCGGATGGGCATTGAAGTCCAGAACCTGCGCATGAAGGTCGAGTCGCTCTCCAGCCGGCTCGACTTCAGCGAACGCCGCGTCCGCGCGCTCGAGGGCGTGGTCCAGTACCGGCCCGAGGTGCTGCACAGTCCCGAACGGCGCGACAGCATCGATGCCGAGGGGGCGACGGCGCCGTTGGCGCACGGCGGCGGATCGGTCGAGGGATTCGTGCCAGGCGGCGGCGCGCCAGCACAGGGACAAGGTGACGGCAGCGCCCGCAGGAAGAGACGCCGGAGACGTGGGCGTCGTGGTCAGGGACCGCAGGGCGAACCAGGTGCACAGGGTGCGCAAGGTGCACAGGGTGCACAAAGTGCGCAGGGTGCGCAGGGTGCATTTGGTGATCAGGGCGATCAGGGCGCGCAAGGATTCGACGACGGCGGCGATGATGACGGTCCGGAGGAGTTCGAAGCCGCCGATGGCTTCGATGTTCCCGAACCGCTCGAACGAAACGACGCATTTGACGCGGAAGCACCTGAGGCACCTCAGGTACCTGAGGCACCCCAGGCACCTGAAGGCCCCAAGGCACCTTCCGAAGACGACGACCTGCAGTGAAAGTCGCGATCGTCGTTCAGCGATACGGCGCCGACATCAACGGCGGCGCGGAGCAGCACGCGCGCTACATTGCCGAGCACCTGGCTCCCCATGTTCACGTCGAGGTGCTGACCACGTGCGCGCATCGCGATTACATCTCGTGGAAGAACGAGCTGCCCGAGGGCAAGGAGATGGTGCACGGCATTCCCGTGCATCGTTTCAAGGTGGCCGTCGAGCGCAATCCGGTCGCGTTCGCGAAATGGTCGGCGAAAGTGTTTACGGAGAAGCACTCGCTTCGTGATGAGCTGGCCTGGCTCGATGCCGAGGGACCGACCAGCCCGGCGCTGGTCGAGTACATCACCGCGCACGAAGCCGATTACGACTTCTTCATCTTCTTCAGCTTCCGTTATCACCACTCGTTCCATGGCGCCCGCGCGGTCCCGTCGAAGGCGATCCTGGTGCCGACCGCCGAGCGCGACGGCGCGCTCGGCCTGGGGCTGTATCCGCCGGTGTTCCGCGGCATTCGCGCGTTCATGTACAACTCGTACGAAGAGCGCGCGCTGATCCAGGGCGTCGCGAAGAACGCATCGGTGCCGGGCGTGGTGGTCGGCGTGGGATCGGAGATTCCCGAACGCTCCAACCCGGGGCGGTTCCGCCAGAAATACAACCTCCGCGATCGCTTCGCGATCTACGTGGGCCGCATCGACGAGAACAAGGGCTGCGTCGAGCTGTTCGATTTCTTCGAGCACTACAGCGCGTCGCTGGTGGACGGCATGCACCTGGTACTGATTGGCACCGCGCACGTGCCGATCCCGAAGCATCCGCGCATCCACCATTTTGGGTTCGTCGAGGACGAGGACAAGTACGACGCCATAGCCGCCGCCGAGGTGCTGATCATGCCGTCGTATCTCGAGAGCCTGTCGATGGTCGCGCTCGAAGCCTGGGCCATGGGCAAGCCCGTGCTGGCCAATGCGAAGTGCGACGTGCTCCAGGGCCAGTGCCTGCGCAGCAACGCCGGGCTGTTCTATGCGAACTATCCGGAGTTCGTGGAAACGCTGCGCGCGATCGACACCACGCCGAGCCTGCAGGCAGCGCTGGGCCGCAACGGCCGGACCTTCTTCGAGCGCCATTACGCGTGGCCGGTGATCGTCAAGAAGTACGTGGACATGCTGCAGCAGCTGTCGAAGACGCCGGCGAAGAACACCATGGAGCCGATGGCCGGCTGGTTGACGCGCCGGCGGGCGAACCTGCCGCCCGCGGAGTCGATCGTCAAGCAGTTGCCGATCGGTCCGTATCGAGGCGCGCCACCCGTGAGCGCCCCGCGGCCGGCTGCGGCCTCGCCACGGCCGGCGAGCGGACGACCGCAGCAGCACTCAGCGCGGCCGGCGCACAGGCCCGCTGCTCAACAGCAGCGGCCGGCACCAGGGCCCGTTTCCCAGCAGCAGCAGCGCCCGCCGCAAGGACCGGCCTCTCAGCAGCCACGACAGGAGCGCAGCGAGAAGGGCCGACCCGATCGCGGCCGCGATCCGCGGCGGCGGCCTCATCGCCGCGGCCGGCGGCCCGGCGGCCCCGGCGGTCGCTGATCATGCCGGTTGCGATCCACCAGGTCCTGGCGACGCTCGGCTACGGCGACGCCATCGGCCACGAAGTGCTCGGGATTCAGCGCGTGCTGCGCGCCGCGGGATACGAGTCGGAGATCTTCGTGCAAACCGCGGATCCACGGTTCGAGGATCAGACCCTCGAGTACCTGGACCTGCCGGACGCGAGTCATCCCGACAACATCCTGATCCACCACTTCTCGATCGGCTCGCGAGCGTCGCGGCTGGCGTACGCGCTCCCGGATCGCATGGTGCTCGTCTATCACAACATCACGCCGCCCGAGTTCTTCGTCGGCGTCAACAAGATGCTCGCCAAGCTGTGCTATCTCGGACGCCGCGAGCTGCGCTTTTATCGGGAGCGTTGCGATCTCGCGCTCGGCGATTCCGAATACAACCGCCAGGAGCTCGATGCGGTCGGCTTCCCGGCCACCGGGGTGCTCCCCGTCATTCCCGACTTCGCGCATCTCGCCGGTCCGGCGAATTACCTGCAGGCTGGCCCGCTCGATGATGACTGGGTCAACGTGCTGTTTGTCGGGCGCGTCATCCCCAACAAGCGCATCGAGGACGTCATCCGTTGTTTCCATGCCTACAAGCAGTGGTTCAATCCGCGGTCGCGCCTGCTGCTGGTCGGCTCGCACGTCGGTTTCGAGAAATACGTGTCGATGGTGCAGCGCTTCGCCGTCGACATCGGCGCCCAGGATGTGCACTTCCTGGGTCACGTCGCCAACGAAGAACTGGCCGCGTACTACGAGATCGCCGACGTGTTCCTCTGCTGCAGCGAGCACGAAGGGTTCTGCGTGCCGCTGATCGAGTCGTTCCACATGGGCGTGCCGGTGCTGGCATATGCCGCCACGGCGGTGCCCGCCACGATGGACGGCGCCGGCATACTCTTCACCAACAAGCACCCTCTGCACGTGGCCGCCCTGATCGACGCCGTCGTCGGCGATCGCGGCCTGCAAGACCGGATCATCGACGGCCAATACGCCGCGCTGGACCGTCTCGAAGCCAGGAATTTCGGCGGCGTGCTCCTGTCGTTCGTGGACCAGGTGCTCGCCTCCCCCCGCCGGCCCCATCCCGAAGTCGCGTTCGATTTCTGGGATCAGCTGAAATTACGCGAAGAGCTCGAGGAGCTGTGGGAACACCGGCCGGCGGCGTTCAAGGCGCTTCCGCCCGAACCGCGAGCTATTGAAGCTTTTCCGGATCCCGGATCCCGGATCTCCGCCTCCGCGGCCGAAGGGCCGCTCCGGCGCGACCTCGCCGAAGCTCGCAAAGCGAGCGAAGGCGGGCCGGATCCCGGCGCGAAGCCATGATCGTCAATCAATGGGTTCCGGCGGCCCACCGCGGCGACGCCATCGGCGATTCGGCTCGCCGCGTGCGGGGACTGCTGCGCGAGCTCGGGCACGATTCCAACATCTACGCCATGACGATCGACGATGATCTGAGGGGCGACGTGATTCCGTGGACCGATTCGGGTGCGACCCGCGGCGACCTGACGATTTTTCATTTCGCGCTGGTCTCGCCGATGACGCCGGCCTTCGCGAAGTTGAAGGCGGGACGCGTGCTCCAGTATCACAACGTGACGCCGGCACATTTTTTCGCCGGCTACGACGCAGCGATTTTCCGGCTGGCGATGCTGGGGCGCGAGGACCTGAAATCCCTGGTCGGCCATACCGACATCGCCTTCGGCGATTCGGAATACAACCGGCGAGAACTGGAGGCGCTGGGCTTCAGCAACACGGGTGTGTTTCCCATCGCGGTGGACACCGAGCGAATCACCAGGGCGCCGCGGCGGCCGGCGCTGGAGAGCGTGCTGCAGGACGAAGGCTGGCTGAACTTCCTGTTCGTCGGGCGCATCGTCCCGAACAAGAAGATCGAGGATCACATCAAGCTGGCCGAGCATTACAAACGGTATGTGAACGAGCAGTACCGGTTTGTCTTCGTCGGCAAGACCGACGCCACGCCGAGGTATTTCGACGCGATTCAGGCACTGATCGAGCGCTATCGCATGCCGCCCGGCCGTTTCATCTTTACAGGCGCGGTCCCCGAGGAGGATCTGGCGACCTACTACCGCATGGCCAGCGTCTACATTTCCCTGTCGGAACACGAGGGGTTCTGCGTGCCGCTGCTCGAGGCCATGGCCGCCGACGTCCCGGTGCTGGCCTACTCGACGACGGCGGTGCCCGACACGCTGGGCGGCGCGGGCGTGCAGTTTGCGCCGAAGGATCTGGAGTATGCGGCGGAGCTGCTGGGCGAGCTCGCCTTTAACGACACGTTACGGACCGAGGTCATTGCCGGACAGCGGCGGCGCCTGGCCGATTTCGGCGACGACCGCATCCGCAAAGAGCTTGAAAGGCTGACATCGTGAAGATTGCGTTCATCGTCCAGCGCTACGGCGCGGAGATCCTCGGCGGGTCGGAGTATCACTGCCGGCTGATCGCGGAGCGGCTCGCTCAAAAGCACGACGTCGAGGTGCTCACCACCTGCGCGCGCGATTACATCACCTGGGAGAACGAGTATCCGGAAGGCAACGATCGCATCCGTGGCGTGACGGTGCGGCGGTTCAAGAACGCCCGGACGCGCGACATTGCGTCGTTCAACCAGTATTCGGACTGGATCTTCCACCATCCTCACACGCGAGACGACGAGATGTCGTGGCTCGAGCAGCAGGGTCCCTGGTGTCCGCCGCTGGTCGAGTACCTCAATCGCCATCACCGGCAATACGAGGCGTTGATCTTCTTCACGTATCTCTACGCGCCGACCGTGCTCGGGCTCGACGTCGATCCGGCGCGCAGCATTCTCGTGCCGACGGCGCACAACGAGCCGGCGATTCACCTCTCGATCTTCCGCGAGATGTTCACGAAAGCCGCGGCGGTGGCCTACAACACCGAGGTCGAAAAGAACTTTCTGAAGACGACGTTCGAGTTCCGGTCGGTGGCGGAAGAGACGGTGGGTTGCGGCGTGGACTTGATGCAGGACCAGCAGCAGGCCGACGATCCGGAACCCGAGGACGACGAGGAGATCCACAAGCGGCTGGCGCCGCACCTGCGCACCCGGGGGGCACAGTTCCGCCGCCGGCACCGGTTGCAGGGACAGTTCCTGCTGTACGGCGGGCGGATCGATGCCGGCAAGGGTTGCGAGGAGCTGATCGAATACTTCACGAGCTACAAGGAACAGGGCGGCGAGGCGATGCTGACGCTGATGGGCGTCAAGTTGATGCAACTGCCGGAAGTGCCGTGGGTCCGTTTTGCCGGGCTGCTCTCGGAGCGCGAGCGCCTTCAGGCCCTCGAGGCCGCCACCATCGTGGTGGTGCCGTCGCCGTACGAGAGCCTGTCGCTGCTGGCGCTCGAGGCCATGGCCGTGGGCACGCCGGTGCTCTGCAATGCCCGCGCGGAGGTGCTCGTCGACCACTGCCTGAAGAGCAACGCCGGCTTGTTCTACTCCGACCGTGATGAATTCGTGGAGTGCACGAAACTGCTGCTGGTCGATGAGCGCATGCGCGACCGCATGGGCCGCAACGGCAAGGAGTACATCAAGCGCAACTATCGCTGGGATGTGATCATGTCGAAGTACGACAAGCTGATTGGATCATTGCGGCGTTAGTTGACAGTTGACGGTTGACAGTTGACGGTTGAGTGGCCCAGTTGAGAGTGATCAGTTGATTAGACTCATACTCGTTGCCTTCGTATTGCAGTTTGGCCAGCGGCCGAGTTTGTCTCCGGCCGAGACGTTGCTCGAGCCGGTGATTCTCAAGGCGATTGTGGATGCGCCCTTGGATTTCCAGAAGCCGGGGGCGCCGCTCATTCAGGGTGCGGATGCTGGCGCTGGTGAGATCATCATCATCTCCCCGTCCGGCAAAGGCATCACCGCCAGCGCCGGGCTCCAAAAAATCAACGGCCTCATTGAAGCAAAGGCGCTCCCGCGGCCTGCGCGATCCATACGCTTCTTGACGTCTACGCTTAACACGTTCCAAACGTCCAGTCTGCAACCGCCGCAGGGCGCGAAAGCCGCCATCATGGTCGTCGATTACACCGTGCCGACGCGCCAGGTAATCCGCGGGTTGTGGTCGACGGCAAGCATCATCGATGAAGTGCTCGAACTCTTCGCAAGACAGACATCTGGCGCGATGGAAACGCAGCCTTATCGCAATGTCGGCCAACCCAGGTGGGAAAGCTTTGGCATTCCCGTGACGACAATCCTGACAGGCGAAAATACCGAGCCGTTTTATGAAGGCGCAGTCCTGGTCGCTTCGACGGCGTACTTCCTTGCGACCTTACCGAACGCCGGCTCGGAAGCTTTGCTCTCGCACCTGACCGTCGGCGCCCACGCGCGACTGGCCGAGGACGGCCGCCGCGCGGTGGCGCAGATGGGCAACCAGCAGCGCGCCGGCGCCGACGTGCTCGTCATGTTCGGCCAGGCCATCGAACGCGAGCAGCGGCGGATGCGCTCGTTCGAGCGGTTCATGCCCGAGCCGATCGATCCGATGCTGCGCAGCCGGATCGCCGACATGGAGAAGGGCATCACCAGCGTGTGGACGAGCATGGGCATCACCAGTTCGCCGTTCGTGCCCGCGGCCGAACGCCTCCGCGGTCGCGCCGGCGAGGATCGCCGTGTGCCCGCGCGCACTTCGGCACCGCTCACGCCGCTGGAGCCACCAGCCGCGCTTGCGAAGCTCCCGAATGCTCGCGATGTGGTCTACGAGATCACCAACTTCATCGACGGCAGGCGATCGATCAGCGACATCCGCGATGCGGTGTCGGCTGAATTCGGTTCGGTGCCATTGCCCGCCGTGGTCGAGTACTTCGAGCAGCTGGCCAAAGCGGGGGCAATCACATTGCGCTGATCGTGCGAACCGTACCCGAATCCGCCTGCGACGTCCTCCGCAAAAAACGCGAGAAAAACTGGCCGGCGAGGGACTTTTTCGTAGGCAAGACAAAACTAGACCGCAAGGTTTGAGGCGGGTCCCGCAGGACCCGCCCCCGATTCCTCTCACTGTTGCGCCGTTGTCGTGGCCGGCGCGGCGCCGACCGGGCCGTTCAACAGCGCGTTGAACACGAGTTTGAACGTGCCGTGCGTCTGGTCGCGGTGCTGCGGGCGGAAGCCGATCATCACGACTTTGCCCGCGCCGTGCTTCACCGACACCGCCGCCGCTTTCTTGGCAATCACCTGCTCGCCCAGCAGCCAGCCACTCTGCAGGACGTCCCGGTCGATATAGGTCGACAGGATCTCCACATCCTGGCTGCGGTCGGTTGACGTGACTTCGTAGACCTGGCCGCCGGCCATGAACAACGCGAGACCCTGCGCCGGCATGCCGTAGGCGAGCGGATTCGTGTTGACGAAGTTGACGCGAAGCGTCGAGCCCGGCGACCAGAAGGTCTTCGACGGCAGACCGCTGACGATGTTGCGGACCGGAAGGCTGAAACGCTGCATGGGCAGATCGCCGGCATTGGCGAAGGTCAGGAGCGTGCCGCCCTTCTGCACGAACGCCTCCAGTGCCTTGACGCCCTCAGCGCCGAAACCGCTGCGGTATTCAGCGGGCGTGTTGTCCGCGCCGCCACCAAATCCTCCACCGCCGCCGCCCTGCCCCTGTGGCGGACGCTCGCCGGTCATGGCCGCGATCGAGTCCGCGGGCAGGATGAGGGTGTCGTACTTCGCCTCGAGGTTGCCGGCCTTGATGGCGGCGTCCATGATCGACGCATAGGGCACGTTGAATTGCTCGAACATCAACCGCGTCCAGCCCTCATCCATGTTGCCGCCGCCGTACCGCTGCAGCATGGCCACGCGCGGCTTGCGAAGCGGATAGGCGCCGGCCGTGACCGGCGTCTTGAGCGCCGGGAAGTCCACGCCGGTCTGCTTGGCAATCGCCGACACATCGCCGGCGGCCACGAGAAAGTCGCCGGCCTTCACGCTGCCGTCCGCTGACGGCTGGCTGGCGCGGCGCACCGCGATGCCCTTGTCGAGCAGCAGGAACGCGGCGCGGAAGCTGTCGTTCAACCGGCCGTCAAGCAGGTAGCCATTTGGCGCGCTGGCGGCAACCGTCCCAATCATCGGCACATTCGCCACCAGCTTCACGAGATCGCCGGTGACGGTCTCGCCAATCGGGTCGCTCTTTACCCCCATGAATTCGGCGAACGTGTCGGTGGACATGTCGTACGGACGGATCGGATCGCCTTCCGCGTTGCGCGTATACGTGTTGTCCGGATAGAACGTGCGGCCCAGCATCCAGCGCACGAGGCCCTGTTTCGGCTGCGCCATCGAGACGATGAACGAGCCGGGGCCGTAGACCCTGCCCTCGACGATCAGCTGGCCCTTGGTCTGATGCACCTCGACGCCGGAGGCGAGCAACATGTTCGCGAGCTTCTTCACCGTCTGGCGGTCGTGCTGATCCGCGGCGATCGCGTAGGCCTTGACGGCGGCGTTGGCGCCGCGCTCGGTCTGGCGGAGGCCTTTCAGATACATGTTCCACAGCACGGTCTCGCGATTTCGCGCCGCGAGGTCCACGGTGGCCCACGCCGCGATCTTCTGCTGCTCGACGATGTCGCGGACCCGCCACCAGCCGCCGGTCCAGAGGCTCGGCATCGTGGTCTGGACCTCGTATGCTGGCAGACCGCGCGGGCCGCCGCGGAGTTGATCGGGATGCATGAACATCGGGGTCGCCAGCCGCGCGCTCGCGGACTCGGTCAGCATGCCGGCGATGTTGTGGAACGGCGTGATCCAGTGGAACCCCATATGGCCCCAGCCTGAGTAGATCGCCGAGCCGATGACACCGGTCTTGCCGGCGGCCTCGAGCTTGTTCCCCATGTGCGCGCCCCACAACTGCATCTCGCGCCACACCAGCGGATCGGCGCCCGGGCGAATCGGCTCGGCATAGGGCGGGATGTACAGCCGCGCATTGCCGCTGCCCATCTGGTGATGATCGACGTAGGCCTGCGGCATCCAGTCGCGGTACATCAACTTGCCGAGATGCTGCGACTCGGGCAGGTTCAGGGCAAAGCCGTCGCGGTTGTTGTCGTGACCCGAGTACTTCTGGTACAGCCACGGCAGCGGCGCGGCCTCGTGTTCGGTGCCGGCATATTTCATGTACCAATCGGCGATCATCTGCGTGCCGTCGGGATTGATCGACGGCATCACGATGCTGATCACGTTGTCGAGCATGCGCGTGGCTTCTTCGTCCGTGCGCGTGATGCTGTCGTAGACGAACTCGGCGGCGGCCTGGGACGCGGCCACTTCGTTCGAGTGGAGTGCGAAGGACTGAATGGTCACCGCCCTCGCGTCGGCAACGAGTATCCTGGCCTCGGCTTCGGACCTCCCGCGCGGATCGGCCAGCCGCGCGTTGAGCTGGCGAAACGGTTCGAGCCTGGCGAGGTTGGCCGGCGACGAGATGAAGATCGCGATATAGGGGCGCCCTTCGCTGGTCTTGCCCAGCTCGACGACCCGCATCTTGGTCGACGCCTTGGCCAGCGCCTGGTAGTACTCGTGCAGCTTGTCCCAGTTGGCAAGCTTGCGATCGGCGCCCATCTGGAAGCCGAAGAACTGTTCAGGGGACGGAACGGCCGCGGCAGACTGCGCCAGGACCGCCGGGGAATACGCCGAGGCGCCGCCGGCGAGCAGCGCCAGTAGAACAGCGAGAACACGGATGGAGCGAAGGCTGGCTTTCATAGGCCAGCATTTTTCTACAGAAGAACGGAAGATCAGAAGGACAATCTGCTCACCCCTCCCTCTCAGGGCCGCAGAAGGCGCAGATAGTGCAGCCTAACAGGCGCTGGGAGTGCGATTGAGTGGGGCCCGGATCTCGACATCTGTCCTGACTCGATGTACCTGCGAATTACCGGCAAGTCCGTCGAAGCGTTGGCTTCGCTGTCGGGCTCGGTCCACGCGGGTGCCTGAGATCTGCCGCTTCTACTCTGCATAGGCTCGACCCACTGCGCAGTAGTCCGCGGCTCAAGCTCTGCGCTTTCTGCGGCCCTGGGATGATACGCAGTCTGCGCCGCTACTCAGCTTCGCCGACCGGCTCTAAGTCGCCATTCTCCGAGCCATTGCTTTCGGGCTCGGCGGCTCCAGACGACGCCTTCTTGCGCCGCGGCCGGATGTCGTAGCGCTTGATCATTTCGTTGAGCGTCGTCGGCTTGATGCGCAGCAGCTCGGCGGCGCGCTTCTGGACGCCGCCGGCGGCCTCGAGCGCGGATTCGATCCACTGCCGCTCGTAGGCGACCGTCACATCCTTCAGCGAGATGCCGTCCGCCGGCATCACCACGTGCGGAATCTGGAACGCCGGGTTCTTGCGGACCTGCTCGGGGATCAGGTCGGGGCCGATGCGCTGGCCGGTGCTGAGCACGACGGCGCGCTCGATGACGTTCTCGAGCTCGCGCACGTTCCCCGGCCAGTCGTAATCCATCAGCAGGTCGAGGGACTCGGGCGCCACCTCGATGTTCTTGCGATCGTTCTCCTCGCCGTACTTCTCGAGGAAGTGCTGCACCAGGAGCGGAATGTCGTCGCGGCGCTCGCGCAGCGCCGGCAGATGGATGCTGATGACGTGCAGGCGATAGTAGAGGTCCTCGCGGAAACGTCCCTCTTCCATCTCGTGCTTCAGATCGACGTTGGTGGCGGCAATGATGCGGACGTCGACCTTGATCGTCTCCATGCCGCCCAGGCGCATGAATTCTCGCTCCTGCATCACGCGCAACAGCTTGGCCTGCGTCTCGATCGGCACGTTGCCGATCTCGTCGAAGAAGATGCTGCCCTTGTCGGCCAGATCGAACAACCCCTTCTTGGGGTAGACGGCGCCGGTGAACGCGCCCTTGACGTGCCCGAAGAGCGTCGACTCGAGCAGGTCGGGCGGCAGGTTGCCGGAGTTCACGGTCACGAACGACTTGTCGGACCGGGCGGAGTGCGTGTGGATCGCGCGCGCCACCAGTTCCTTGCCAGTGCCGCTCTCGCCGGTGATCAGGATGGTGGAGCGGCTGGGCGCGGCCTGGATGATGAGGTCGAACACCTGCTTCATCCGCGGGCTGCGGCCGATGATGTTCGCGAACTTGCTGTAGCGCGCCTGCAGGTTCTGCTTGAGCGCGACGTTCTCGACCTGCAACCGCCGCCGCTCGATGGCGTTGCGCAGCACGACCAGCACTTCGTCGTTCTTGAACGGCTTGGTGAGGTAATCGAAGGCGCCGCGCTTCATGGCGAGCACGGCGTTCTCCATCGACGCGAACGCCGTGATCATGATGACGGGGAGATCCTCGTCGAGCTTCTGGATCTCGTCGAGCACCTGACCGCCGTCCATGCCGGGCATCATGACGTCGGTGATGACCGCATCGAAGGGCAGCGACCGCGCAAGTTCGAGGCCTTCGGCGCCGCCCGAGGCGAGCCGCACGCTGTAGCCTTCCCGCACCAGCAGCGCTTCGAGGATCTCGCGCATGATCTCCTCGTCGTCGATCACGAGGACTGACGCGTGGCGCGGGTGGGTGGTCATGGGAACAGGGGGCGTCAGCGCCCGGCCTCCCTCTGGCGCGCGGGCGCGCGATGGGCCGCCGCCGCCGGAAAGCGCAACGTGAACCGAGTACCCTGGCCGGGGCCGCTGTCACAGTGAATCGTGCCGTGGTGTTCCTGCACGATCCCGTAGCTGATCGACAGCCCGAGACCCGTGCCGAGGCCCGGAGCCTTCGTGGTGAAGAACGGATCGTAGATGCGGTCCAGGTGCTCGCGCTCGATGCCTGCGCCAGTGTCTGAAATGACCGCCACGATCTCGTCTCCCTCGACCCGGGTGGCGATAGTCAGCCATCCCCCGCTCGGCATCGCGTCCCGGGCGTTCAGGAAGAGGTTGAGGCACACCTGCTGGAGCTTGAACTCGTACCCGATGAGGTTGAGGGGCTCGACGTGCAGTTCGCGCCGCAGCTTGATGCTGCCCTTGTCCAGCTGGTGCTCGATGAGCGAGAGCACGTCCCCGACGACGCTGTTCAGGTCGACGATTGTGCGCTCGGACGAATCACCCTGACTGCTGGGCCGCGCAAGGTTGAGGAGCCCGTTGACGATGCGCGCAGCGCGAAACGTCTGTTTCTCGATCTTCTCGAGCAGACGCGTACGGGGGTCGGCCTGATCAGCGCCGTCAAGCAGCATCTGCGTGTAGCTCGAGATGCCCGTGAGCGGCGTGTTCACCTCGTGGGCGACGCCGGCCGCGAGAAGTCCGAGTGATGCCATCTTCTCCGAGATGCGCAGCTGCTCTTCGAGCGCGACCCGCGCCGTGACGTCCTCGAGCATCACGACGCTCCCACCCGGCTCCGCGCTCTCGCCCATGGGTTGGAGCGGCACCGTCGTAATGTTCACACGAAGGCGCGCGCCCTCGCGTGCGCCGCGAGCGCCGAGCGGTACGCGGCTGAGCGTGGTGCCCTCCCGGTGATCCCGCCGGGCCGCGTCGAGCCGCGCGCGGAACGCCGGATCGAACAACGCGTCCAGCGTTCGGCCAAGCGCCTCGGACGCGGGCAGCCCGTACATCCGCTCGAGCGCCTGGTTCCAGTGCATCACCCGATCGTCACGTCCGACCACCATCAAGCCATCGTCAAGCGACTCGACGATGCTCTGGCTGAAGGAGCGAAGACGCTCGAGTTCGACCGCCTTCAGGTGCAGTTGGCGGTAGAGCCGGCCATTTTCAATCGCCGTGGCGACCTGCCCCGCAACCGCGGCCAGCAGGCCCATGTCCTCGCTGTTCAGCGGCTCCCCGCTGTCGCGCCGGCCGAGCGCCAGCACCGCGATGGCGGCGTCCTTCGAGACGCACGGCACAAGATAGTAGATGCCGGTGTCGCGCCAGAACTCGACGTCCTCGGCATCGAACCGGCTGGCGGCCAGCGGTTCGTCGAGTCGCACGGTGTGCCCACCCGCCAGGCGCGCGGCAAGCGCCGACCGCTGACGCAGTCGTGGAACGCCGTGCTCGAACCCATCGTCGCGGAGCGATTCGAATTCCCCCGCCTCGGTGGCAAGCATCAGCGCCATACGGTCGACGACCAAGGTCTCCTTGACGCGCGACACGAGGCGGTCGGCCAGCCGCGCGATATCGAGGTCGCCATTCAGGTCGCGGGCAAAGGCCACCAGCGCCCGGCGATAGTCGTAGCGATCGCGATAGAAGGCACGGTCGATGGCCGACTGGAGCGCATCCTTGACGGGCCGCGCGAGCAGCACCATCACGAGCGTCGCCAGGAACGCGATCAGCCAGCGGTGTTCGTCCTCGCTCTGGACGAAGTAGCTGTTCGAAGACCGGAGGATGAGCGCGTACACGGCGCCC
>CAZEMI010000056.1:0-20184 GCA_964513235.1 uncultured Acidobacterium sp.
GGGCGCAATCGTGTGTGTTTTGGGGTTGCTGTGTGCTCTCTGGTTTGGGCTCTTCGTGCCCACGGCCTGACGCGGGGCATTGCCCGGCGTCCGCGGGCCTCGGCGTCGGTGTAATCTGTGTAATCTGTGGAGAAACAGGACGGGCGCGCCGTTACGCGGATCTACGTAGCGGTTACGGTACTTTGCGTAGCGGCACTGAGCGCCGCCGCGACGGCGCAGGATCACCTCGCCAGCCTCGGCATCACCGCCGGCCGCGCGCGCGAGGCGGTGTTCGATTCGTTCATCGCCGACACGATCTCGCTCGCCGGCGAGAGCGAGGTGTTCAAGAAGGCGTCATCGACGGCGCGCGTCGCGATGGTGAACTTCGCGCTCACGCTGGCGCGCACGTTCGTGGAAACCGACGACTTCTCGCGCCGCTACGCCGATCACCGCGAGGCCAACGGCCCGGATCCGCTGCCCGAGGAACCGAGCGTCGACGCCATCCTCGCCACGCAGCGCGCCGGGTTCGAGGAGCAGGTCGACCAGATGCGCAAGCTGTTCGATCAGATCACGCCCGAGCAGCGCGCCACGCTCGAAGCGGGCTGGAAAGACATGCGCCAACAGCTGACCGATATGGAAACGGGCCCGCGTCGCGTGGAGCTCGACAAGGCGATCCGCGAGCAACACGCGGCGCAGGTGCGGGAGCGCGAGGAGGCCATGAAACAGCTCGACGCGGTGTGGCCCAGCGACGCGCGCGCGATGGTCGCCAACCGGCTCCGCCACTTCCTCGACGTCTCGCGCGACATCGCCTACGACGCCAAGCTGATCGATAAAGACGGCAAGAAGGTGTTCGCCGATGCCGCCCTCGAAGCCAGGCCGAAGGAATGGAAACTGTGTTTTCGGGCCGGAAAGCCCGCCACCGACGCCGCCCGCGCCTTTGCGCAGAGATGGCTGACCGACCTGCAGGCCCAGGCCATTAAATAGGTTGAATAGCCGCCCCTGAACGGCTATTTTCTGCAGGGAGTCCGCCTTCGCGGCTATCGCCGCTACGGCGCGACCGCTACAACTCGCTCGCGATTCCCGCGAGCGCAAGGCGGGGGGAATTATGGACGTCGATCGCAGAGCCTTCATCGCCAGCCTGGGCGGCACCGCCGCGGTCAGCCTCATGGACCACGAAGCGAAAGCCGAAGCGATGGAACACTGGATGGAAGAGCGCCTGGACGAAGCCGTCGAACAGCAGGGCGCAACCCCGCAGAAGTTCCCCAGCGTCGCCGATCACGAAGCGCAGATCGAGACCCGCAGCCATCGCCGCGGCGTCGGCAACCTGTTCGTCAACAGCCGTGGCGGCATGATGAAGAAGCTCGAGCCGCTGCCGAAGAACGCCACCCTGCACGATTTCTTCCGCCTGCGCTTCGCACCCGCCAACCACGTGCTGCAGAGCGCCACGCGCGCCATGAAGACCGGCATGTCGGAGGAAGTGATCCTCGCCTGCCTGCTGCACGACGTGGTGCAGGGACTGATCAAGGTCGATCACGGCTGGTGGGGCGCGCAGTTGTTCGAGCCCTACATCCCCGAGAAGTCCACCTTCGCGATCAAGTACCACGCGGCGCTGCGCTTCTACGCGGACTCCGACGCCGGCTACGAGTATCCCGACCAGTACCTGCGCATCTTCGGCCACGACTACACACCGCCGGAGTACATCGCCAACACTTACAAGATGGTGCGCAACCATAAATGGTACATGGAGCCGCGCCTCGTGACGGTGAACGACCTCTACGCGTTCGATCAGAACGCCAAGGTGTCGATCGACCCCTTCCAGGACATCATCGGCCGTCACTTCAAGCAGCCCAAGGAAGGCCTCGGCCACGACAACAGCCCGAGCGCCCACATGTGGCGCACGATCGCGAATCCTGATGCGCCTCTCTAGGGGCTTGGGACTTGGGACTTGGGGCTTGGGGCTGCTGTTAATAGCAGCCCCGGTCTTCGGCCAAAGCAAACCCGCCAATTACAAGGGTCTCGAAATCACGGTGGTGGGAATCGAGCGTTCCGCCACGGTGGGGCTCAAGGACTGCCCGCCCGGCGCCAACAGCATCCGCGGCCTCACCAAACCCGGCGAAGAATTCGCCATCGTCAACCTGTCGTTCAAGGTGATGCCCGCGTTCAAGGAAACCCTCGTCAAAAAGCCGGTTCTGCTCGACGCCTCCGGCAAGGTCTTCAACACCGCCATGGCGTTCATCGATCCGGGCGCCACGCCGGAATACTCCTGCGGCTTCGCGTATCGCGTGCCCGCGGGAACGAAGCTCGGGAAGCTTCAAATTGACACGACCACGCTGGATCTGACCCCTTACGACAAGAAGTAGCTTGCCTAGCCGTAGCTTTGGCGAAGGCTGGGACGAGCTCGCCGAGCACGTCGCCGAGACGCTCGATATCGGCCCCGGCACGCGCATCTTCGAAGTGGATTGCGGCAACGGCGCCTTCCTCTTCCCCTTCTACAACAACGGCTACATCGTCGGCGGCATCGATGCCGAGCCCGCGGCGATCGAACGGGCCCTCGAAGAAATGCCCGAGGGACTCTTCACCGTCGGCGTGGCCGCGGCGCTCGATCCGGCGATGCCCTGGGAGGTCGTCGTCTGCCGATCGTTTGCCGGCCGGCCGGAGGTCGCCTACATCCGCGGCGTGGTGGCGCGCATGTTCGCCAAGGCCATGCACGGCATTGCGTTATTGGACGTTCCGGAAACAGCCCACCCGGCGCTGCTGCATGCACTGGCGGAAGTGGGTGCAAAGGCGATTCAGATCGAAGGCACGAACCTCTACGCCCGCGTCTGAGATTTACCGGGAGGGCGGCACTTCAGTGCCGCCTAGCGCGGCGCCTGCATCTGCGCGTCCGGATTCACCGGCGGCGCAACATACCCCTTGAAGTTGTCGCGCGACACGTAGTCGATCAACGACATCCCCAGCAGGAGCGCGAGGAAGAACAATCCCGTGGCCACGGTCAGCTTCGTCAGGTGGCTCTGGTACTTGACGTGCATGAAGAACCACACCACGAGCGAGGCCTTGAAGCCGGCGACGAGCATCGCCACCGCGAAGTTGAACTGGCCAAGGTTGACGAACGACGCCGCCACCGTCACGCCGGTGAGAATCATCAGCGCGAAGAAGATCGTGAGATACAGGCTGACTGGCGAAACGTGATCCGACATTATTGGTGTCTCTCGACGAGGTAGAGCAGCGGGAACAGGAAAATCCAGACGATGTCGACGAAGTGCCAGTAGAGGCCGCTCATCTCCACCGGCGTGTAATACTCGGCGTCGAACCTGCCCTGGTACGACATCCAGGTGATCACCATCATCAGGCCGACGCCGATGATCATGTGCAGCGCGTGCAGCCCTGTCATCGTGAAGTACAGGCTGAAGTAAATCTGCGTCGTGTTCTGGAGCTGCGCCGGTGTCAGGGCCAGCTCCCGATGCCCTGCCGCGGCGGCCGGGGCGGCGCCTTCCGCGCCTGCCCCGAGCGAAGTCGAGGGGTGCTCGCCGGCGCCCGCGGCATGCTGTTCGTGGTACGACCAGTTGTAGTTCGGGCCCGGCACTTCATAGTTGGCGAACTTGTCCTCGTATTCGATCACCTTCACGCCGAGGAACACGCCGCCGAGCAGCATCGTGAGGACGAGCCAGTTGACGGTCCATTTGCGGTTGTTGGTCTGCGCCGCCCGCACCGCGAGCGCCATGGTCAGCGAGCTGCCAATCAGTACGGCCGTGTTGAGGCCGCCCCAGAACAGGCTCAGGCGCCGGCTGGCTTCGGCAAACGCGTCGAAATACCAGACGCGATAGATCATGTAGGCGACGAACAGCCCGCCGAAGAACAGGATTTCGGTCAGCAGGAACACCCACATCCCGACGACGGCCGCTTCCTTCTGCTGCGCCATCGTGTCGAAATGATGCTGCAGCGCGGGATGATGCGCGTGGTGGGCGTCCGCGTGACCCTGGTCCGCGTGCGCGACCGCGTCAGACAAGGTGCTTCTCCTTGGCGACGACGTGCTCGTACTCGTAGGGTTCGCTGGTCACGATCGGCACCTCGACGAAGTTCTCGGTCAGCGGCGGCGACTGCGTCTGCCACTCGAGGCCCGACGCGCCCCACGGATTGGGGCCGGCCACCCGGCCGTACTTGAGGGAATAGAGGAAGTAGATCACCGGCAGCACGTAGCCGAAGCCGAGCACGGTCGCGCCCGCCGACGACATCACGTTCAGCACCTGCATTTCGTCAGGATACGCGTGGTAGCGGCGCGGCATGCCGAGATAGCCGACCACGAACTGCGGCAGGAACGTGATGTTGAAGCCGACAAACACCATGATGGCCGACACTTTGGAGAAGAACTCGGAATACATCCGGCCCGTCATCTTCGGCCACCAGAAGTGCAGGCCGCCCAGGTAGCCCATGATGGCGCCGCCCACCATGATGTAGTGGAAGTGCGCCACCACGAAGTAGGTGTCGTGCACGTGGACGTCGACACCGAGTGTCGCCAGGAACAGGCCCGTCAGGCCGCCAATCGCGAACAACCCCATGAAGCCGTAGGCGTAGAGCATCGGCGTCTCGAACGAGATGGCGCCCTTGTAGAGGGTGGCCGACCAGTTGAACACCTTCACCGCCGACGGGATGGCGACCGAGAAGCTGAGGAACGAGAACACCATCGCGGCGTAGGTCGAGATGCCGGCCACGAACATGTGGTGCGCCCACACGATGAACCCGAACACGGCAATCGCCAGCGACGAGAAGGCGACGAAGCTGTAGCCGAAGATCCTCTTGCGCGAGAAGGTCGAGATCAGCTCGCTCATGATGCCCATCGACGGCAGGATCATGATGTAGACGGCAGGGTGCGAGTAGAACCAGAACAGGTGCTGGAACAGCACCGGGTCGCCGCCGCGCGCCGGGTCGAAGATGCCGAAGCCGAAGGCGCGCTCGACGAACACCATCACGATGGTGATCGCCACCACCGGCGTGCCCAGGACCTGGATCAGGCTGGTGGCGTAGTGCGCCCACACGAACAGCGGCAGACGGAACCACGTCATCCCCGGGGCCCGCATGCGGTGGATGGTGACGATGAAGTTGAGGCCGGTCAGGATCGACGAGAAGCCGGCGATAAAGATGCCGAGCGCGGTCGCCACCACGTGCGTATTCGACGCCGCCGAGCTGTACGGCGTGTAAAACGTCCACCCGGTGTCGACGCCGCCCATCACCATCGCCACCAGGGTGAAGACGCCGCCGACCCAGTAGATGTAGAGGCTGAGCAGGTTGATGCGCGGAAACGCCAGGTCCTTCGCGCCGATCATCGGCGGGATCAGGAAGTTGCCGAGCACGGCGGGAATCGACGGGATCAGGAAGAAGAACACCATGATCACGCCGTGCATCGTGAAGAACTTGTTGTAGGTGTCGGCGGTGACGAAGTCGCCCTGCGGCGTGGCCAGTTCGAAGCGGATGCCTACGGCGAACAGGCCGCCGATGAAGAACATCACCGAGATCGACATCAGGTACATGATGGCGATCCGCTTGTGGTCCCTGGTCAGCAGCCACGACTTCAGGGAGTGGCCCTCGTGCAGGTAGTGGCGCTCCGGGATTCTGAGCTGGTCCAGCATTGGCTTACTTCTTTCCACCCGGCGGTGCGGGAGTGGTCGTAGGCGTGGGTGCGGCCGGCGCCGCCGTCGTCGCCTTCGGCGACATGGACTTCACGTGTTCGATCAGGGCGACGAGATTCTCTTCGCTGATGAGGCCCTGGAAGGTCGGCATCAGCGGCTGGAAGCCCCGCACGACCTTGGCCTGCGAGTTGAGGATCGATTCACGCAGGTAGGCTTCGTCAACCGTCGCGGACGATCCGTCCTGCAGCTCGACGGTCGTGCCCACGATGTCTTTCAGCGACGGTCCGCGGCCCCGGCCGGTGTCGAGGTGGCAGCTCGAGCAGGCCAGGTCGTTGAACAGCCTCGCGCCGCGCTGCGCGAGCGTGCCGTCGAGGCCGCCGCCCTGCAACCACGCCTGGTACTGCTGAGGCTCGAGCACGATCACGCTGCCGACCATGCCGGAGTGGTTGGTGCCGCAGTACTCCGTGCAGAAAATGTGGTACGTCCCGGGCGTCTGCGCCTCGAACCAGAGCTCGGTGTAGCGCCCGGGAATCGCGTCCATCTTGGTGCGGAACGCCGGGAAATACAGGCTGTGAAGCACGTCTTCGGAGCTGATCGTGATCTTGATCGGCCGGCCCGCCGGGATGTGCAGCTCGTTGATCTCGCGCTGGCCTTCCAGGTGCTGGAACTTCCACATCCACTGCTTGCCGACCGCGTAGATGTGCATCGCCTCGTCGGGCGGACGCCGGATGTGGTAGTACACCGATGCGCCCCAGCCGAACATCACCATCGCGATCAGGGTGGGAATGACGCTCCACAGCAGTTCCAGCGGCAGGCTGCCTTCGATGCGCGCACCAATCTCGCCGTCGTGAGTCTTGTGGTAGCGGATGCCGAAGTAGATCACCGACACCGCCACGGCCAGCGCAAAGAACGCGCTGACGGCGAAGATGAAGAAGTACAGCGCATCGACGTCCTTGGCGAACGTCGAAGCCTGGTCGGGGAAGATGGGAATGCCGAATATTTTCATGATCTATCGGTGCGTCTGTCGCGGTGATCGCGCCGGATCGATACGAACATGAATCCGAACAGCGCCACGAGCGTGACCGCCCCACCCAGCCGCACCGCCCGCATCGCCATGAACCCGTAATTGCCCGTCGCCGGATCGTAGTGATAGCAGTAGAGCAACAACCGGTCGGCCAGCGTGCCGATCTTCTCGCTGGACGACTCGATCAGCGCGAACTTGACGTCGCGCGGAGAATAGTCGATGCCGAAAAAATACCGCGACAGCTTGCCGGCCGGCGTGGCCACCACGATGCCGCTGGCGTGCGCGAACTGCCTGGTGTCGGCGTCGTAAACGTAGCTGAAGCCCGCGGCCTGGGTCAGCGCCGCAATCGAGGCCTCGTCGCCGGTCAGGAAGTGCCAGCCCTGTTCCGCGCCGGGGCGCCGGTAGCGATCGAGGTAGGCCTTCTTCTTGCCCGCCGCCAGCACCGGCGTTTCGCGCGGATCGAAGCTGACCGTGACGACGTCGAATTCCCTGCCCGCAGTTTCGTTTAATACACGTAGTGCGCTTTCGAGGCCGTTGAGCACCTGCGTGCACAACATCGGGCACTCGTAATACACGAACGCGAGCACCACCGGCTTGCGGCCGAAGTAGTCGCCCAGCTTCACGCTCCCGCCCGCCTCGTCCTTGAACGGCAAGTCCAGCGGCAGTTGCTCGTTCAGTCGCTGCTCGAACGCCACCTTCTGCAAGGCGGCGGGCATCTGGCTCGACGGCGGCGCCTGCGCGGGCCGCAGCCCCGGCTGCTCACCCTGCGCCGACACCACGACCGACGCGAGCCCCAGGCTCACGAAGGCGATCGCCAATCGCTCAATCGCCAATCGCGCAATCAGAATCACGAAATCACCAAACCTTCAATCGC
The DNA here is from genome assembly GCA_964513235.1 of uncultured Acidobacterium sp. GTDB lineage: Bacteria > Acidobacteriota > Vicinamibacteria > Vicinamibacterales > UBA2999 > 12-FULL-67-14b. Next base: position 7,502 of record CAZEMI010000056.1, read on the forward strand.
CAAACAGTCGCTCAATCGTCAATCGGTCGATCGTCAATTCACCGCGGCGCCACCGTCCGCCCTGCCGAGCTGTCCTGTACGACCCCGCCGGCCGGAGGCGCTTCCGGCCGCGCCGGAAACCCGCGCTGCAGCATCAATTCCATCGCGCGATCGATCGGGATGCGCGCGACGCCGCCTTCCTGATCGACCCAACCGTAGGACTGCAGCTTCTTCGCTTCCTCGTCACGCAGCACGTAGACGTCACGGAACGGCTGCGTCTGCAGGCTCGGCGTCGGCATTGGGCGCACCACGCCTGCCGCCAGCGGGAAGCGCTGCGCCGCCTCGTTGGCCACGTTCCCCTGGCGATCGAACAGCTTGAACGTGCCGTAGACGATGCCGAACGACAGCATCATCGCCACCGCCAGCCACAACGCGAACCGGTAGCCGACCGCCGGATCGATGTCGGTGTGCTCGTGCTTCGCGCCGGCCGGAGTCGGCCCGTACTCGAGGTCGGGTTCGCTTGCCCCGAGCGAAGTCGAGGGGCGTGGATGCTCAGTGGACATGGTGATGCAGTGCCTTGTCGAGTTGCGGATCGTTCACCGGCAAGAGCGACCGGCCGCCCAGCTGCGCGACGAACAGGGAGATGAAAATGCCGCCAAGCGCCAGCGGCAGCGCCACGTCGAGCAGCGTGACCGTCAGGCCGTTGCGGTGCAGCTCCGGCATCACGTGCCAGTAGTAATCCGCCAGGCGCGCCAGCAGGATCCACATCGCGATCACGCGCAACTTGCCCGAGTTCTTCTTGAGATCGCGCGACAGCAGCAGCGCGTACGGCACGATGAAGTGGCCGACGATGATGAAGATGCTGAGGTACTTCCAGCTGTTGTCCCAGCGGTTGAGATAGTGCGGAATCTCCTCCGGGATGTTCGCCGACCAGATGATCAGGAACTGTGAGAACGACAGGTACGCCCACAGCATCAGGAACGCGAACAGGAACTTGCCGAGATCGTGGAAATGGTGCGTGGTGAGCACGCGGTTGAGCGGCGCCACTTGCGACAGCATCACCAGCACGCAAATGCCGAACGCAAAGGCCGACAGCCCCTGGCCGCCGATGTAGAGCATGCCCCAGATGGTCGAGAACCAGTGCGGGTTCACCGACATCGTCCAGTCGACCATCGCGAACGTGACGGTGAGGAAGTACACCACCAGACCGCCGCCGGAGAGACGCTCCATCTTGGTGAGCAGCGCCGGATCGCCGGTGCGATCGTGCTCGGACGACCAGGTGGTCAGCAGGTAGCCAATCGTGCCCCAGACCACGAAGTAGAACGCCTGGCGCGCCAGGAAGAACGGCGTGTTCAGATACAGCGCCTTCTCGCGGATGATGGCGTCGGTCTCGGTGATGCCCGCGTGCGACCACTCGTAGATCGAGTGCATGCCGAAGATGATCGGCACAAAGAGGAAGGCCATGAACGGCAGCGTGCGCACCGCGGCCTCGAACGGCCGGCGCAACACCAGGCCCCACACCCCGCCCGAGAGGTGCTGCACCATCAGCAGCGCGAGGCTGCCGAGCACCACGCCCATCCAGAACGTGTAGGCCACCAGGTACGCCTGGAAGAAGCGCTCGGCGCCCGACAGGAAGACGCCGGCAATCGCGAGCACCCCGCCGAGCACGCCGGTAATCATGCCGAACTGCTTCATGCCCGGCAGCGGGGTGCCTTCGGCCCGATAGGTTTCTGACGTCGCGCTCGACACTATCGTTTCTCCGCTGGCTTGGCCGTGGTTGCGTCTTGGCCCGCCGTCGCTGCCGCGCCTTCGCTGGCGGCGGAGGCGGCCTCGATCGCCGCGCGCTGATCGGGCGGCAGCTCGTTCACCGCCGCATGCTGGCTGAACTGCAGCGTGCGCACGTACGCGACAATCAGCCAGCGATCGCGGACCGGGATCTGCGTGGCGTAATCCGGCATCGCGCCGAAGCCGCTCGTGATCACGTCGAAGAAGTAGCCGACCTTCTCCTGGCGCAGGCGATCCTGGTGGAACGACGCCGCCTGGCGCAGGCCGCGCTGCACCACCATGCCGTTGCCGTCGCCGAGCTGGCCGTGGCACGGCGTGCAAAAAATGGTGAACCGCTGCCGGCCGCGCACGAGATCCGCGTGCGCGATCGCGAACGGGAACTGCTCGATCGGCTGGCCGGCGACCTTGCCGGTGTGGAGCGCTTCGTCTTCACGCAGCCAGCCGCGCGGCACCGTGCCCGCCGGCGGGATGCGCGAGGCGCGGTTGTCGCCGGCGGTGGCGCTGGCTTCGAAGGCCTCGTAGCGCGGCGCATCGTGCATGTCCTGGCGGCAGCCGGCGGCGACCACCACGGCCAGCAGCAGCATCGGCAGAACGCGCATTTTCTCCGTGTCCTCCGTAGACACGGCCCTCACCTCCGTGACCTCGGAGTTGTCATTCAGCAACGTCGTACACTCCCCTCGCACCCGTGCTGCGCAGGAACTCGCTGACCTTGTGAGTATCGAACTTCCCGTCCGTGGCTTCGATCACCAGGAAGAACTTGTCGGAGCTCGCCATCGAGAAGCGCTCGACGTTGAACACCGGGTGATACGGCTGCGGCAGGCCGCTCAGCAGCGCCATGCCGATCGCCGCCGTCAGGGCGGCAAACAGGATCGTCAGCTCGTAGGACGGCACGATGAAGGACGTCCAGCTGGCCATCGGGCGGCCGCCGACGTTCATCGGATACTCGATCACCGACGCCCAGTACTGAAGCCCGAACCCCGTGGCCATGCCGGCGAGGCCGCCGGCCAGCACGAGCATCGGCAGGATCGTCCGCTTCTTGTGGATGATGTCGTTGAGCTCTTCGATCGGCACGGGCGTATACGCCTCGACCCTGGTGAACCCTTGCGCCATGGTCTGGCGCGCCGCATCAACCAGCGTCTGGCCGGTGTCGTACTCGGCCATCACCCCGTGCAACGCGTTGGTCGGCGTCTCAGTGTGCATGGTGGTCTTTCACTCCGGGCCCCCGCCGCGCGGACTTTGCGCGGTGGGGTGGACTTTGCCCTGCGGCAGCAGCGTCTTCACTTCGAAGATCGAAATCATCGGCACGAACCGCAGGAACAGCAGGAACAGCGTCAGGAACAAGCCGATCGTTCCGAAGAACGTCATGAAGTCCCACTGCGTCGGGTAATACATGCCCCAGGACGAGGGGATGAAGTCTCTGTTGAGCGAGGTCACGATGATGACGAAGCGCTCCAGCCACATGCCGACGTTCACGAACAGCGACATGATGAACAGGATCGTCGTGTTGGTGCGGATGCTCTTGAACCACAGCGACTGGATCATCACCACGTTGATCGAGATCAGCGTCCAGTACGACCAGCCATACGGCCCGAACATGCGGTTCCACATCATGAAGCGCTCGTGCGGGCTGGCGCTGTACCACGCGAAGAACGCTTCCATCGTGTAGCCGTAGCCGACGATGAGGCCGGTCGCCAGCATGATCTTGGCCATGTTGTCGATGTGCCGCATCGTGATCAGGCTTTCCATGCCGTAGAAGCGGCGCACCGGAATAGCGAGCGAGAGCACCATCGCGAAGCCGGAGTAGATGGCGCCGGCCACGAAGTAGGGCGGGAAGATCGTCGCGTGCCAGCCGGGGACGAGCGACACCGCGAAGTCGAAGCTCACGACGGTGTGCACGGAGAGCACCAGTGGCGTCGACAGGCCCGCGAGGATCAGCGTGGCCACCTCATAGCGATGCCAGTGTCGCGCGGAGCCCCGCCACCCGAGCGACAGCGCGCCGTAAATTATCGCCTTGGTCCTCGACACCGCGCGATCGCGCATCGTCGCGAGATCGGGAATCAGGCCGACGTACCAGAACACCACCGAGACCGTCGCGTAGGTCGAGACCGCGAACACGTCCCAAATAAGAGGACTCTTGAACTGCGGCCACAGCCCCATCGCGTTCGGATACGGGAACAGCCAGTAGGCCGCCAGCCACGGACGGCCGGTGTGGAAGATCGGGAAGATCGCCGCGCAGACCACCGCGAAGATGGTCATCGCTTCCGCGAGGCGGCTGATCGACATGCGCCATTGCTGCTTGAACAGCAGCAGGATCGCCGAGATCAGCGTGCCGGCGTGGCCGATGCCGATCCACCAGACGAAGTTGATGATGTCGAACGCCCAGCCGACGGGGACGTTGTTGCCCCAGATGCCGATGCCCTTGAGCACCAGGTAGCCGAGCGCCATCTGCAGCACGCCCGCGCCGGCCAGCGCGATCAGGAAGAAACCGATCCAGCCGAGCGGGAACCGCCTGGACAGCGGCACCTCCGAGATGGTCTCGGTGACCGTCTCGAAGTCGTGACCCGGCAGGATCACCGGCGTTTCCTGCAACGCCATGGGTCGATGGATGTTGGGGTCAGCCATGAGCGTTCGGTGTCGAATCGGTGTTGAATCGGTGGCCCATGAGCGTTACTGCCCGCCCTCGTGAGTGGTCGCGTGATGGCCGCCGACCGTCGGGTTGTTGCGCAACGCGGGATTCGCATTCTTCACCACCGCCAGGTACGTCGTCCGCGGCCGGGTGTTGAGATCTTCGAGCGTGGTGTAGTTGCGTGGGCTCGCCTTGAGCCTGGCCACGCGGCTGTTGGGATCGTTGATGTCGCCGAACACGATCGCCTCGGTGGGGCACACCGCCTGGCAGGCGGTGAGGATTTCGCCGTCACGAATCGCCCGATCCTCGCGCTTCGACTGGATGCGCGCGGCGTTGATGCGCTGCACGCAGTAGGTGCACTTTTCCATGATGCCGCGGCTGCGGACGGTCACGTCCGGGTTGCGCTGCATCTTGAACTGCGGCGTGTTCCAGTCCTGGAACAGCAGGAAGTTGAACCGGCGCACTTTCCACGGGCAGTTGTTCGAGCAGTAGCGCGTGCCCACGCACCGGTTGTAGACCATGTCGTTCAGGCCTTCGGGGCTGTGAACGGTGGCCGCCACCGGGCACACCACTTCGCAAGGCGCGTTCTCGCACTGCTGGCAGGGCATCGGCTGGTAATAGGTGTCGGGTGTGTCGAGGTCTTCACCGGAGAAATAGCGATCGATGCGCAGCCAGTGCATCTCGCGGTTGCGTTTCACCTGCGCCTTGCCGACCACGGGGATGTTGTTCTCGGCCACGCACGCGATCACGCACGCCGTGCAGCCGGTGCACGCGTTCATGTCGATCGCCATGCCCCACTGCTGGCCGCGATACTCGACGTCCTTATACAAGGAGATGCGCTTGTCGAGCTTGACGTGCTCCATCTCCTTCACGAACGCCGGGTTCTTCTTGAACTCGTCGAGCGTCGCGGAACGGACGATGTTGCGGCCCTCGACCGACCAGTGGTCCTGCGTGCCGACGAGATCGTAGTCATCGCCGGTGCGCGTGATCTGCGCGGCGCCGAAATACGGATTCGTCGAGCCGCGCAACGCGTAGGCGTCGAAACCCGCGCCGTTGCCGAGACGCCCGGCGGCCGTGCGGCCGTAGCCAACAAACGCGGTGATCGAATCCTTCGCGTGACCGGGGAGGAGCCACACCGGCATGTTGAGGCGCCGGCCCTCGTGCTCGATCGTGATCACGTCGCCGTTGTGGAGACCGTGGACTTCGGCAGTCGCCGGCGCCATCAGCGCCGCGTTGTCCCACGTCAGCTTGGTCATCGGCTTGGGCAGCTCCTGCAGCCAGCCGTTGTTCGCATAGCGCCCGTCATAGATGGTCGGGTCGCGGCGAAAGTTGATCTCGATGCCGTCCACCGGCGTGCTCGCCGTGATGCGCGTCGCCACATCAGGCGCAATCGGCGTCGTGCTCGCCGTCGCCGCACTGCCGGCGATCACGCCATCGTGAAGCCATTTTCTCCACGACTTCTCGAACTCCGCCGCTGCCGCCGGGGGCGCTGTCGCTCCAGGTTTCGCACCCTGTGCACCCTGTGCACCCTGCCAGTACTCCCTGACAATGTCGTAGCCGTTTCTCTCCGGCCGTTCCGAAAGCGTGGCAATGACCTCGTGAGCGGACTTCCCACCGTAAAGAGGCTGAATCAGCGGCTGCACGATCGACACCGTGCCGTCGATCGTCCGCGCGTCGCTCCACGCCTCGAGAAAGTGCGCGGCCGGGATATGCCACCGGCACTGGGTCGCTGTCTCATCGAAGAACAGCCCCGAATGAATGCTCAGCGATATGCTCTGGATCGCCTCGCCGAACTTGAGGTCAGCGGGCGCGCTGAGCACCGGGTTTGATTCGCCGATGATCAACAGCATCTGAACCTGGCCGGCGTTGATCTCCGCCACCAGCTCGCGCAGCGCGGCGTGCTGTTCGGTTGGCACGATTTCCGGCGTCGGCAGATACGTCACCGGCGCGCCCAGCGCCCCGTTGATCGCGTGCGCGATCGCGTGCACCGCGGGCGGCATCGCATCGCCGGCGATCACCACGGCGCGGCCGCGATGGGCGGCGAGGTCTTTCGCCACCGCATCGACAAACGCGTCGCTGCCCGCCGGCGCCGTGCCGCTGATGCCGGCCACGCCGGACGCCGCGGCCGCCGCGCGCGCGAAGCTTTCGATCTGGCTCGACTTGAGCGGCAGCCGGTTGTCGGCGCGGCCGCCGGTCACGGTGTGGTTCGACTCCACCACGTAGAGGCGATTCAGATTGTCGGCGCTGTCTTCAACCCGGCGCCGGGTCGCGAACTGCCGCATGTAGTGCAAGTTGAATGCGCCGTCGGACGCGAGGAAATCCGCATCGAGCGACACGATCACGTCGGCGCGGGTCAGGTCATAGAGCGGCTCGACGTAGTGGCCGAACGCCGAACGCGCGCCGGCGCGGGCGTTGTCGCGATTCACCGGCTCCCACTGGATCCACTTCGCGCCTGGATGGAGCGAAAGAATCTGCTCGATCTGCGCCGCCAGCGACGGCGACGCCACCGTCTCGGTGACGATGCGGAGGCCGGCGCCCTTGGTGGCGGCCTGCGTGGACAACCCGCCGCGCACGGCGGCGATCACCGCGCTCCATGGACGAATCTCGCCGAGCTGCAGGATCGTTTGCGACCGATCCGGATCGTAGAGCGTCAGGATCGAACCCTGCGCGTACAGATCGGTCGCGCCGTGGCTCGCTGGATGATCGGGGTTCCCCTCGATCTTCGTCGGCCGGCCCTGGTGGCTTTCCACGAGCAAGCCCGACGCGACCCCGCCCTGCGTAATGGCCGTCGCGAAGAACAAGGGCTTGCCGGGGATTTCCTCTTCGGGCTGGCGGACGTACGGAACGATCAATTCCTGCGGCTGCACCGTGCAGGCCGTGACGCCGGCCAGCGCCATCGACGCGCTCATCAACTTCAGGAAGCCGCGGCGGCCGACCGGATCGAGCCACTCGGACGCGTGGCTTGGAAATTCGCGGTGCAGGTAGTCCTGGAACTCGGGCGTTTCGGCCACTTCATCGAGGCTGCGCCACACCTGTGGACCGCCCTGCTGCAACTTCGCGCGCACCGCCTGCAAGTCGATCGGTGTTGACTTCGTGCGATGAGCCTTGTGATCTGCGCTGTCCATGAAAATTGGTTCTGTGCCTTCCACCTTCGCGCTGCGCGCTACGGCGGACAAGTCTGTGGCCCTGGTGTTATCTGTGCCTTCTGTGGCCCTGGTGTTGTCTGTGCCCTCTGCGGCGGTCATCGGTGGCACACCGAGCAGCTGGTCAGCTCGGACACGCCCGCGATCCGGTAGTCCCTGACCAGGTCCGCCCCACTCACGCCCGCCGGCCTCACGTAGCCCATCGTCGTGATCTGATCGAGCGGCCGGACGAAGCGCGAGGGATCGCGGTGGCAGTCCAGGCACCATTCCATCTGCAGCGACTCCGCCTGGAACATCAGCGGCATGCGATCGACGCGGCCGTGGCAGGTTTCGCAGCCCACGCCCTTGCTCACGTGAATGCTGTGATTGAAGTACACGAAGTCCGGCAGATCGTGCACGCGGATCCAGTTGAGCGGGCGATCGTCACGGAAGCTGGCGCGCACCGGCTCCAGGTACGGGCTCTGGTTCCAGATCTGCGAATGACAGTTGATGCACGTCTTGGTCGGCGGGATGCCGGCCGACGGCGAGATTTCCACCGAGGTGTGGCAGTAGCGGCACTCGATGCCGATGCCGCCCGCGTGATGCTGGTGACTGAACTGGACCGGCTGCTCGACGAACTCATTCGCCGAGGTGACGACGTCCGATCGTTGAAGCGTGAGAATGACCCAGCCGAGTCCGAGGAGTACAAACACGATCGCGATCAAGCTGGCTTTCGACCAGGCATTGGCGACTTTTGGGAATACCTGCGACATGCGTTCCTGCGGTCCTTGCGACCCCCGGCGAAGGGGCGCACCTCAGCTGTTGTTCGAGGTGCCCAAAACCTTCCAACTCTATCCCCGAACGACGCGGCCTCACAGCCTTGTGAAAAATTTCTCAAACGCAATTCTATGTGCGCCGACGCATCAATTACAAGACGGCAACGCCGACTGTTCTAGTCGGCATTCAAAACTGAAGACTGTTGACTGTTGACTGTTGACTGCCCTTGGCTGCCCTTGGCTGCCCTTGACGAGCCGTCGGCCGGTGTCATAATCCGGTGTCCCCAGGCCGACGCCAACGCGGCGGTCGAGCAAATTCATCCAGCAGCAGGCCGGCCCAGTTCGGCGCCGCGCCCCTCGAGGAGAAGGCATGACCGATGTAGATGTGCGTGTCGGACAACGAATGGAGATCGTGGGCGGTGTGGCGCGCCTGGTCGAGAACGGCGACCTCATCCGCGAGTTCGAGATCCAGGAGCTGCCGCAGGCCTTCATCCAGTGGCAACTCGACTACAAGCGGCGTGTCTACGACGCCATCGAAAAAGATGAATACATCGCCTTCAACGCCGGGCATCTTCCGGTGGTCGCCACGCTGAACGATGAGGGCCTCATCCCCAACCTGGCGAACAAGGGCGTTGGCTTCACACCGAAGGACGAGCACATCGAGCACTACGTGAAGCTGGTCGAAGACGCCGTCGAGCAGATCGTCAAGCTGCCGCCACACGCCGTGGACGACACACGCGCGCTGCGCATCGCGACTGCGCGCGAGTTCTACAAGCATCCAGAGCACATCGACTGGCGCCGGCTCGGCCTGCTGGAAATCTTCGAAGGCGAGACCTACCGGAACCTGACCAAGCGCCCGCTGGCGTCGGTGCTGTGGACCGGCGATTCGCCCGTGTTCGTCAGCTTCCAGGTGGACTGCGCGGTCGAGATCATCCCGAAGGAGGATGCGCGTTACCGCTTCTCGTGGGCGATGCGCCGGCTGTTCGAATACGAGCCGTTCCACGTCGTGCAGACGATCTTCCCGTATGCCTACACGTTCTGGGTGGTCGGCGCACACGACAAGACGCCGAAGCGGCGATTCAAGTGAAAGAAGCAGGACTCGCGGAGCTTTCCACGCTGATCGCCGCGGTGCGGCAGTCCGCCTCCACTCGCGCGACATCCGGCGAGCTACGGCGAGACCGGCTCTACCTGGTCTCCCGCACCTCGCACCTGGCCGAAGGCTGGTGTGATCGGGTGCCCGCATTCGAATTGGCGGGCGACCGAGGCAGTACCGAGCTGGGCGACGCGGCTCGCGAGGCGGCCCGCGCGCTGGGGATTCACCTGGTGTGGGAGTCCCCGGCCGACGTGATCCCGCTGCCGGTCGGGTTTGAGGAGCGGTCCCTGCCCGCGATGATCGGACAGAGTGGCGCCGGGAACGCCCTCGAGATCCGTCACTTCGATCCCTACAGCGTGGTGCTGCGCCTGATCGCGCGCGGCGACGAGCCCGATTACGTGGCGGCGCTGGAATACGTGCTGCACAAATGGGTGGAGCCGGCCCGTCTCGAAGGCCTGCTGAGCGAGGTCGTGCCGCGCATGACCAATCAGACGCTGGCGCAGGACCCCGCCGAGTTCCGCCGAAAGTTCAAGGGTCTGCGGCAGCTCTACTTGCGAAGCCACGCGGTGTACAGCCCCGGCGGCACGCGCGCCGGCGAAGCGGTGTGCCTTGACCCTCTTCCCGGTTTGTAGATAGTATCGCGCCGTCAATTGACGAGATTTCGTCGGCGTTGCGACGAATTCTTTGGGGGTCGTGAATGTGCCTTCACACGATAGCGGACTCGCGGCCTGGGCATCCGGCCTCCAGCGCTGCGGAGTCCTAGCCATTGGCCCAAATTTTTCCACCGTCGTGGAACAAGCTCCCGATCGTGGCCGCCGTCGCAGGCGCCCTCGGGCCGGTGCTCGCAGTCGCGGTCGTCTGGTACTTCTTTTCCCCGTGGTACACAGACGTGGGCTACCGTCCCGCTCAGCCCGTTCCGTACAGCCACCAGCTCCACGTCGGCGAGCTGGGTCTCGATTGCCGCTACTGTCACGCCTCGGTCGAAATTTCTAACGTCGCCAACGTTCCGCCCACGCAGACGTGCATGAACTGCCATCAGACCGTCATGAGGGACAGCGCGCTGCTCGCACCGATTCGCGACAGCGCCACGAGCGGCCGGCCGATGCGCTGGATTCGCGTCCACGATCTTCCCGACTATGCCTATTTCACCCACCGCATGCACGTGGCGGCGGGCATCGGCTGCGTCACCTGCCACGGCCGCGTCGACGAGATGGTCACGGTCACTCAAATGACGCCGCTCAGCATGAGCTGGTGCCTCGACTGCCATCGCAACCCCGGTCCCTTCAGGCGACCCGTCTCGGAAGTCACCAACATGAAGTGGACGCCGCCGCGAGATCATCAAGCGCTCATCGCGCAGCTTGACCAGGAACGACCGGTCAATCCGCCGACTGACTGTTCGGGGTGCCACCGGTGAGCCGAACTTACTGGCGAAGTCTTGCGGAGATCGAGAATCGCCCGGAATTCCGCAACGCTCTCGAGCGGGAGTTCCTGGAAGAGGGTCCGTCGGAGCTTCCCCAGGGCATCACCCGGCGCGAGATGATGACGCTCGTGGGCGCCTCGCTGTCGCTTGCGGGGCTCACTGGCTGCATCCGGCGCCCCGTCGAGGAGATTGTCCCCTATGTCACCAATCCCGAGGAAATGGTCCCCGGGATTCCCCGCTATTTCGCCACGACGATGCCGTTCGGCCGAAGCGCCTACGGTCTCATCGTCGAGAGCCACGAAGGGCGACCCACGAAGATCGAGGGGAACCCCGCTCACCCCGCGAGCCTCGGGGCGTCGAGCACGAGGATCCAGGCGTCCGTGCTCGGCCTCTACGATCCCGATCGCTCGCAAGGCGTCAGGTTGAAAGAGGAGTCAAAGTCCTGGACCGATTTCGTGACGGCCTGGGGGGAGTTGTCCCAAGCGCATGCCGCGGATGGTGGCGCCGGCCTTGCGGTCCTTTCCGAGTCCTTCTCGTCCCCCACGCTGGCGCGCCTGGCATCCGAATTCCGCGCGCGCTACCCGAAGGCAACCTGGGCGACCTACGAGGCGATCAGCGACGAGAACCGGCTCGCCGGCTTGCGATCCGCCACGGGACGCGACGTCGACCTCAAGCTCCGGCTCGATCAAGCGACAGTAATTCTCGCCCTCGACGCCGACCCGCTCCTGACCGACCCCGAGATGATCCATCACACGCGAGGCTTCGCGGCCGGAAGGCGTGCGGGAGCCTCGGGTGGCGCCCCTTCGACCCTTCGAGAGCCTCAGGGTCGCCCCGAGCCAAGTCGAGGGGCGACAAGCTCAGGGCAGGCCATGAACCGGCTTTACGCCGTGGAAGGCGTCTACTCGTTGACGGGAGCCATGGCGGATCATCGGCTCCGTCTCGAGAGCCGGCAGATCGCGCCCTTCGTCGCGGCGCTCGCAACACGGCTGACTGCGCCTGCGGACGGAGCCACGAGTGTGGCGAACGTCCCGGGCGTTGAGCCGCGCTGGATCGATGCGCTCGCCAAGGACCTTCTGGCGAACCGCGGCAAGGGGCTCATCGTGGTTGGGGATCGCCAGCCCGCGGCTGTCCACGCGGCGGTCTGCGCCCTGAACACGTCTCTCGGCAACACCGGCACGACGGTCAGCTACTTCGAGACAAGGGACGCAGTCCTTCCGAGCGTGAGCTCGCTGGCCTCGCTCGTCTCAGCGATGAACGGGGGCACGGTCCAGACGCTCGTGGTCCTCGGCGGCAATCCTGTGTTCGATGCTCCCGTCGATCTCGACTTCGCCGCGGCCATGGCGAAGGTCCCGCACTCGATTGTGCTCGGGTACTCGGTGGACGAAACATCGTCCAGGGCGGAGTGGCATATCCCTCGCGCCCACTACCTCGAGTCGTGGGGTGACGCGCGCGCGGTTGGCGGCACGATCAGCGTCGTCCAGCCTCTGATTCTTCCGCTGTTCGGAGGACGAACCGCTATTGAAGTCCTGGGGCTGATGGTCGGCGACAAGGACCGTCCCGGCTACGACATCGTGCGGGAGACCTGGAAACCCATCCTGGGCGAGGGCGAGCTCGACACGAAATGGAACCGCGTGCTGCACGATGGACTCCTTGCCGGCAGCGAGCTTCCAGAAGTTGTTCCCGCTCTCACCGCACCGTCCCTGGCGGACCTCGCCGAAGCCTTGGCGAAGGCGGGCGGAACACCGGTTGGATCTGACGGTGACCTGGAGGTCGTGTTCGTCCCGTCCTTCGCGCTTCACGACGGCCGTTTCGCAAACGACGGGTGGCTGCAGGAGCTTCCGGATCCGCTCACCAAGCTGACCTGGGACAACCCCGCGCTCGT
>CAZEMI010000057.1:0-2308 GCA_964513235.1 uncultured Acidobacterium sp.
GTGCTGATTGCTCCCGACGGCAGCATCTTCGTGGCCGAGGCGCACAACGCGCAGTTCCTCGATCAGAATCCGCCGAATGGCATCGGCCGCATCTCGAAGTTCGACAAGGACGGCAAGTTCATCAAGACGTTCGGATCGTACGGGTACGGCCCGAGCCAGTTCCGCGGGCCGCATTCGCTGGCGATGGATTCACGCGGCCGGTTGTTCGTGGCCGACCGCGGCAACCGCCGCATCCTGATCTTCGATCAAGACGGCAAGCAGCTCGATACCTGGTATCAGTTCAGCCGCATCAGCGGCCTCTACATCGATCGCAACGATACGCTCTACGCGATCGACTCGGAGTCGGACGACAACTACAACCCCGGCTGGCGCAAGGGCCTCCGCGTGGGCAGCGCACGCACCGGTGAAGTGTGGTACTTCGTGCCGGAGCACGTCTCGAAACAGCCGTCAGGCATGGGCGGGGTCGGCTCGTTCGGTGAAGGCGTGGCGGTGGATGCCGCCGGCAATGTGTATGGCGGTGAAGTGGGGCCGATTCAGGGACTGACGAAATTCATTCCAAGACTTAAGCGGTAGCCGAGTGAATAGTGACCTTAGTACCCGTTGACGACCAAGTGGCAGGAGGTACCATTCATCATGCTCAAACGGATCCTCATCGTCGTGTTGATTGGGTTCCTCGCGTCATCGGTCGCAACCGGGCAACAACGCGCGCCGGCGGGCGACCTGAAGATCGTGGTGATTGCCGGCGAAGGCGCCGTGAACATCATCCAGCAGAAGACCGCGGTCGCACCCATCATCGAAGTCCGCGATCGCAATAACCTGCCGGTGGCCGGTGCCACCGTGACGTTCTCCGTTGGCGGCTCCGGCGCGTCCTTCGGGACCGGATCGACGTTGACGGTGGTGACCAATGCAGCCGGGCAAGCGACCGCCGCGGGGCTGACGCCGACGGCCGCCGGCGCCGTGCAGATCAACGTGACCGCCGCGATGCAAGGCCAAATGGCGACCGCCGCCATCACGCAGACCAACTTCGCGACGGCACAGGCGGCAGCCGCGGCGGGCAGCGGCGGTGCTTCCAGCGGCGGCGCGGCCGGCGCGGGCGCAGGAGCCGGCGGCGGCATCTCCGCCACCACTCTCGGCATCGTCGGCGCTGCGGTGGCTGGCGGCGCGGTAGCCGTGACGCAGACTGACTTGCTCAAGAAAGACTCCTTCATCACGCTCAAGGGACAGGTGTTCAGCACGATTCGATTTGGCGGCGTGTGCACGGTACCGGCCGGCGCCGGCGATTCGCCGCTCGAGTGTTACGGCCCGCCGGTCGGCGGTGCCGTTGTCTCGACCACGCTCGACAGCAGGACCGCAACCACCGACGGGGCGGGCAATTTCGATTTGCTCACGACGATTCCCGAAAAGGACGGGGACTGCCGGACGTTCACGATCACGATCACCGCGGCCGGCCATCCGATCTACACGGTGAATACACGTGGAACTCCCACTAGCAATAGCGATTCACGGCAAAAATTCTCGCTGTCGCCGGCGACTCCGAGTTCTATGGGCAGCGGCTGTTAGGGCGTCGTGGAGTAGTGAGGCGAAGAGCCGGAGCGGTCATGGGTCGATCGTGATGTCCGGCGCGCCCTCAATTCGCGCGGCTACTCCCCAGCCGCCGAAGGCCTCGGTGACGCCGAAGATCAGCTCGTGGCGTCCAGCGGCCAGATCCAGGAATAACGTTTCCGGCCCGACCGACAGCGTGCCCAGGTCGCTGCCGTCTCGCAACAAGTAGCCGCTGCGTCCGGCAAAGATTGGCTGGCCGTCAAGGAACACGATGACGTCATCGCTGTACCCGAACGCCAGTCTGATGCGCAGCGCGCGTGGGGCCCGCAGCACCGTCTTCGCGAACACCGTGTTCCGGCCATCGTCATTCTTTGGGCGCACGCGCGCGGGCGATCGGTACTGCGCGATGTTCACGATGCCCGACGGCTCGGACGTGATCGGATCGAACGCGGCGGCATCCGGAACGCGGGAGAGATCGAGTGACGGCGCGGCAAAAGACTGGCTGATCGACCAGCGCGTGATCATGCCCGGCGCCGCCGTTGTCAATCGCCGCTGAGGCTCAGGCCGAACCCGCGGCGTGACGGTCACGTTCGAAAAGTGCGCGGCTCCGGAGCGGCCCCACAAACCGACTCGCCCGGCCCGCCAGTCGCGCTTCAGATCGGTGACGACGAGGTGTGGCTTCGACTCGCCGTCCACGAACACCTCTGCGGAGTATCCGTCGATGACGATGCGCACGTGCACCCAACGGTTCGCCGGCAACTCGGCG
>CAZEMI010000058.1:0-18597 GCA_964513235.1 uncultured Acidobacterium sp.
CGACCCGCCGGGAGATCGCAACAACTGCGACCATCGCCGGCCTTCCGATCAAATCTACTCGGAAAATCGCGCCTAGAAAACTTGACTCCCTGGAATTCCAACCAGATGAGTCAAGTGTTCTCGCCCCGCCGGAGGCGGGGCCAAGAGACGCTGCCACTAGCGAGGCGGAGCCTACATGCCCGGCGGTCCGAGGCGGAGCCTCGCTAGCTACGGTATTGCCTTTGCGTCAAAGGCGGGCATGAGCCAAATACAGTCGTTTCGTGACCTTGATGCGTGGCAACATTCCATGGACCTCGTCGACGCGGTGCTCGCCGCAATACGCCGGCTGCCGCGCGTTGAGTTTGACCTGCGACGGCAGATGAGCAAAGCGGCGATCTCGATTCCATCGAACGTCGCCGAGGGCTGGAAACGCAAACGGCGGCGCGGCGCCTACCAGAATCACGTTTCGATCGCGATGGGCTCCCACGCGGAACTGGAAACACAGTTCGAAATCTGTTTCCGAAACGGCTATCTCGATCGAGGAAGCTGCACCAAGGCATGGGCGCTGCTTATGCGAGTAGGACCAATCTTGGAGGCACTTCACGATTCGCTTGACTGACCCGGCACGCGCTTCCGTCCCCGGCACGCAGTGCCGCCCCCGGCACGAGTTGGGCGAAGCCCCGGCAAGACGTGCCGGCCCCGGCAAGGTGTGCCGCCCCCGGCGAGAGTGGCCGTCCCCGGCAATCACTGCCGCCCTACTTTGCGTTTTAAAGTAGACCGCGTTACACTACCGCAGTGGTGCCCCTTCGCGAGCCTCGCTCCGTTAGTACGCAGGCGGCCGACAACCTGGTCTTCATCCGCCAGACGATGGAGCGCTCGTCCACCTTCACTGCCGTGCCCGGTGCCGGCGGCGTCGGGATGGGTGTGATTGGTCTGGCCGCGGCCGGGATCGGCGCCATGCAACCCACCGGCGATCGGTGGCTGGCCATCTGGCTCGGCGCGGCCGCGGTCGCGGCGGTGGTGGGACTGGTCTTCATGTCGCTCAAGGCGCGCGCGGCCGGGCTGACATTGATGGGCACGAATACGCGGCGCTTTGCGCTCGGCATGGCGGCGCCGTTCGTGGCCGGCGCGGCGATCACCTATGAGCTGTGGGTGGTCCGCAACTTCACGGTGATGGCGCCGACCTGGCTGCTGCTCTACGGCGCCGGCCTCTTGACCGGCGGGATGTTCAGCGTGCGCGTGGTCCGCATGATCGGCGTGTGCTTCATGGCCGCGGGCCTGGCCGCCATCGTCACCCCGCACGAGTGGGGCAACCTCTGGCTGGCGATTGGGTTCGGCGGCGTCCAGGTGGCATTCGGCATTTACATCGCGAGGAACCACGGTGGCTAGATCAAGTTCAGCGCGGAAGTTCAGTACCAAGGTTCAGCACGAGGGTTCCGCACGGGAGTTCCGCGCGAAGAGCCCCGAGATTGCCACCAATCTTGACCGCCTGCTGCACGATCGCATGCGCCTCGGGATCGTCAGCGCGCTGGCGGTGTCGGACGAAATGTCGTTCACGGACTTGAAGTCGGCGCTCAATGCCACCGACGGCAACCTCAGCGTGCACGCGCGCAAGCTCGAAGAAGCCGGGTATGTCGGCTGCGCGAAAACGTTCGATGGCCGCACGCCGCGCACCGCCTACAAGCTGACCGCCGCGGGCCGCCGCGCGCTCGAAAAGTATCTCGACCACATGGCGGCGATCATCAAGGCGGCGCGCGCCACGTAGCGCCGCGCCGAATCACGGTCGTCGGCCATGAACGTGAAGGTCGGAAGATCGTCGGCACAGGCGCGCGCAATTGATTCGCAACCGCCAAGTGCCTGAGGGCACTCGTGATCGGTTGACGTCATTGAAACGCGCACTGTCCGGCGGGCCCCCGTCTCGTGGTGGTGAGTTGTCAGGTTTCGGTTTCGCGCCCCATCTGGCAATGATCGGTGCCGGCGCCGGTCGTGGTTTCTCCTGTTCGAGAGTCGCGGGGCCCTGACCACGGCGTGCCCGCGCGTGGTGATGCCAAGTGCGGCGACCACAAGGCAAATGTGGCGATGGCGTGGTACCAAGCATGAGTCGTCTTCGTCATGCGGCGATGGTAGGCACGCCGCCGCGTGGCGTCGATGGAAGAGCCCTTGAAATCGTCTTAATTAGATCGCAAGGCGACCGAGCCCGGATCACTCCCTCAGTTCCACGAACCCGGCCGCCGAAAAGTCCCCGTCGAAGGCAAGCGCTTCGCGGACCTTCAGCGATCGCATGAGGGCGAAACTGGTGGCGTCCACGAACGAGTACTCGCGCTCGTCATGCCTGCGCAGCCAGCGGAACGCCTCGCTTTCCTGGGCCTCGGCGATGGGCAACACCTGGATTCGCGGCGAGTGCTCCAGCGCGTCCAGGAACGCGACCGCGCTGCCGTGGCCGGCCCGGCGGCGCAAATAGGTCCACGTTTCGCCGCGGACATGGTTCGACGTGACCAGGCCGGATCCGCCCCGTTGTCTCAGTAGGATCTTCGCCAGCGCGTGGTGCGCGTCGCGCCGGTTCCTCAGGGCGACCCAGAACGACGTGTCGACGAAGGTCATCGATAGACGACGTCATCGACCGCCGCGGGTTTGAAGTTGTCGGTGCCGGCCATGCGCCACAGCGGGTCGGATTCGAGCGGAGGATGTGCGCGAAGTCGCTCGCGCACGTACTGGCGGATGAGGGCGGCCTTCGACGTACGCCGGACCCGCGCCATCTCGGCGAGGGCGTCGTCCAGGTCTTCGTCGATCAGCATCTGAAGCCGTTTCACCCCCTAATGTTACATCATTCTGATGACACATACACATCGGCCGCGCGCAGGGCGGTGCCTGCCGGCCGGCCCATTGGCCGGGCCCCGCCCCGTCTGGTCGACGCGGCGGAGCCGGCTCCACAGCGGACGCCTATTCCACTCGGATAGTGCCGCGCATCCACGGGTGGATGCAGCATTGGAACTTGTGCAGGCCAGGGGTCAGGCCCGTCAGCTGGTCGGACGCGCCGCCGGCCAGCGGAATCGTCGTCGCCGGCGTGCACTCGGGCGCAGGGGTCAGCCCGATGTTGAGGGGCGGCACGAACCCGCCGCCAAAATTCGCCACCTCCGTGAACGTATGCCCTCTGCCACCCCCGTTGGTGACGCGCACTGTCTTGCCCTCCGCTACTGTGAGGTGCGAAGGCTCGATGCGCCAGGACGGGTGGCCGACGAGCGCCCCGTTCGGCGGAATCGTGAGGGGCGAGCGGAGCAACGCCCCGAACTCGGCATTGGAAACGTCTCCCTGATGTGGAAACAGCGTGCATCCGCCGGTGGGGTTCCATCCCGGATCACCTGGCAGGCAGTTATCCATCACCGTGATTCTGTTGTCGTTGCTGTTCACCTGGGCCCTGGCCGTAAATGTGTCCGCCGCCCATTGCACGACCAGAAGCAAAACTACGACCGCCGCGACCCGCATTATCTTCATGGCTGTTCTCCTGAATTCCGAGTTGATCACGGCGCGGCGGGAGTATAGCCCAAGGCATCAGCTGATCGAGCGCACGGGACACCGCTGAGCTGAGTAGCGTTGAAGAGGCGATTCGGCATAGTCTCTACAGTCCGGTTTTGAAGCCACCTGGAGGTCACATGAAGTTTCTATTGAGCATTACCGCCGCCGGCGCGCTGGCGTTGTCGGTGTCGATCGCAGCGCAGGACGCACCCAAGAAAGCGCCGGGCGAACACACCATGACTGGCTGCGTGCAGAAAGGCGCCACGGCCACTACGGGCGTGGTGCAGAACACCGCCGGGAAGGGCCCGAAAACCATCGTCATCGTCGAGTCGAAGGCCAACCTCGCGCCGCACGCCGGCCACAAAATCGACATCGTCGGCGTCAACGTCCCCGCGGCGGAAGCGGAAAAGATGAGCCCGGCGCCGCCCAAGGGCGATCACTACATGCGGCTGAGCGCGATCAAGATGGTGTCGGCGACCTGCCCGTAGTCGACCCGTTCGTCGGTGTGTTGCAAATGAGGCCGGAGCGATCCGGCCTTTTTTGCGCTCACGCACAACCTTGCGAGTGAGTCTCTCGCCGCCGCCCTAGAGCGATTTCAGGAACTCGACCAGATCGGCCTTCTGTCGCGCGGACAAATTCAAGCGAAATAACTGGTCGTAACGATTGACCACGGCGAGCAGCGTGGCCGCGCTGCCGTCGTGGAAATACGGCGGGTGCTGCCACGCGCCGCGCAACGGCGTCGCGCGATACCGTCCGGTCGCGCTGCGCGACGCATACCCGGGCTCGCTGCCGACCGTAGCGGCGTCGTGAAGCACCGGAACGCTGGCATCGGGACCGCTCGACACGTCGGTGTAGGTCGGCTGGATGTGGCACGAGGCGCAGGCGGCTTTACCACGAAATAGCCGCTCACCACGCCTGGCGGCAGCGGCATCAAAGCTGCTGGCGGGCGCAACGGGCGGTTTGAGACTGAGCTGATAGTCGCGCAGGGCCGGCAGCTTCGACGTGACCCGATCCGGCTTTTGCGTAATGGTCAGGCCGATCCGCGGATCGCTGAAGTTGCCCTGTCCCCCCATCTGCGATACGCCCACGTAGCTATTCCAGTACGAGATCGGGCCGTCGCCGGTATAGGTCTCAAAACCTACTCCTTGTAATCCATACGCGGGCGGGATCAGGACCGGCAGAGACGGACTGTTCAGCGGGATCACATTCGTACCGTCGAAAGCGTGGTGCCGCGGATCGTATCTTCCGGGGCCCCACGCCGCGAACTCCGTCTTGAACGCCGCCAGCGTGGGCGACAGCCCCAGAATGACGCCCGCGTTGAGGTCGCGGTTTGGCCATCCGTCAAGCCGCCGGCCGATGCCGGACGCAAACGAGTTGTCGACCGTCGAATGACACAGCGCGCACGTGGTGCCGACGCTGACCAGTCGCCCGGTGTCGTCGATCTTGCCCATCAGGCCGACGACGGCGTTGAGCCGCAACAGTTCGAGCGTGACCGCCGGATCGTCGAGGTTGACCTGGCCATCGCGCAACGCGGCGACGACGGTGGCAGGCAACGCCTCGACATCGACTTTGAGACCCACGCTCAACGCCGTTTTCGGACTCACGGTCGCAATGACCTCGTGCATCCTGAGCACATCGGTCCACAACTGTTCGTCGCCAAACGTGTCGAACCGGAAGATGGTTCGTCCGCTGGCCTTATCCGCGCGTTGCGCGGAGAGCTGGGACGAAAAAACCGCGGCGAAGATGACGGCGGCGCTCAACAATGCGATCCGGGATGCTCGAGACATGTCGCTTCTCCATGCGAAGACACGATTACCGTCCGAAGCTCCGGCGCAGAAGCTCAAAAATTTTCGGGGCGCGCTCCTCTCTTCTGCAAGATCCAGTCCGCCACCAGTTCATCGCTGATGTCACGATCTCCTGTGTATTTCACGGCCGTGCCGCGTTCGATCGCAACGGAGCAGCACCAGATGGCCAAGTACGGGAAGTCGGCATCCAAGGTCGTCCAGCGTCAGGGTGAAGAAGTGGACTTGATGGAGTGGGAATTGGATGCCAACCGGCGCATCATCGGTGCACAATAGCGGCCGGGGGACCCGCTGTGCACGCCGAGCTCCGCTATTCCATTCGTCAGCTGATCAAGTCGCCGGGCTTTACGTTCGTGGCGGTGCTCGGTCTCGCGCTCGGGATTGGCGCCAACGTGGCGCTCTTCAGCGTGGTCAATTCGGTATTCCTGCGCCCGCTCGCGTACCCCGAGCCGGATCGCCTGGTGCGCCTGAGCTCCACCAACCAGGAGCAGAACCTGACGCGCGTCGGCTTTTCACATCCGCGCTTCCTCGAAGTGCAGCAACGGCAGCAGGTCTTCAGCCACGTGGCGCTGTCGGCGTTCAACGCGTTCACACTGACGGGACGTGGCGATCCGGAGCAGGTCATCGGGCTGTACGCATCGGCGGCGCTGCTGCCCACGCTCGGCCTCGAGCCGGCGCTCGGACGCAATTTCGCCGCCGCCGAGGATCGGCCCGGCGGCGAGCACGTGGTGCTCGTCAGCCGTCGCTTCTGGCAGCGCCACTTCAACGGCGATCGGGCGGCGATCGGCCAGGCGCTCGCGCTCGACGGCGCACCCCACACGATTATCGGTGTCTTGCCCGAGGCCGCGTCCACATTTCCACTGGCCGACTTCCACGTCTGGGTGCCGCGCCCGGCCGAAGTGCCGTACCTGGTTCCGTCGCAGCTGAACAACGGAGCATTTGCCTTCCAGGTGCTCGCGCGATTAGGGCCCGAGGTGTCTCTCGAACAGGCGCGCGAGGCGATGAATGTGATTGCCGGCGGGTATCGGCAATCCCAATCAGCGAACGTCGATGCCCCGTCGCAGATCGAAGTCGTGCCACTGCTCGAAGATGCCGTTGGCGGCCAGCGTCAGGGATATCTGATGCTGTTTGCCGCGGTGGCGTGTGTGCTGCTGATCGCCTGCGCCAACATCGCGAATCTGCTGCTGGCGAAATTCGCGGGGCGCCGCAAGGAGATTGCCGCGCGCTTCGCGCTCGGCGCCGGCCGCGCCGATGTCATCCGTCAGCTGGTGACCGAGAGCATGCTGATCGCCGTGCTCGGCGGCGCCGCCGGCCTGCTGCTCGCGCTCTGGGCGTTGAGTGCGATTGTGACGTTCGGCGCGGACTTGATTCCCCGGGTGGCCGACATCGGCCTCGATCCCTTCGCGCTCGGCTTCACGCTCGTCGTGACGTTGATCACCGGCTTGGGTATTGGGCTGCTGCCGGCACTGCAAGCGTCAGGCGTGAACGTGTTGGAGACGCTCAAGGATGCGAGCCGCGGCTCGACGAGCGCGGGACAACGACTGCGCGCGGGTTTGCTGGTCGCCGAAGTATCACTCTCGCTCGTCTTGTTGATCGCCGCCGGCCTGCTGTTGACCAGCTTCGCGCGGCTCCAGCGTGTTGAGCCAGGGTTCCAGCCGGAGGGCATCTTCACCGCGCAACTGGTACTGCCGCCGCAGCGCTACGACCGGGACAGACTCGTCGCCTTTTACGAGTCGTTGTATCAGCGGTTGGCCACACGTCCCGGCATCACGTCGGCGGCGCTGACCGATCGCGTGCCACTGACCGGCGGGCAGTCGCCGGCGCCGGTGGCCGTGACGGGCCGGCCGCTGCCGCCGATGAGCGAACGCCCGCACGCGAATCGTCATCTGGTGTCGCCACGATACTTTCAGACGCTCGGCATCCCGATTCGCGCCGGACGTGATTTCGACGAGCGCGACAGCGCGCGCGTGCCGCACGTCGCGATCGTCAACGCGACGTTCGCGCGGCGGCATTTTCCCGGGGAGGATCCGATCGGGCGCACCTTGATCACCGGCATGGGGCAGATGCCGTCCCAGGTGATCGGGGTCGTGGCCGACGTCCGCAGCACCAGCCTCAATACGCCGCCGGAGGCTGATTACTTCCTGCCGGCGTTGCAAAGGCCGGAGACCTTCACCAACATTGTGATCAGGACCACGGCCACGCCGATCGCGATGGCATCGGCGGTCCGCGAAGCGCTGCGCTCGGTCGATCCGGGTTTGCCGCTGTTGCAGCCGCAAACGCTGTCCGCGCGCATCGCGCAAACGGTGGCCGATCGGAGGCTCGCGCTCGTGCTGCTGGCCACATTCGCGGCACTCGCCCTGCTGCTGGCGAGCCTCGGCGTGTATAGCGTGATGGCGCATCTGGTGGCGTTTCGCACCAGCGAGATCGGGATTCGAATGGCTTTGGGCGCGTCACCCGGCGCGGTCATGCGGATGGTCCTCAGTCACGGCCGCCGCCTGACGCTCATCGGGATCGCGCTCGGCATCCTCGGCGGGCTGGCGGTCTCGCGCGTGATGCAGCAGGTGCTGTTTGAAGTCGATCCCGCGGACCCGCTGATTTATTTCGCGGTGTCGGCCACGCTGCTGCTGGTCGCGGAGATGGCGTCATTTCTGCCGGCACGCCGTGCCACCAGAATCGATCCGGTGATCGCATTGCGCATGGAATGAAGTACGGGTGACGCCATCAGCAGCAAGGCCACCCAGAACAGCGGCCAGTTGAATGTCGCCGGCAGCACCTGCAGCACCGCGTCACCGCCATCCGGCAGCGCCCGCCAGGCGTCGATCATGAAGACGGCGAGCGCCAGCGCGATTCCGGTGCCGGCAAGCGCCCACGCCCAGCTCGGTTCGGTCGCATCATCACGCGACTGCGTCGCGCGCGTGCCCCACGCGATCATCAGAAGCGCGATACTCACCGGCGCGAGCACCGGCCCCCACCATGGCAGCGGCAGCAGGAACAGGGTGTCCCAGTCCAGCAGCGTCCTCGGCCAGCCGGTCATGACGCGAAGGAAGACGTAATAGAAGATGTCCCAGGCGCCGAACGCCAGCGCCGCGTACCCGGCGCGATGGCGCCAGGTGCGGCCCGCGAGCAGCCCCAGCGTGGCGATCATGACGAGCGTGGCCGCCTCGCGCCACAATTCGACGTAGCCCAGCGCGTCGTTGAGTGGCAATGGGTTCGCCTGGTATGGCTCGATCCGGTCGACGAGCGCGCGGATGTAAAACACGCTGGCGGATTCGACCCAGGCCATCGCGATCGCGAAGGCCATGACGATCGCCCAGCGCGCGCGTTGGGAAAGATGACCGGTCATCGCCCCACCGCCGCGACGCCGGCGTAAAGCCGGACTTGCGCCTCGACGCGGTCGATGACTTCGTCTGGGGTCGAAGTTCCGGCGGTCAGTCCGACGACCTCCACCGCATCGAACCATTCCGGTCGAACGTCCGTATCGGTCTGCACGTGATGCACGCGGGCGCAGTAGCGCGCACAGGTCTTGACCAGCTCGAGGGTGTTGTTGCTCGAGCGGCCGCCGACCACGACCACGACGTCGGCCTGGCGGGCCATCTCGACCGCCGCGGACTGGCGTTCCTTGGTGGGTTTGCAGACCGTGTCGAAGAAACGCACCTCGGATTGCGGGAAGCGCCGCCGGATCAGATCGACCACGTGCCGCACCTTCTCGACCGCCTGCGTCGTCTGGGCGGCCACGCCGATGCGTGGATGCTCCTCGAGCACAAGGACGTCAGCGTCCTCGAGCACGACGTCGTAGCGATCGAGATCGCCGGTGAGGCCGCGCACCTCCACGTGGTCGCGTTGCCCGACGATCACTACGTGGTAGCCGTCGCGCACGAGGGCCGCCACGGCGCGGTGCGCGACGCGGACGAGCGGGCACGTGGCTTCGACCACCGTCAGCCCCAGGGCGCGGGTCTGCGCGAGGGCCCGCTCGGACGTGCCGTGGGCCGTGACCATGAGGGTTGGCGTCGTGACGTGGGCGGCGTCCTGCGCCACCGCGATGCCCTTTGCCTCGAGCGCGCTCAGGACGGTAGGGTTATGGACGAGGTCGCCGAGGATGGTCAGTGGGCCGGCCTCGGCGTGCTCGAGCGCGAGCGCGATGGCGTCGCGAACGCCGAAGCACATGCCGAGGTGGGCCGCCCGGAGGATCCGCATACTTTGCAATTCAAAGTATACTGCGATACAAATACGTGTCAAGGAGAGTGACCGTGGATCCGTCTCATTGCTGGCGGGCCTTCCGGCCGCGCGCCGCGCCACCACCGTCCCGCCGATAGTGGCGATACGGTCCGAGTGAGCTGGGTTCAGGGACTCATCCGGTAGTCGAACCACTCCACGGCGTGGTCGATTCTCGCTCGACGGAACAACGCGCGGAATTCTCCGGTGAGCGTCATCTTCGTCGGCATCCACACACCCGGCTCGATCTGCTGACGCGCGACGAACGCCTCCGTGCCCTCATACACCTTGGCGATGAAGCCGCCAAACGACACATCGTGGGTGGCCACGGCGTTGAGATGCGTGAGTTCGCGCGACGCTTCGTCGATCCACAGGCTGCCCTTGAACGCCCTGGCGAGCCGTCCCTCCTTCGTGGCGGGCCGTGCATTGGGTTTCGCCGCAAACGAGACGACGATGGCCGGTGTGCCGCCGGGAAATTCCCGCCGCACCAGGTCGAACTGCAGCGTATTCACCACGTCGTCAATCACCATCTGCGCGCGCGTCCTCGCGAGCCGGTCGTCGCGCAGCGCTCGCTCGGCATCGGGTGAGACGTCCTGACGTGCGAGGCGCGCGATCCTCGATCGGTACTCGGCATCCTGCCGATCGAGCTCCGCTGTCGAGAGCGCCACGCCGTTGCGCTGGAGCACCCGCCGGTAGGTCAGCCGAGGATCCGACGCCGGCCGGACCTCGGTCACGAGCGTGTCGCCGGTCCCCAGGCGGCCGAACGGGTTCGTGTGTAGCTCGGTGCGGCGCTCCCTGTAGGCGTAGCGATGCCATACCTGCTGCGAGCGCAACGCGGTTTCACGCACTTCGCGCAGAAACGTGTCGCGGTCCGGAAGGTCAGCGGTCTGCCCGGCGCCCCGCGCCGCAAGCACGGCGAATGCGGCGCAGACGACGGCGCCGGTACGCAGCGTGCGGGTGTGGTGGTGGTTCGTCAACGCCTACTAATGTTGCCATTTGGCGAGGATTGCTGGAAGCCACCGCTTACTTTACAATGCAAAGTGGACGTGTCGAAGAGTTGGAACCGGATTGAGACGTGGCTGACGCTGATCGTCGCTGGCGTCGGACTCGTGGTACTGGGGGTTGCGGGGCTGTGGGTCTACGTGAGCGCCACGGCGCCAACGCTGCACCCGAACGCGCCGGACGTGACCTCCGTTGCGAGTGCGACGCCGGAGCGCCAGTGGGCCGGCGCGATCGAGCAGGCCCGGCCAATCGTGCGTGCGGCTCTCGCGGAGCAGAATCTGCCGGGACTGTCGGTGGCGGTCGGCGCCGGTGGCGAGATCGTGTGGGCCGAAGGCTTTGGGTGGGCGAATCTCGAAAACAAGGTGCCCGTCTCCCCTGACACGCGGTTCAGGATCGGCACCGCCTCCACGGTGCTCACGTCAGCCGCCGCCGGTCTGCTGCTGGAGAAAGAGCGGCTGAAGCTCGACGAAAAGATCCAGGCCTACGTGCCTGAATTCGCCGAGCAACAGTGGCCCGTGACATTGCGCCAGGTGATGGGACATATCGCCGGCGTCAGCAACGACGGCGGCGACGAGGGACCGCTGTTCGGGGAAGGGTGCGATCGGCCGGTCGAGGCGCTGCGGCATTTCGATAGCGCGCTGCGGTTCGAGCCAGGGACGCAGTACCGCTTTTCGAACTTCGGCTGGATTCTCGTGAGCGCGGCCGTCGAAGCCGCCGCGGAGGTGCCGTTCCTCGCATTCATGCAGCGGGAGATCTTCGACCCTCTGGGGATGAACCACACTGAGGCCGACGTGTCGAACGAGCCGATCCCGGATCTTGCGACGTCCTACTTCCCGCGGTTCGCGGCGGATCCTCGCTACGGCCCGGACCTGATGCGGCCACTCGGGCTGTCCTGCTACGCGGGATCGAGCGTCTTCTTGTCGACACCGTCGGACCTGGCCCGCTTCGCGATGGCGATCAACAGCGGCAAGCTGCTGCACCCCGACACGGTGAAAACGCTCCACACATCACTACGTCTGCCCTCGGGCGAGGAGACCGGCTACGGCCTTGGCTGGGACATCGAGACCGTCGCGCTGGCCGGTGAACAAACGCGCTGGGTCGGCCACGACGGGATGGTGCTGGGTGGGATGGTGGCGTCGCTCATGACATTCCCCCAACGCGGGCTCGTCATCTCGGTGACGGCGAATACTTCGTACGCAGACACCGAGTCTCTTGCGTTGAACATCGCGCAGGCCTTCGCGGAACCGCGGACAGATCCCGCGCGCCAGTGACGCGCCACTGACGGTTATCGCGTGCGGCGCGGCTGGATCAGTTTGGCGACCAGTCCGGTCCACCCCGTCTGATGCGAGGCGCCGATGCCGCGTCCCGTATCGCCGTGGAAATATTCGTGGAAGAGCACGTAGTCGCGAAAGTGCGGGTCCGACTGAAACTTCTCCACATCCCCAAACAGCGGCCGGCGGCCGTGCTCGTCGCGCGCGAACACGCGGAGGACGCGGTGCGACAGCTCTTCTGAAGCCTCGAGCAGCGTCAGCTTCTGTCCGGATCCGACCGGGCACTCGACCGTGAAATCCGGGCCGTAGTAATGGTGGAACTTCTGCAGCGACTCGATCAGCAGGTAGTTCACCGGCATCCAGATCGGTCCTCGCCAGTTGGAGTTGCCGCCAAACAGACCGGTGTCCGCCTCGCCGGGCGCGTAGCGAACGGTGAATTGCTCTCCGCCGTGTTCGAGGTGGACCGGCTGATCGAGATGGACGCGAGAGAGCGCGCGCACGCCGTACGGCGACAGGAACTCCTGCTCATCGAGCATGCGGCGCAGCAGCGCCTTCATCCGCCGGCCGCGCAGCAGCGACAGCAGCCGGCGTTGGCCGACGCCAGGCACTTCCCAATGGGAGACCAGGTCGTAAAGGTCTTTGCGCGAGTTGAGGAACCACTCCATCCGCTTGCGAAAGCCCGGCAACTGATCGAGGACGTCGGCCTCGAGGACCTCGACGGCGAACAGCGGGATCAGCCCGACCATGCTGCGCACGCGCAACGGCATCCGTCGCGGCGGGTTCGACATCTCGAGCCAGTCGTAATAGAACGCGTGTTCCTCGTCCCACAACCCGCCGTCGCCGACGGTGGCCATCGCGCCGGCAATATGGAGGAAGTGTTCAAAGAACTTCGACGCAATGTCCTCGTAGGTGTCGTTGTGCCTGGCGAGCTCGAGCGCGATGCGCATCAAGTTCAGGCTGTACATCGCCATCCACGAGGTGCCGTCCGACTGGCTGATGTGGCAGCCGCCGGGCAGCGGCGCGCTGCGGTCGAACAGGCCGATGTTGTCCAGGCCGAGGAATCCGCCATGGAACACGTTGTTGCCATGGGCGTCCTTGCGGTTGACCCACCACGTGAAGTTGATCACCAGCTTGTGGAACACGCGCTCGAGAAACCGGAGGTCGCCGCTATCGCCGCGCTGCTTGCGATCGATCTGAAACACGCGCCAGCTTGCCCAGGCGTGCACCGGCGGGTTGACATCGCCTAGCGCCCATTCGTAGGCCGGCAGTTGTCCGCTCGGATGCATGTACCATTCGCGCGTCATCAGCAGCAGCTGCCGCTTCGCGAAGCCGGCATCGACCATCGCCAGCGGGAGGCAGTGGAAGGCGAGATCCCAGGCCGCGTACCACGGGTACTCCCACTTGTCGGGCATCGAGATCACGTCGGCGTTGTTGAGATGACGCCAGTCGGCGTTGCGGCCCCTGGTGCGCGTTTCGGGCGGCGGCGGCTGTGCGGGATCCCCGGTAAGCCAGCCATTGATGTCGTAGAAGTAGAACTGCTTCGACCAGATCATGCCGGCGAGCGCCTGGCGCTGCACCAGCCGTTGGTCGGCATCGGCGTTCCCCTCCTGCAGGACGGCGTAGAACCGATCGGCATCGGCGCGCCGGCACGCAACCACCGCATCGCCGTCGTCGCACCGCGGGTCGTGACCGGAGCCCCTCAGCCGCGTGTGCACCGTCACGTGCCCGCCGGCCGGCACCTGGAAGAAATAGTGGGCCGCCGCCTTGGTGCCGCGCGCCTCCGGGTTGACCGCGTCGCGAGCGCCGCCAACCACGCGATCGTGGATGGCGTCCTTGAAGTAGCCGGGGACAGGGGCCGCACTGAAGACGCGCGCCGCGTTCGTCTCGTTCTCGCAGAAGTAGATGTCCGGCGCAGCCACGGCGTCGAAACACCACGATCCGATCTCCGGATGCTCAACGCGGACCGTGCCCGGACATTCCAGCGTCAGCTCCGGCCTGGCGGCTTCTTTCGCCCACGACCAGGTGTTCCGAAACCAGATGTGAGGCAGCACGTGAATGTCAGCGGCGTCGGCCCCGCGGTTATGCACCGTCACGCGCATCCGGATGTCGTCCGGCGCCGCCTTCGCATACTCGATGAACACGTCGAAGTAGCGATCCTGATCGAAGAGCCCCGTGTCGATCAGCTCGAACTCGGGATCGGCTCTCGAGCGGCGGCGGTTCTCGGCGACGAGGTCGGCATAGGGAAACGCCGCCTGCGGGTACTTGTAGAGCATCCGCAGGTACGAGTGGGTCGGCGTGGCGTCGAGGTAATAGAACAGCTCCTTGACGTCTTCGCCGTGGTTGCCTTCGCTGTTGGTCAGGCCGAACATCCGCTCCTTGAGGATCGGATCGCGGCCGTTCCAGAGGGCGAGGCCGACGCAGACGCGCGACCGGTAGTCGCTGAATCCGCCGATGCCATCCTCGCCCCATCGGTAGGCGCGGCTGCGCGCGTGCTCGTGCGGGAAATAGTCCCAGGCGTCGCCACGCGGGCTGTAATCCTCGCGCACGGTTCCCCATTGCCGCTCGCTCAGGTACGGACCCCAGACCATCCACTTCAGGCCTTCGTTCTGCCGTTGACGCTCCGGGTCGAGTGGCTCGGGCGCGGCCTCTGTCACTTGAGCCATTCGGTGTGCACGAACGGGCCGTCGGGATCATCCCGTCGCTGATAGGTATGCGAACCGAAGGCGTCGCGTTGCGCCTGGGTCAGGTTCTGCGGCAGGTGCTCGGCGCGGTAACTGTCGAAGTATGCGAGGCTCGAGGCGAAGCCGGGCACCGGAATGCCGCGCTGCTGCGCGAGGCACACGACGTCGCGCCACGCGTGCTGGCGGGTGTGCAGAGTCTCGCGGAAGGCCGCGTCCAGCAGCAGGTTCGGGAGTTGCCGGTCGCGTTGGTAGGCGCGCGTGATGTCATCGAGGAAGCGCGCCCTGATGATGCAGCCGCCCTTCCAGATGCGCGCGATCGAGCCGAGGTCGATCCCCCACTTGAACGTGTCGGAGGCGCGCTCGATCAGCGCGAGCCCCTGCGCATAAGCGACGATCTTTGCCGCGTACAACGCGTCGTGCACGCGATTCACCAGTGCGTTGATGTCGGTCTCGACCGGAGTGGGGTCTGGCCCGCGCAGGATTCTCGCGGCGCGCGCCCGGTCCGCCTTCATGCTCGAGAGCACGCGCGCATCGAGCGCCGCCGCAATGCTGGGGATAGGCACGCCGAGAGTCAAACCGACTTGCGCCGTCCACTGGCCCGTGCCTTTTTGTCCGGCCTGGTCGAGCACCGCGTCGACCAGGAACCCGCCGCCCTTTGGATCGCGGACCGTGAACACCTCGGCGGTCAGCTCGATGAGGAACGATTCCAACGGCCCGCGGTTCCAGGCGGCAAACACCTCGGCCAGCGCATCCGGTGTGAGGCCGCCGGCGCGCTGCAGCACGTCGTACGCTTCGGCGATGAGCTGCATGTCGGCGTACTCGATGCCGTTATGCACCATCTTGACGAAGTGGCCGGCGCCGTCCGGACCCACATGCGTGACGCACGGTCCCGAATCGGTCCTGGCCGCGATCGCTTCGAAGATCGGCGCCAGCGCGGCGTAGGCGTCCGGGGCGCCACCAGGCATGATCGACGGGCCGTTGCGCGCGCCGTCTTCTCCACCCGAGACGCCGGTACCAACAAACCGCAGGCCCGCGGCCGTGTAGGTTTTTTCCCGCCGCTGCGTGTCTTCGTACCAGGAGTTGCCGCCGTCGACAACAATGTCGCCACGGTCGAGCAGTGGCTGCAGATCGCCCATCACCTGATCGACGGGGGCGCCGGCCTTGATCATCATCACGATCTTGCGCGGGCGCTCGAGGCGGCCGACCAGGTCCTGGAGGCTCGATGTCGCCACCATCGTGCCGCCGCTTTCGCCGACCGCCGCTTCGCTGAGCTTCGGATCGCGGTTGAAGACCGCGACGGTGAATCCGTGGTCGTTGATGTTGAGCGCGAGATTGCGGCCCATGACCGCCATGCCAATCACACCGACCTGCGCGTTTGCGTGATTCGCCATCTTCAGTTGCCCTGCCAGATCTCGGTGTCGAGGATGGCCAGCGAATCGGCTTCACGTGGTCCCCACGTGCCCGCCGCGTAGGCCCGCACCTTCGGCGGTCTCTCGATCAGGGGCATGAACAGCCGCCACGACTCTTCCACCTCGGAGGCGTGGACGAACAGGGTTTGATCGCCTTCCATCACATCCTGAATCAGCGTTTGATACGCCTCGGGGACGACGTCGAAGCGTTCCTTGTAGCTGAATCGCAGCGGGATGCGGCGCAGCTCGAAGGGATCGCCCGGCACCTTGATGTCGAAGTAGAGCGCGAACCCTTCGTCGGGTTGCAGCGTGATCAGCAGGATGTCGGCGGTGTCCTGCGTGCATCCGAGCTTGCGGAAAAAACTGACCGGCGCCTCGCGGAAGCGGACCGCAATCTGCGTCATGCGCTTGGGCAGGCACTTGCCGGTGCGCAGGTAGAACGGGACGCCCTGCCACCGCCACGAATCGACGAACAGCTCGAGCGCCACGAAGGTTTCGGTCTGCGATGACTTCGGGACGCCGTCTTCCTCGAGATAGCCGCGCACCCTGCGGTCGGCAATCGAGCCCGCCGCATACTGGCCGCGGACAACGCGCTCGGGTCGAATCGGCTCGATCGATCGGAGGGCTTTGATCTTTTCGAAACGGATCGCGTCCGCATCAAACGATCCCGGCACTTCCATCGCTACCAGCGAGAGCAGTTGCGCGAGGTGGTTCTGCACCATGTCGCGGAGCGCGCCGGCGGTGTCGTAATAGCCGGCCCGCGTGCCGACGCCAAGCGTCTCGGCGACGGTGATCTGGACACTCTCGATGCGCTCGCGGTTCCACGCCGATTCGATCAGGCCGTTGCCGAGGCGCAACACCAGCAGGTTCTGAACCGTTTCCTTCCCGAGATAGTGATCGATCCGGTAGACCTGCTTCTCCTTGAAGTAGCGATGGATCAGCTCGTTGAGCTCCTGCGCCGTAGTCAGATCCCGGCCGAAGGGCTTTTCGATGACCACGCGCGTCCACCCATCGTCGCGTCGATTGAGGCCGGCGTCGCCGAGGCCCGTCACCGTGTCGGGAAACGCCGCGGGCGGCATCGACATGTAGAAGGTCACATTGGGCGCCGCGTGCTCGCGGCCAAGCGCGTCGAGCGTCTGGCCGAGGCGACGGTAATCATCAGCGTGGCCGTCGCCCATCGATAAGTAGTGAAGCCGATCATCGGACAGTGCGGCGATTTGCTCCGGCGGTAGACCGGCGGCCGCCAATGCCTCACGCACCCAGGCCTGGAACGCCTCTCGAGTCTTGGCGCCCCGTCCGAGCCCGACGACCTGCGTTTTCGGGTGAAGGATGCCGGCGGCGGCCAGCTTGCATAGCGCGGGCAGAAGTTTGCGCGCCGACAGATCGCCGGTGGCGCCGAAGATGACGAATAGCGAAGGCTCGAGGGCCACGGGATCCTTTCGGGCCGAGGCCCGTCCGCGCGCATCTTACCGCAGCGCTGGGCGTTTACCCGTAGCGCGATCTTCATCAGGGAATTGAAATGAACCCACGAGACTCCATGGGCGATCCCGAATGGTGTGGGTATTCTGCCCCGCGTTGTGCCACGCGAGTCGACGCTCTACATTCGAGGTGAGGCCGGTGTGGTGTTTGAGTGGGTTGCGATCGCTGCGAAGGACATAAACGAAGTCTTTCGGCTCCATCCTGAGGCTTCCTGCATCAACTGGACCAGCGGGGTTCCTCAGCGAGACAGCCTTCGCGCCCTTCTTGGCGAAGGCTGGCGGAGAGAAAGGGATTCGACCCCGCTAGCGGCGAGCGCAGCTCGTGGCTGCGTGGCTGAGGACCTTTCGAACCGACATCGAACGAGCCGAAGGCGAAGTGAGATGGCGGAGAGAAAGGGATTCGAACCCTTGGTACGATTTCTCGTACACACGCTTTCCAAGCGTGCTCCTTCAACCACTCGGACATCTCTCCGTCTTTAGAATCAATAGTTTGCAGACGAGTGGATGAGCCCGCAAACCCGAATTGTGTCAGACCTCCTAAGGTCCCGCGATCACTTACGGGCGATCGCGATCCATGCCTGGACAGCTTTGTCGCACGCTCGATGACGCTACGGCACCTCCCAGTATAGGACGTCGCCGGGCAGTCGACATCGCCAGAATCGTCGGCATTTCTATCGCCACTCGATCATGCCCGTGCCGCTGCAAGCGTGGCATGAGCTGTCCATTGCGCCACACCCGCAAGGGAAATGCCGGAGGTTGTGCGTATGGCTTATCCCGCGGAATAACCAACGCCGGGATTTCCGTCACAGCCCAAGCGCTACGGATGCGTGATAGCGATGATGCCCCTCAAAGAGGTCCGACGGGAATGGTCGGTTATGCAAGGGCTGGGGGAGACTTACTGTTCGAGCACTTCGCGGATCTTCCGTCCGAGCGTTTCGGAGGTAAACGGTTTGTGCAGGAACGCGATCCCAGGCTTGAGGACTCCATGCTGGACGATAGCGTCCTCGGTATACCCAGACATATAGATCACTCTGAGCGCTCGCCGTTCCCCCACCAGCCGCGTGGTCAATTCTGGTCCGCTGGCACCCGGCATCACGACGTCGGTCAGGAGCAGGTCGATGGATGAATGTTCGTTGAACAGCCGAATCGCTTCATCTGCGTTCGCAGCCACCAGCACCGTATAGCCCAGCCGCTGGAGCAGTCTCTTGGTCAGCTCGCGCACCCCATCGGCATCCTCCACAAGCAGCACT
>CAZEMI010000059.1:0-18861 GCA_964513235.1 uncultured Acidobacterium sp.
GTTTCGCGATCGTGATCGCGATGCCGATCTTCTGCCGCATGCCTTTCGAATACGTGGCCACACGGCGGCGGGCCTGCTCTTCGCCCAGGCCTGCCTGCGCCAGGATCGCCAGCAGCTCCTGATCGGTATCGGCCACGCTACCGGCGAGTCGGCTGAAAAACCGCAGGTTCTCCAAGCCGGTCAGGTTTCGATACAACGTGACCTGCTCGGGAATATAGGAGAGGCGTTTCTTGCTCTCCAACGGATGTTCGACGACGTTGAGCCCGCAGATGCGGGCCTCGCCAGATGTCGGCGGGATGAAATTCAAGAACAGATTGATGGTGGTGGTCTTGCCGGCGCCATTGGCACCAAGCAGGCAAAAGACCTCGCCAGCTTTAATCGTGAGATCAACCGCGTCGACCGCAACGACGCCATCGAAACTCTTGCTCAATCGCACCGCTTCAATCACAACGCGTATCCTCGATAGCTTCGCATCCCGACGAACAGCAGCCAGGCGCCCGCCACCGCCATCGCGGCAATCGGCAATGCCGTGCGTCTCGCCATAGTGGACGCCGGCGCATCAGCATAGCGAAACACCGGAGCGGCTTCGAGTTCCGCGGCGGTGAGCGTCGCGGCGTCAAGCACCCTCGGCTCGAAGTACGCCTTCCATTGCTGCTGAAACGCGAGCGCTTCGGCGCGGAAGTGATCGAACCTCGACGCGCTCGTCCCCGCCGCCTCCAGCAACACGCCCTGCGCCACCATCGTCGGCGACAGCACGCTGAGCCACGACGCGAGCCGCTGTTGCCGGTGCAACTGCGCGTCGAAGCTCGCCTCCACCGCCTGCAGGCGATCGGCGATCTGCTGGTCGCGGGCGGCCTGGAGCATCGCGAACTGGCGCATGCCCTCCTGGCCGACGTTGGCGGAGGTCGGATGGTCCTGCAGGAACTGCCCGAGCTGGCGGCTGCCCTGCACCGTGGCCTCCTGCGTGGCGGCGCGCGCCTGCACCGCCGCTGCCACGCGGGACGGCATCGGATACCGAATCGCGATCAGGAGGTTGATCGATGCCGGCCCGACGATCGCGAAGATCAGCCAGAGGCCGGCGAGCACCAGCGCATTCGCGGCGGCGTTCCATCCGCGCGAGTTGATCCACAACGCGATGCCGTGCCAGATCGATCCATAGGCGATGACCGTGAGGGTCCAGACGAGCAGTGATGCCGGAACGATCGTGTCACTGGTCGCCGTCGCCACGACCACGGGAATCAGGATCACCGGCAGCGCCAGCAGCAGCGCGCGCGCGATCATCTTCGCCGCCACCACCTCACCGAGCCGCACCGGTTGCGCCAGCACCATTCGCAGCGTGCCGCGGTCGCGTTCGGTGGCCGTCAGGTCGAAACTGACCGCGAGGATCAGCAGCGGATAGAGGAACAGCACCACGAACGCGGCGTCGAAGTGTCCGGAGGCGACGGCCAGCGGATGCTCGATCTGATCGCCGGTGACCACCGCGTCGAGATTTCGTGCGGTCACCTTGAGGTAGCCCGGGTAAACGTCGCTCTGCCCCACGGCCAGCGCGCCCAGTGGCGCAGGCGGCACGAGCGCAAGCCAGCCCTTGTCGTTGGCCACCACGTCGGCCCGCGCCGAAGCAACCTGCGCGAGCTGCTGCGAGGTTCGTGCGGCGAACGCCTGGAACGTCCGCTGCTCGCGAGCGGCGCGCGCCGCGCCCAGCCCCGATGCCGTCAGCAGCGCGATCCCGAAGATCACGATCACCCACTGCACCACGGCGCTCGCCGTCAGCACGCGCCATTCATGCCGCGCGAGGAACGCGATCACTAGCGAGGCTCCGCCTCTGACCGGCGAGCAGGTGCGGAGCGGCTCCGCCTCGCTAGGGCAGCGTCTCTTGGCCCCGCCTCCGGCGGGGCGAGAGTCTTGAAGGCTGATCGGGACACTTGGCTCAAATGCATCTGGTTCGCGGCCTTCAAGACTCTATTCGAGCCTCATCGACGATACGCTCCATACCGCGGCGGCGCTGATGGCGGCGAGCCACGCGCCGAGCACCACCACGCTCCACGCACGCTGCGACACCGCCCACCACGCGGTCGGCACCTGATAGTCAAACGGCGGCACCTTCTCCCACAGGTCGCGCCCGCGCACATAGTCGAAGCTGTTCAAGCGCCCGGATTGCGCGAGCTCGCTGTTGAGCGTCCCCAGCATCGCGGTGCGGTACTGCGCGGCAGCCGCGGCGAAGGCGCGATCATGCAGGTCGTCGGTGCCGGCCAGCGCCATCGACAACACGCGGGCGGCGAGCGTCGGCGCCACCACGCCGGCCCGTTCGTAGGCGCGGGCCTGGTGCTCGTAGCGCTCGAAGAGGCCAGTGAAGTGCCGATCGTAGAGCGCCGTCTCCTGCGCCTCCGACTCGAGCAGCGCGACCACTTCCACGTTCGCCGGGGCGAGTGTCGACTCGAATTCGCCGTCGAGAAAGCGTTGCATCACGCCGTCGACGCGCTCGTCCCACGTCGGCCAGGTGTCTTTCTCATCCTCGATGGCGGCGGCAAATTCGATGGCCGACGGCGACGGCGCCGCCCACTTCGCGATGGCCATCGCCACGGGCGGCATCACGAAGGCATTGCCGAACCACAACGCCAGCAACACCACCAGCGCGCTGGCCTGCGAGCGCGCCCGCGCCGACACGGCGAGGCCGAGTCCTGTCCAAATCACGGCGTGCGCGAGATACAGCGTGAGCAAGCCGAGCGCGCGCGCGCCGACGGCGGCATCAGGATCGGCGGGCGCGTTGAGCCACACGAACACCGCGCCGATGATCGCCGCCGGCCCGATCACCAGCAGCAGCGGCATCAGCGCGCCGAGCGCCTTTCCCGCGAGCAACGACCATCGGCTGATGCCGAGCGCGAGCAGCGGGCGGAGCGTGCCCTGATCGCGCTCCCCCGCGAAGCTCGAGAAGGTCAGCGACACCACCAGCAGCGGCAACAGCAGCAGCGCCGCCGTGGCGGGCGTCAGCAACCCGAGACGGCGGGTTGGGGACGCATCTTCGATCGGCCGGTGACGCGCCAGCTGCTGCTTGTGCGCTTCGAGAAACACGAACACGCCGAGGAACGGATCGAGACCGGGATCGATTGCCGACAGCGGCTGCACGGGCTTGAACACGAACGCGCCGTAATGCGCGGCGGCATGCGGGTTCATGTCGCCCTTGTCGAGCCAGGCGTCGCGCTCGGCGAGCTGCGCGTCGGCGTGCTGCCGCGCGATCTGGGATTGGTGTTGAGCGCCGCCGGCGATGGCGGCGACGAGGAGAAGAAAGAGGAGTCCGGCCGCCCAGCGGAAGCGGCCGTCGCGCCACGTCTCGGTGGCATCCTTGACCGCGATGGCCAAAGCCGCGGTCACTGCTTCGCGGTGGTGGTCGTCGTGGCCGTGTACTGAACGTCCTTGGCCTTCAGGGGCTCAACGCCGTCGCCGATGTTGACCACCACGCGAAGACCCGCTTTCAGGTCGCTCTGGGCGCCCTTCTGCTTGCCGCGCTTGAAGGTGGTGAGCGGCGTGATCTCGAAGGTCATGTCCTTGCCTTCGGTGGTCTTCACCACAACCTTGTTCTTGTCGATCGCGGTGATGGTGCCCATCAACTTGTGGTCGTGGCCCGGGTGCGCCAGCGGGACAGCCGGCGCGAGCAGGACCGCGGCCAGAGCCAGAAATAGAGCTGTCTTCATGCCACTAGCGTATCAGAAGGCGGGCTTTTTCGAGGACCCGTTCGGCGGTCCAGCCCTGCGCCCGCAGCTCCCGCACGCCTGTGTCGCCGTCGGATTTGCTCAGCTTCTGCGCGGGCGATTTCATGACCAGTGGGTGATGCCGGAACCGCGGCGGCGTGGCGCGGCCGAGCAGTTTCGCGAGGCGCAACTGCCGGCCGGTCGAGGCGAGCAAATCCACGCCGCGGATCACGTCGGTCACCTTCTGCAGGTGATCGTCGACGGTCGCGGCAAATTGATAGGTCCAGTTGCCGAGCCGATCGCGAACCAGAACGTCGCCGCATTGCCGGCTGGGGTCCTGTTCCTGCGGCCCGAGCAGCTCGTCGAAAAACCGCTCGACGCCGGGATCCATCCGCACGCGCCACGCGACACCGTCGGTAAGAGGAACATCTTTTTCGCGGCACGTGCCTGGGTAGCGCAGCCCTGAATCTTCGCGAGCGGAGGCGGGCCCGATCCCGGATCCCGATTCGATCTCCGCGCGTGAGCAGGTGCACCCAAACACCAACTCTCGATCGATTAACGGCTGCAGCGCCTTTCGATAGATCGCGTCGCGCTCGCTTTGCCTGGTGATGGCGCCATCGTGAACGAACCCGAGCCAGGCCAGGTCCTCGAGAATCGACGCCTCGTACTCGGGACGCGATCGCTGGCGGTCGTGATCCTCGATCCGCAGCAGCACCTGGCCGTCGCGATCGTGCGCGGCACCCCACACCTGCAGCGCGTTCACAACATGCCCGAGGTGTAAGTGCCCTGTTGGAGCCGGCGCGAACCTGGTAATCACGAGGGTTCACCACGAAGGTTACCGCACGAGGGTTCCCCGCCGCCGCTCGATCGCTCGAATCAACCACTCGCGCCCGATTCGGCGTGGTTGGGCACGCGATTCGCGTATAAGAAGACAGGCAGATGGTCCTGATCAGCCTCGTCTTTCTGTTCGTCTACCTGTTTGGCGCGTACGCCTATGGCGCCGCCTCGGTCTATAGCCTTCGCCAGCTCAGTCCCGTCTGGCGGGAGGCGGCGGGCGAGACGATGGCCGGCGGCGAACGTCCCGACCGGCCCAGCCTGACCCTGTTCCTGATCAGCACGGTGTGGTTCGTGCTGAATGCGTTGATCGAATTCCGCAACCTCTCGGGTGACACCGGCTACGGCTGGCTCGACCTCGGCACGCTCATCGTCGTCTACCTGTTTCCGCCGATCATCATGCACACCGTGCTCCTCCAATCGAAGTGTGGAGACGAGCTGGCCGCGCCGCCGGTGTATGACCGCCTGCTGCAGCTGATGTACGTGATCTCCCCGGCGGCCGGCCTCTACATCATCGCGGCGATCTTCGGACTGGTGCCGCGGCCGTCGCCGCTCGACCCGTGGATCGGCGGCAGCATCGGCGGGCTGTTCACGCTCGCCAGCCTGTATTGCACGGTGTTGATGCTGCAGCGGCCCCGGCCGGCGCCCACGCCGGACCAGGCGGGGCTGCGCACCGTGATGATCTTTCTGTTCATCGCGCTGAGCGGCGTGTTCATCGCGCTGATTTTCATGCGCGAAGACCTGCTGATCATCGGCATCCTGGCGCGTGTCAGCAAGAGCGCGCCGATCTATTTCCTGGTCGCCTCCGCGTACTTCGAGAACCGCTTCGCGTTCTATGACCTCGTCGTCAAGCGCGGGGTGCTGATCCTGTTGAGCGTGTTCGTGCTCGGCGTGTATTTTGCGGCGGCGTTGCCGTGGCTGGAGCTGTTGCCCGGCGGGGCCGCCCGGCCATGGCTGTTTGCGGTGGCGCTGGTCCCCATCGCGATGGTGATGCCGGCGATCCTCGCACGCCTCGAGCGCTGGCTGGACCGGATGTGGCTCGGCCGCGAGTTCACGCCCGTCGAAGCCGTCAAGCACGTCCTGGCGGCGATGCAGCCGGCGACGGATGAACACTCGCTGATCGAGGTGACCCAAACGCGGCTGAGCGACATTTTCGGCGCGCCGATTGCCATCCGCCTGGGCCCCGAGCCCGCCGGCCACGCGGAGGCGGAGGTCGACCTGGCCACGCCGGCCTCGAACCAGCCGGTGCGGATCGCGGTGTTGAAGGCGCCCGGCACGCGGCGGATCCTCAGCGAGGATGTGGCGCTGCTGCGATCGCTCGGGGGCGTGTTCGTCTTCATGCTCGAGAACATCCGCCTGCAGCGGCGCCGGCAGGAGCAGGATCAACTGGCCCAGGCGCTGCGCCTGCAATCGAGCAAGTCGGAGCTGAAGGCGCTGCGCGCGCAGATCAATCCGCACTTCCTGTTCAACGCCTTGAACGCGATCGCGTCGCTGATCCACACCGACCCGGCGCGCGCCGATGAAGTGGTCGAGCAGCTCGCAGAGGTTTTCCGCTATACGCTCCGCCGATCGGATTCGGAATGGGCGCCGCTCGACCAGGAGCTGGCCTTTGCGCGCGCCTATCTCGACGTCGAGCAGGCGCGCTTCGGCCAGCGGCTGACCTTCTCGATCGACTCGGATCATTCCCTGCCCGCGCCGCAGATTCCCTCGATGCTGCTGCAGACGCTGCTCGAAAACGCCGTGAAGCACGGCGTGTCGCAGGCGCGCGAGCCCGGACGCATCGACGTGATCGTGCGGAGTAGCACGGATCAGATCATGCTTGAAGTGCGCAACACCGGACCCAGGGCGCAAGGCCAAGCCCATTCGACTCGCGACACCGAACACGCTGCCGCTCGCTCAGGGCAGGCGGCGCCGGACGGCGAGGGCTTCGGCCTGCACAGCGTGCGCGAGCGATTGAAAGGTCACTTCGGCGACCGCGCCTCGTTCCGTTTGACGCGAGATGACACCGCGGGCGTCACGGTGGCGCGCATCTCGATGCCGAACGCAAAGGTGGCCGCGTGATCCGCGCCGTGCTCGTGGACGATGAGCCGCCGGCACGCGTGCGGATGAAGCAGTTGCTGGCCGCGGCCGGCGATGTCACGGTCGTCGGCGAGGCCGGCAGCGCCGTCGAAGCACGCGAAGTGATTCGCAACACCCACCCCGACCTCCTCTTTCTCGATGTCGAAATGCCAGAAGTGCGCGGCACGGCCCTGGCGGCGTCGTTGCCGGAGCCGCGGCCGTTCATCGTCTTCGCCACCGCGTTCGATCAATACGCGCTCGACGCCATCGCGCTCGAGGCCACCGACTACCTGCTCAAGCCGGTGTCGCGAATCAAGCTCGCGGCCACGCTCGATCGCGTGCGGACGCGCCTGGCCCGCCAGACGGTGGATCAGGACATCGTCGCGGCCTCGGACGTGCAGGCGCACATGTGGCCGGGCTCGCTCCCGGTGATCCCCGGGTTTGATTGCGCGGCGGCCTCGCTGCCGGCGCGCGGCGTGGGCGGCGACTTCTACGACTGCTTTCCCCTCGCGGAGTCGCGCTGGGCGCTGCTGCTCGGCGACGCGTCCGGCAAGGGTGTGGCGGCCGGCCTGGTCGCCTCCGCCGTGCAGGCGCGCGTCCACACCGCCGCCACGCTCGCGCACCTCGGCCCCGAGGCGCTGATGGCCGCGATCGACGAAGACGTGCATGCCACCACCGACGGCGCACGTTATGCGACTGCGATCTACGGCGTGCTCGACGCCTCCGAACACCGGCTCACGCTCGTGAACGCGGGCCATCCGTCGGTGCTGGTGTTACCGCCCGGCTCCGGCGAGGCGCTGCGTCTCGACGCCACCGGGCCCGCCCTGGGCTTGATCGAATCCGGCCTGTTTCGATCGCACGGTGTGCCGCTCGATTCCGGATCCGTACTGGTCGCCGTCACCGACGGTGTCTACGATGCGCTGGATCAGGCGGGCGCGGAGTTCGGCGATGCCAAGCTCGCCGAAGTCCTTCGTGACCTCCGCCATCGATCGGCCGCCGAGCTCTGCACGGCCATCCTCGACGCGGTTCGCGCGCATCGTGGCTCGCGGCAGGATCAGGATGACGTGACGGTGATGGTGGTAAAAGCTTGAGGGCTTGAGGGCTTGGGGCTTGACGTGATTCGCACATTGCTGGTCGACGATGAACAGCCGGCGCGTGAGCGGCTGCGCCAGCTGCTCACCGCGCATCCCGATGTGGAGATCGTCGGCGAGGCCGAGGACGGCGTGCAGGCCGCCGAGCAGATCGCCGCGCTCGGCCCCGATCTCGTCCTGCTCGACATTCAAATGCCGGGCGCCAGCGGCCTTGATGTGGCGGCGTCGCTGGGCCAGCCGCGGCCGGCGGTGATCTTCTGCACCGCGTTCGATCAATACGCGGTGGACGCGTTCGAGCTGTCGGCGCTCGATTACCTGCTGAAACCCGTCAATCGCGCGCGCCTGGCCGCCGCCCTCGATCGCGTGCGCCTCGCCTCCGCCAAGGCTTCCGCCTTCGTCAAGACTACGGCGGACAAGTCGGCGCAGCGCGATCGCGCGCTCGAGCAACTGTCGCACGCCACCGGGCTCGCCCCGACACGCTTCCTCGCCCGCCGCGGCGCCCGCTTCCGCGTCGTCCCCGTCACCGAGGTGGTGGCGTTCACGTTCGTCGACGGCATCACGCACCTCGTCACCGCCACCGAGCAACTGTCGATGCAGCCCACGCTGGCCGCCCTCGCCCGCCGGCTCGA
Organism: uncultured Acidobacterium sp.; assembly: GCA_964513235.1. GTDB lineage: Bacteria > Acidobacteriota > Vicinamibacteria > Vicinamibacterales > UBA2999 > 12-FULL-67-14b. Next base: position 8,299 of record CAZEMI010000059.1, read on the forward strand.
CGAGCGGCGCTTCTTCCAGGTGTCGCGCACCGCGATCATCCGCCTCGATGCGGTGAAGGAAGCCAAGCCCTTCAGCGACGGCACCGGCGAGATCACCCTCGCCAACGGACAGAACATGGTGGTTGCCCGTCGTCGGTGGCGCGCATTGCTTGAGAGATTGGGTGATGAGTGAGGACATTAAAGCGCGCGGCATTAAGCCTTGACGTACCAGATTCGTGGTGCGTTACCCGGACGTTATCGACGCTCATTGACGCGGTAACCTGCGAGTTCCGTGACGCGGCCCATGCAACGGTCGAGGCTACGACTATTCGTCCGAGCCACTTCAGGTCGCCAGCGGGTAGCTGCAAATTCGCTAACCCGTGCGACGTAGCCAGGCCCGACGACTGCCGACACGCCGGCTTCAGGAACCATGTCCGCACGAATGGCAGCGCGTCTCGAGTGACGCGCCATATTGACCAACGCCCCCTTGGGATCGGCAAGAGTCTCTGGCTGCGCTGGAACACGAACTCGTGACACTTGGAGGTAATCGCTCAAGGTTTCAGGATCAGCCAACAACCAAGCTTCCATTTCCCTGACAGCAATTCGAAATCGCATCCATCTCGATGGAGTCGGCAAGATCCTTGTTATCAACTCGGACGGACGAAGTGCATCTGAGTCTTGATCGCGGACAACCAGCCAAGGGGTAGAGCGGGCCGCATTGTTATAGCCGCCTATTGAAGCATCGATCGCTGCCTTGCCGGCCCGACCGTACACTGTCCCAATGGTGCAGCCCCTGAGCTCGACTATTCTTTTTACGATTGCGACGTCGCCTGTCCCCTCAATGACAACTGAAACTTCTGGCATTACTCACCGAACAAGGCCAGTTGCGAAGCGTTAGCAGGGGCCGACCGCGGAACGATCGCTGAAGCAGCGACAAGACCGCCCTCAACCAGAGCGCGAGCCTGTTTGTCTTCGGAAGCAATCATCAACGTTGTTCCGCCTGCAGGCGATGGCACGAGCGGCATAATCTCTTCGAGGGAGATACCAGGATCCGATAAGAGCTCCACCGAGTGTGTGCTCACCAGGATCTGCCGGGCAGCCTTTTTTCCGAGTCGATGCATCATCTGAGGCAAATAGCGAACGACTTCTGTGTGTAAAGAAAGTTCTGGCTCTTCGAGAAGCAGCGGCGCGTTGCCGTCAAGAAATACCCATAGCAACCCTAATAGTCTAAGAGTCCCATCGGAGAACTGATCCTCGGTCTGCCAGCCTGCATTCGGTCTCCAGTGTTTGTAGAGTCCCTTGAGATGAGCAACTCCTGTTGCGAGATAGCGCTCAAGTTCAAGTTCTTCAAGCTGCGGGACTGCGACTCGCAACGCCGCAGCAATTTTTTTCAACCTAGAGTCGAGCGTCCGTTTCGGCGTGCGCGCGAGCTGCTCGAGGAAATCGCCGCCGAATGGATCGCGCACCTTACCAACGGACCGGTCTGGTTCGCGCACAAGCTGCGGAACTAAATGCAAATAGCGGATCTGGGCAAGTGCCTCGACGACGGGCCGAAAATCTTTATTGGCGTTCACTTGCTGCAGATAGGTCTGAGTCAGGCGACTCGGATCTTCGATGTCCGCCGGATCCGGTCTGTTAGCAATTTGCCTCGAGCCTCGCCATACCTGCTCTTTACTGACCTTTGGTACCCGTTGATTGTCTTGAGAGAATTCAAGACGATATCGCCAATGGTCGCCATCTCCGTTAAGGTCCATCTCAACATCGATAACGACATTGGGATAACGTCGAGCATGCAAAGAGCGTATTTGCGAGACGCCGCCCCTTAAAGCGATTCGTCAGGATTCAAGTCAATTTGAGTGAAGTAGTGCGGGCGGGCGACACTATCTCTGTGCCAGCCAAGAAATGACAGCCGCGCGTAGTCGTGTTCGCCGCCGATGGCGCGACTTGCTCGCGCGACTGGGCGAATAACCCCGGCTCCGCCGCGCACGGCAGGCCGTATAATCCACGGCGCCATGACCTCCAAACTGCTCCTTGCCTGCGCCGCGGTGGCGGCGGCGTCGTATGGCCTGCTCGCGCAACCCGCCGCGCCGATCGGCGAGTGGCGTTACATCGGCGGCGACGCGCAGCACACGCGCTTCTCCCCGCTCGACCAGATCACCGCTGAGAACGTCTCGACGCTCGAAGTGGCATGGACGTGGCGCGGCGACAACTTCGGCCCGACCGCGGATCCGATTTTTCGTTCGACGCCGCTGTATGTGAACGGCTTGCTCTACACGGTGGCGGGCGCGCGCCGCACCGTCGCGGCCATCGATCCGGAAACCGGTGAAACGATCTGGACCTACCGCGAGCCGCACACCACGAGATGGATGCGCGGGATGCGCAACAACTACGGCAAGGGCGTCGCTTTCGCCGAGGTTGCGGGCCGCCCGGTCATCTTCTATACCTCGCCGGCATTCTTCCTCCACGCCATCGACGCAAAGTCCGGCGAGCACCTCGAGAACTGGGGCACGCCCGTGCCGCTGCCGGGCTTTCCGCGGACCGGCGTGGTCGACATGCTGCCCGACCTCGTCAAGGACTGGGAGCCCTGGCTCACGTCCGGGTACAAATACGATCCGGATCACGGCATCCCGCGCGATCTGGGAAACCTCTCCACCTCGTCGCCGCCGATCGTCGTCAACGGCGTCGTCGTGGTCGGCAACGTGCACGAGCAGGGCTATTACCAGACGCGCCAGGAGAACATTCCCGGCGACATCCTCGCCTACGACGCGCGTACCGGGAAGCCGCTGTGGAAGTTCCACGTCATCCCGCGGCCGGGCGAGTTCGGCCACGACACGTGGCAGAACGACGCGTGGAAACGCACGGGCGACGTGTCGTCGTGGGCGCCGATGTCCGCCGATCCGGCGCGCGGCCTCGTCTACATTCCCACCAACCCGCCGACGATCGACTTCTTCGGCGGCTTCCGTCCCGGCAACAACCTGTTTGGCACGAGCCTGCTCGCGCTCGACGTCAAGACCGGCAGGCGCGCGTGGCATTTCCAGATGGTGCACCACGACATCTGGAACTTCGACAACCCGCAGGCGCCGGTGCTGCTCGACGTGCCGATCAACGGCACGCGCACGCCGATCGTCGTCGAGACCACCAAGCAAGGCTTCGCGTACGTGTTCAATCGCGAGACCGGACAACCGATCTGGCCGATTGAAGAGCGCCCCGTCGCCGCGTCGGATCTCCCCGGCGAGATCCTGTCGCCGACGCAGCCATTTCCCACCAAGCCGAAGCCGCTCGAGATCCAGGAGCTCACTGAAGACGTGCTGATCGACTTCACGCCCGAGCTCCGCGCGGAAGCCGTGGAGATCATGAAGCGGTATAAGACCGGCCCGCTCTTCAACCCGCCGATCCAGGTGGGCCATCCGTCGGGGCGGCGATCGTTTGTGAGCTGCCCCGCCGGGGCCAGCAACATCAATGGTCCGACCGTCGCGGATCCTGAGACCGGCGTGCTGTTTGTCACCACGCAGCGGCTGTGCCGCTCGGAGAACATGGTGCCGGGCTCGAAGATGGACGAGCCCGAGGATCCGAAGACGACCGGACGCACGGTGGCGCGCTGGGTCGTGGCCAATCGCGGCGACCTGCGCGGCCCGCAGGGATTGCCGATCTGGAAGCCGCCGTACAGCCGGATCATCGCCATCGACATGACGACCGGCGAGTTTCTCTGGGAGACGCCCAACGGCGATACGCCCGAGTACATCCGCAATCACCCGGCCCTGCGCGGCATGACGCTCCCGCCCACCGGGCAAACCGTGCACGCGATCATGATGCCGACCAAGACGCTGCTGCTCACGGCGCCGGGTGTCGATCCCGTGCTCTACGCGCTCGACAAGAAAACGGGCCGCCGGCTGGCGACGATCAAGCTGCCCGCGCCCGGGCAATACGGCATGATGGGCTATCTGCACCGTGGCCGTCAGTACGTCGTGGTGCAGGTGGGAAGCCCGACGCATCCCGGGTCGCTCGTTGCGTTGCGGCTGCCTCGACCGCGCCAATGAGCGCGGCGGTTCATCCGGAACGCTATAATCCTCGGCAATGATCTCGAGACGAGACGTCCTTACTTCCCTGGCGATGGCCACGGCCGCGCTCCAAGTCGATCGATGCGTGCTCTTCGCGCAAGCACGCTCCACCCGGCAGATATACGGCAAGGAACAGTTGATCATCCGATCGATTCGTCCGCCGGACTTCGAGACGCCGGCGCAACTGCTGCGGACGTTCATCACGCCGAACAATGCCTTCTACGTGCGCTCGCACCTGCCGATCCCCCAGGTCGACCCGGCGACGTTCGGCTTGAAGGTCGGCGGCGAAGTGAACTCGCCGTTCTCGCTCTCCGTTGACGAGATCAAAAAGCTCCCGGCGGTGACGACGACGGTCACGCTCGAATGCGCCGGCAACGGCCGGGCGTTCTTTCAACCGGCGGTGGCGGGCATCCAGTGGGAGAAAGGCGCGGTCAGTACCGCGCGCTTCACCGGTGCGCGCATGGCTGACGTCCTGAAGAAGGCCGGCGTCAAGACCGGCGGGACCAACGTCGAGATGCATGCCGCCGATCGGCCGCTCGGCACCATGCCGGCGTTCGTGCGCCAGGTGCCGATGGCCAAGGCGATGCACCCCGACACGATCATCGCCTACGCCATGAACGGCGAGGCGATTCCGCTGGTGCATGGCGCACCGCTGCGCGCGATCATCCCGGGCTGGGAAGGCGCGTATTCGGTGAAGTGGGTCAATGCGCTGAACGTGCTCGCGAAAGACTCGGACAGCTTTTGGGTGGCCACCGCGTATCGCTATCCGACGCGGCGCGTCGCACCGGGCGCGGCGGTTGATGCGAAAGACATGGCGCCGTTGACGGGCCTGGTGGTCAAGTCGTTGATCACCACGCCGGCGGATGGCGCATCGCAAGGGGTCGGCAAGGTCGTGGTCGGCGGCTTCGCGTGGGCCGGCGAGGACGACATCAAGGCCGTGGATGTGTCGATCGACAACGGCGCCACCTGGCGGCCGGCGCGTCTCACCGGCGAGCAGGCGCGCTATTCGTGGCGGGCCTTCGCGTTCGAGTTCAATGCGCCACGGCCGGAGTCGTACTTGATCCTGTCGCGCGCCACCGACGCGAAGGGCAACGTGCAACCCGCTGTCTCGCAGTGGAACCCGTCCGGCTACCTGTGGAATCAATACGACTCGGTCCGGATCGAGGTGAAATGAAGAACAAGGTTCCAGCGGTTCCAAGGGCTCCAGGCGTTCCAAGGGTTTGGTTCGCGGGGGTTCTCGTGGTTCTTGCGAGCACGATGACGAGTGCGCAGCAACCGCTGCCGGCCGGCGCGGGGCTCGACGTGCTGAACAAACGTTGTCTCAGCTGTCATGAGGCCGACATCATCAGCGGACAGAAATTGTCGCTGATCGGATGGACGCGGTCGGTGGACAAGATGGTCCGCTGGGGCGCGTCGATTACGCCCGAAGAACGTGACGTGCTTCAGCCTTATCTTGCGCAGCATTTCGCGCCACGGCCCGTGCCGTCGCATCCTGCCACCGAGGCGGGCGGGATCACCTACAGGCGGGTATGCCTGACCTGCCATGAAGCCGATATAGTTGAACAACAAAGGCTCACCCCCACGGGCTGGACGCGGTCAGTCGAGAAGATGATGCGGTGGGGCGCCGCCATGAGCGACGCCGAGAAACAACCGCTCGTCGACTACCTGGCAGCGCGATTCGGTCCACAATAAAAATTTGCTGCTGCTCGGCCTCGCCGCCATTGTCATTCTCTTCACGATCCTGTGGTTCGTGTCGGTGCGGCTCGAGGATTCGAGCATTGCCGACATTGCCTGGGGACCAGGCATCCTGCTCCTCGCGCTCACCTATTACCTCACCAGCAACGGCGCACCGGCCAGAGCGCGGCTGACACTGGCGCTGGTGGCGATCTGGGCGATTCGTCTGGCGGCGCATCTTTTTTTTCGCAACCAGACCCAGGGCGAAGATTTCCGCTATGCGGTGATGCGCAAGTGGCGCGGTCCGTCGTGGTGGTGGTTCAGTTACTTCAGGGTATTCCTCCTGCAGGCGGTGATCGCCTGGATTGCGTCGATTCCGGTGTATTTCGCCGTCGTCTCGGTCTCGCCGCGGACGCTGACGATCCTGGATTACGTCGGCATCCTGATCTTCGCGGCAGGCTTTCTGTTCGAGGCCATCGGCGACGAGCAGTTGCGTCGTTTTCGCAACGAGCCAGGGAACGTCAAGCTCGTGCTCGAGACAGGATTGTGGCGGTCTACCAGGCACCCGAACTACTTTGGCGAAGCCCTGGTGTGGTGGGCCTTCGGCCTGCTCGGCGCCGCCACCGGCGGCGTGGTCGGTCTAATCATTCCCGCGCTGATGACACATTTCCTGTGGAACATCTCGGGGAAACTGCTCGAACGCTCGTTGCTGCGGAACAGGCGCGCGTACGCGAACTACGTCGCCGAGACGTCGGCCTTCATCCCGAAGCCGCCAAAGAGCGGTGGAAATGCTGCCGCTCCTCGCCCTATGAAATAATTCCCTGATATGCCCGTCGCCGCTCCCGAACTCGATAAGGCTCGTACCACGCTCGACGCCCACGTCCGCGACATCATCCAATGGCATTTCAGTCCCGAAACCGGGTGTCCGTTCTGGCTGCAATGGTCCGAGAAGGCCGGCTGGGACCCGCGCCAGGAAGTAAAGCAATACGAGGACCTCGACAAATTTGGCCCCTTCCAGGACGAATGGCTGCGCGGTGGGCCGGTCCGGCGCTGGGTCCCGCGCGCCTACCAAGACAGGCCGATCTACACGTTTGAAACCGGCGGCAGTACCGGCGTGCCGAAATCACGCATCTCGATCGACGACTTTCGCATCGATTACGAGCTGTTCAGCAAGACGCTGCCGGACGACAAGTTTCCGAAAGGCGCCGACTGGCTGATGGTCGGTCCCAGCGGCCCGCGCCGGCTCCGGCTCGCCATCGAGCATCTCGCGCAGCATCGCGGCGGCATCTGTTTCATGGTCGACCTCGATCCGCGCTGGGTGATCAAGCTGATCAAGATGGGCGAGATGGAGATGATGGAGCTCTACAAGCGCCACGTCATCGACCAGGCGCTCACGCTCCTGAAAGCCCACGACACGATCACGTGCCTGTTCGCCACGCCGAAACTGCTCGAGGCGTTGTGCGAGCGCGTGTCGCTCAGGAAGGCCGGCATCACCGGCGTGTTCTGCGGCGGCACCGAGATGACGCCGCAGTTCCACCGCTTCGCCGTGGAAGAGTTGATGGAAGGCGCCTACTTCGCGCCGACCTACGGCAACACGCTGATGGGCCTCGGTCCGCACAAGCCGCCGACCAGGGACGACAACTGGGCGATCATCTATTACCCGCCGGCGCCCCGCGCCATGATCGAAGTGGTCGATCCCGACAACCCGACGAAGGTGGTCGACTACGGGAGGACCGGCCGCGTGCGGCTGACGACCCTCACCAAGGAATTCTTCATGCCGCGCTTCCTCGAACGCGATGAGTGCGAGCGCGAAGCGCCGTGCGAGCAATACCCATGGGACGGCGTGCGGAATGTACGCCCGTTCTCGCGCTTCCAAAAATCTGTTGTCGAGGGCGTTTACTAACGGGATCCGGGAGCCGGGATCCGGGATCCGGAAAAAACACATGCTGCATTTGCCAATCCTTCGGTGGGGCGTTCCCTACCGAAGTGTCAACCAGGTCGTGACGCCGCACTTCCGCACGCGCGAACCGTTCGTGTCGATGAGCCAGGCCAACCTCGGACTGATTCGCCGCGACCTGTTGCGCCAGGGGGAGGCCCGCGCGGCGCTCCAGAGAATCCCCGTCGCCGATCTCATCGCCATGGCGGGACGCGCCGCCGATCACTTCCTCAACGACACGCTGCCGCTCGATCCGGAGAGCGGCACCATGCAGACGCCGCAGCAATACGTCGAGCAGGTATCGGCCACCACCGGCATGCCGTTCAGCAACGTGCGCCGCAACATGCTGAAAGTCCACGGCGTGCTCGACCAAGTCGACGAGGTGCTCGCCGGGCTCACCCGCGGTCTCGATCTGTCGGTGCTCGATTCGGGCTACGGCACGGTGCGCGGCCAGATGTTGAGCTTTTTCGCGCGCACCGACGCGCTCGGCGTGGTGCTGCCCAGCAATTCTCCAGGGGTGCATTCACTGTGGGCCCCCGCCACGGTGTTGAAGATGCCGCTGGTGCTCAAGCCGGGCAGCGCCGAGCCGTGGACGCCGTTGCGGCTGATCAATGCGTGGATCAAAGCCGGCGCTCCGGCGAATGCGTATGCCTACTACCCCACCGATCACGCGGGCGGAAACGAGATCCTGCGATCGACGGGACGCGGCATGGTGTTCGGTGACGTCGCCTCGACCAGGCGCTGGAAGGCCGCGGGCGGGCGCGTCGAAGTTCACGGTCCGGGCTACAGCAAGGTCGTGATCGGACCCGATGTCGCGGACCAATGGGAGCACTACATTGACGTGATCGCGGAATCGATCTCGAACAACGGCGGCCGTTCGTGCGTGAACGCCTCGGGCGTCTGGGTCACCAGGCATGCCGACGCGATCGCCGAGGCCCTCGCGAAGAAGCTCGCGACGGTCGTGCCCCGGGCCGCCGACGATGCCGCCGCGGTTCTGGCGCCGTTTGCGGATCCTGAGACCGGCACACGCATCGCCGCGATGATCGACGGCGACATGAGTGGCGACTTGGGGGACGCGCGCGATGTGTCGGCCGCGGTGCGCGGCGGTGAGCGCGTAACGACGGTCCATGGCGGCACCTATGTGCTGCCGACGATCGTTCGCTGCGACGCGAACCATCCGCTCGCCAATCGCGAGTTCCTGTTTCCCTTCGCCAGCGTCGTCGAGGTGCCGGCGTCCGACCTGCCCGACTGCCTCGGGCCGTCGCTGGTGGTCACCTGCATCTCCAACGACCCGGCGTTCCGCGCCCGCTTTGTCGCCTCGCCACACGTCGATCGCCTGAACTTCGGGCCGCTGTCGACGACGCAGATTGGGTGGGATCAGCCGCACGAGGGAAATCTGTTCGAACATTTGTACGCTCGCCGTGCAATACAGAGGCTGGCCTGACTTGCACGAGCGCACATTGACGATTGCGGGATCGATTGATTGCGCGACTGTTTGGCGATCGCCAAATTTCCAATTGCGTCATTCACAATTGACGATCGCGCAATTGGCAATCGCGCAACAGTCACCGAATCATTCAATTCTCAATCGTCAATGCGAATTCTCTCCCTAACCGCCGGCGCTGCCGCAATGTATTGCGGCAGCTGTATGCGCGACAACGCTCTCGCGGCCGAGCTGATTCGCCTCGGTCACGACGTCACGCTGCTGCCGTTCTATACGCCGACGCTGACCGATGAAGAGAACGTCAGCCGCAAGGAGCACGTGTTTTTTGGCGGCATCAGCGTCTACCTCGATCAGCACCTGCCGTGGTTCCGGCACTCGCCGCGGTTCGTCGATCGCCTGATCGACGCGCCGGCCGTCATCAAGGCGTTCACCAGTGGCTCGATTTCGGTGGACGCGAAGCAACTGGGTGCGCTGACGGTGTCGACACTCCGCGGTGAAGGCGGCCACCAGCGCAAGGAAATCGACAAGCTCCTCGAGTTCCTGAGAGACGAGCCGCGCCCGGATGTCGTCAATATTCCTTACACGCTGCTGATTGGCCTGGCGAAGCCGTTGCAGCAGGCGCTGGGGTGTCCGATCGTGATCACCTTGCAGGGCGAGGACTTGTTTCTCGACGCGTTGGCCGAGCCGTATCGCAGCGAAGCGATGCAGCTGGTGCGCCGCCAGGTGGCGGACGTTGATCTGTTCATCGCCGTCAGCGAGTACTACGCGCGGTTCATGCACGACTACCTGGGGATTCCCGAATCGAAGATGCGTGTCGGGACGCTTGGCGTGAACATGGCGGACTTGAGCGTCACCACCAGGACGCGCCGCGATCCGTTCACGATCGGCTATTTCGCGCGCATTGCTCCCGAAAAGGGCCTGCACAATCTCGCCGAGGCCTACAAAGTGCTTCGGCTCGAGAAGGGATTGCCGCCCTCGCGTCTCCTCGCGGCCGGCTACCTCGTGCCCGAGCACAGGCCGTACCTCGAAGCGATCGCCGAGAGCCTGCGGGTGGCCGGGCTTGGCGATGAATTCGTCTACCGCGGCACTGTCGAGCGCGCCAGGAAGGTCCAGTTCTTTCACGACATCGACGTGCTGTCGGTGCCGAGCCCGTACCACGAGCCGAAAGGCCTGTATCTGCTGGAGGCGATGGCCTGCGGCGTGCCGGTGGTGCAGCCCAATCATGGCGCGTTCCCGGAGATCCTCGAGCGCACTGGCGGCGGCCTGCTCGCGCGCTCGGCTTCGGGCGCCGACGTGGCCGACGCGCTATACGATGTGTGGAAGGATCCCGCGCGCGCGGCCGAGCTCGGCCGCCGCGGCGCGGAAGGGGTGCGCCAACACTACACCGTCACCCACATGGCCGAGAACGTGTTGCGGATTTACCAGGAAGCCGTGAATGATCGTCGGGGCGGGACTTCAGCCCCGCCCGCCAG
>CAZEMI010000060.1:0-38235 GCA_964513235.1 uncultured Acidobacterium sp.
CACGGGCTCACGTTCCAGGAGATCGCCGACTTGCAAGGCTGTCCGCTGAGCACCGTCAAGACGCGTTTGTATCAAGGCCTCACCGTCCTGCGCCGGCATCTCGAGAGCCAGGGCGTGACCAGCTATCAAAGTGACAAGGAATCATGAGCACCCCGTTTACCTGTGACGACAAGCCCACCCTGATCGCGTACCTCTATGGAGAGGTCGACGCGGCGATGCGCGACCGCGTGGACGCGCACCTGGCCACCTGCGAGCGCTGTGCCGCCGACGTGACCGCGCTCGGCGACGTGCGCGCGGAGCTGGGGCTGTGGGTTCCTCCGGACGCAGAGCTCGGGTTCGCCATCACCAGGAGATCCGAACCGCAATCGGCAACGGTGTTGCGGCCGGCGCGGTGGTGGAGCACCGTGCCCGCGTGGGCGCAGGCGGCCGCCGCCCTGCTCGTGATCGCCGCCGGCGCGGGTATCGCGAATCTGCAGGTTTCATCCAGCTCGGAAGGGTTTTCGGTCACGACTGGCTGGATGAAACCTGCCCTGAGCGAGCAGTCCGCGCGCACCGCGCGCGAAGTGCGAGTCGAAGGGCAGGACGAGTGGCGCGCAGCCCTGGTGAATCTCGAACAGCAGCTGCGTAACGAGATCCGCTCGACGCACGAACAAAACACGATGCGCGCGTCGGCACCAGCGGCGGACGAGGCGACGATCCGGCGCGTGCAGCAGTTGATCGCCGCCAGCGAAGAGCGGCAGCAGCGCGAGCTCGCGCTCCGGCTCACGCAGTTCACGGTCGACATGAACATGCAACGCCGCGCCGATCTGATGCGGATCCGCGATGGCCTGGGACGACTCGACGAGCAGAATCTGCGTCAGCGGCAGATGCTCAACAACGTGATGCGAGTGTCATTAACGGGTCAGCAGTAGGAATAACGAATAACGAATAACGAATCACAAATAACAAAATCATGAAGATGACCAAGTGGATCGTTCTCGCGGCGCTGGCGGGTGTCACGCCGGCCGCGGCGCAAGGACTGGTGGAGCCGGCCGCCGCGCCGGCCGTGGTGGCGCCGCAAGCACCGGCCGCGCCACCGAAGCCTCTGAACCTCGCCGACCTCCGCCATCACATCTACGTGATGGAAGGCGCGCTGGCACACGCCGTCGATTACGGCGCCAAGCAGCTCAACCGCGAGATTCTCGCCGTGATGCCGGGCGTGTTCATGCTCGAAGGCGAAGCCCGGGCCAGGGGCGTGCATCTCGACGGCTACGGCGTGTTCTTCGACGTGCGCGTGCCGATGATGCGCCAGAGCATGATGTGGAGCCTGCGCATGATGCTCGATCAGGACGACGCGCAGATGCAGAACACGATCACCGAGATCCGCAGATCGTTGCAGGGCGTGACCGATCCCGCGACTCGCGCGTCGATCGAGCGGTTGTTGAAGCAGCTCGAGAGTCGATCCGCGGGCGCGATGCCACGCAACACCGGCAACACACCGGTCACGGCCGGCATCGTCATGCCGGAGACCACCGCACCGGTCGGCCGCGGCGCGAACGAAGCCGTGGGCATGTCAGCGGCGACGCCTCCCCGGCCAGCGGCGCCGCCGGCGCGCGACAGCCTGTGGGCGAAGGATCCGAACCGGGCCTACACCGAAGCCGTGACCCGCGCGCTCGTCGACGCGATGATCGATTACAGCGCGCCGATGCAGATTGGCGCGGATCAGTGGCTCACCGTAGCGGCGCGCGATGATGAAGGGCGCGACTCGCTGGCGCCGCCGGATCCGCTCGAAGAGATCGTCACGATGATCTACCGCATCAAGGGCAGCGATCTGCAGGAGTACCGGCAGGGGCAGATCGACCGGGATGAGGTCCGCAGGCGGGTCGAGGTCAACCAGTTCTGAGGCCCACATTCGCCAAAGCGGTGTCTTAGAATAGTGACATGATCCGCTCGCTCGCCCTCGCCAGTGTCGTCCTTGCCGCGACCCTGTCAATCAGGTGCGGCGCCTCCGAGGAGGCCGTCGCGGCGCTCGAACCCCTCGACGTGGTCACCGGCTGGTTTGACGACGGGATTGTGGCCGGCGGCAAGAACAAGCTGGTGCCGAGCGTCACACTGAAGCTGCGCAACAAGACCGACGACCCAGTCCGATCGATTCAGATCAACGCCATCTTCCGCAGGGTCGGCGAGCAGGAAATGTGGGGCGAGTATTTCGGATGGGCGGTGCCGCGCACCCCGCTCCCCGCCGGCGCCACCACCAATACGCTGGTGATGCGATCGGCGCTGGGGTACACCGGCGAGCAGCCGCGCATGCAGATGCTGCAGAACAAAGAGTTCGTCGACGCCAAGGTCGAGATCTATTTGAAGCAAGGCTCGAAGGTGTGGGCCAAGCTCGCCGAGTACCCCATCCAACGGCAACTACTGACTCAGTAAGCGGTGCCCTTAGGCACTCTTCGCACGGTACGCACCCGTACGCACCTATAATCCCGGTCGATGGCGACTCCGGCACAGTCCACTCTCGAACGCCGCCTCGGTCCTCTCGATGGCGCGGCGATCATCGTTTCCAACGTCATCGGCGGCACCATCCTGTTTGCGCCGCCGTTCATGGCCGGCCTCGTGCCCAATCCCTGGCTGTATCTCGGCTTGTGGGTCGCCGGCGGCGCGCTGGCCTTCGCCGGCGCGATGGCCTACGCCGAGCTTGCCGCGCTGCGGCCACGGGCCGGCGGCGAGTATGTGTATCTCGATGCGGCCTACGGACGCGTCGCCGCCTTCCTGACCGGCTGGACGTCGTTTGTCGCCGGCTTCTCCGGCGCGATCGCCGCCAACGCGTTCTTCATTCCAATCTATCTCGCGCGATTTATTCCCGGTGTCGACAACCAGGCGCCGATTTTCGTGGTGCCGATTCCGTACGTGCCGCTGACGTTCTCCGTGCACACGCTGGTCGCGGTGGCCTCGGTGTGGCTGCTGGCATTCGTGCACATCCGCGGCGTCGGCCCGGGACGCGTGATGATGAACGTGCTCGCGGCGGCGAAAGTCGCGGCGTTCATGCTCTTCGTGCTCGCGGGGTTGGCCTTTGGCACCGGCGCCTTCTCCAACGTGACGACCTCCGGCGGAAGCGTGGGCGCCGGCAACTGGCTGTTCGCCTTCATCCCGGTGATGCTCGCGTATTCGGGATGGAATGCCTCCGCCTACGTCGCCGAAGAAATCCGCGATCCGGGGCGCAACCTGCCGCGGTCGCTGGCGATCGGCACGGTGGCCGTGATCGCAGTCTATCTGGGCATCAACCTCCTGTATCTGTTCGTGTTTTCGATCACCGAGCTGGCGGCGTTGCAGGGCAGCGTGCTGGACGTGGTCGCCGACCGGCTGCTCGGATCCGGCGCCGGGCACGTGATGGGGCTCGTGTCGATCGTGAGCTTGCTGGCCGGCAACAGCGCGATGACCTTTGCCGGGCCGCGCGTCTATTTCGCGATGGCGCGCGACGGCGTGTTCCTCAAGCCGGCGTCGACGATCCACCCCATCTACCGCACGCCGGCGTTTGCCATCCTCGCGCAGACGATCTGGACCTCGCTGCTGATCCTGACCGGCAGCGGCAACGCGCTCATCACCTACACGGGCTTCTCGATCACGCTGTTCCTGGGCATCGCCGTGTTCGCGCTGTTCGTGTTGCGCCGTCGCGAGCCCAATGCCCCGCGTCCCTTCAAGGCGATCGGGTATCCGGTGGCGCCGGCGATCTTCACGATCGCATGCTTCGTGATCGTCGCCAACGCCCTCTATACCGACATGGTCAGGCCGCTGGTGGCGGGCACGCCGATTGGCCCATCGGCGTGGGGCATTCTCGTCATCGGGATGGGGTTGCCGGTCTATTACCTCTTCGCGAGGAGAAAATAACTCCGAGGGTTCCAAACGTTCCAGAGGTTCCAAACGTTCCAGAGGTTTGGTTCGGCACCTAACCCTTGGAACCGCTGGAACCCATGGAACCCATGGAACCCTTGTTCTAAGGCCTCGGTCTGAGATCCTCGTGCAACGTAATCGTGCGTCCCGGCTGCACGTGCACGTCCATCTCGAGATCCTCGAAGCCCGGCATGTGGATCTCGATCTTGTGGCCGCCCGGTTCGAGCCGTAGCTGCTGGAACGTGCCGTCGAAGTCGTCCACCAGGCCCGCGTAGTAGCCGTCGACGAACACCTGCGCATCGCGCGGCCGAATCCTTAGTCGTATCCCGCCAAAGTCATCGCCGTACCCAGGTGCGTATGGTGCGTACGGTGCGTGGAGTGCGTACGGTGCACCATAGGCACCATACCCATAGGCACCATACGCACCGTACGCACTGTACGCACCGAAACCGATGGAGCCCGCGATAAGACCCCATGGGGCATAACGTACCGGGCTCCATCGATACGAGTTTCTGGCCCAGCGGTCGTAATACGACGGCGCGTAGTAGCGGGGACCGCGATTGCCAATGTTGACGCTGATGATCGGCCGGGAGGGCACGGCCACCCGCACGCGCGGGGCCGAACGCCACCGGCGATTGTCGCCGCCGCGGTTGCCGCCACCGCGGTTGTCACCGCCACGGTCGCGGCGGCGCTGTTCCTCGGCGCCGGCGCCACTGGCCAGGGCCGGTGTTGCAGCACAGATCGCCGCGAGCAAGGGGATCGCAACGACTCGGAAATTCATACCGAACTCCTACGGGGGCGCTGGCAGCGCGGCGGAGGCACTCCAAGATTAGCGAGGCAACGCTCAGATCGCAAGCTTTCTGCCCAACGCCCCGCCGGAGGCGGGGCCAGAGACGCTGCACTCAGTGTGAGAAACTACAGCGATGGACGCGACGTTCCACGCCACCACGATCCTGGCCGTGCGCCGGGAGGAGCGGGCCGTGCTGGCCGGCGACGGCCAGGTCACCCTCGGCAACACGGTGGTCAAGCAGGGCGCGCGGAAGATCCGTCGCCTCTACAACGACAGCATCCTGGCCGGGTTTGCCGGTTCGGCGGCGGATTCCTTTGCGCTGTTCGCGCGCTTCGAAGCCAAGCTCGAGCAGTATCGCGGCAACCTCGAGCGGTCGGCGGTCGAGCTCGCGAAAGACTGGCGCACCGACCGGGCGTTGCGGCGTCTCGAGGCCATGCTGCTCGTGCTCGATCGCCGGTCGATGTTCCTGTTGTCCGGCACCGGCGATCTGATCGAGCCGGACGAAGGCATTATCGGCATCGGTTCAGGCGGCGTGTTCGCGCAGGCGGCCGCCAGCGCGCTGTCGCGCCACACCGACTTGTCGCCGCGCGACATCGCCCAGCACGCGATGACGATCGCCGCTGAAATCTGTATCTATACGAACGCGAACCTCACCATCGAAGAACTGTAGAAGAACGGTCCATGTCGATTACACTTCCCGAGCGCACGACGACGGCCCTTGATTCGCTGACGCCGCGCGAGATCGTCGCCGAGCTCGACAAGTACGTCGTCGGGCAGGCGAAGGCCAAGCGGGCGGTGGCGATCGCGCTGCGCAACCGCATGCGGCGGCAGAAACTGCCGGCCGAGCTCGCGGAAGACGTGGCGCCGAAAAACATCCTGATGATTGGCCCGACCGGCGTCGGCAAGACCGAAATCGCCCGGCGCCTGGCCAAGCTCGCGCACTCGCCGTTCATCAAGGTCGAGGCGTCGAAGTTCACCGAGGTCGGCTACGTGGGCCGCGACGTGGAATCGATGGTGCGCGATCTCGTCGAGCTCGCCGTCAACATGGTGCGCGACGAGCGCATCGAGGACGTCCAGGCCAAGGCGGAGCTCAACACCGAGGAGCGCCTGCTCGATCTGCTGCTGCCGCCGCGGCCGGCCGCTCCGGACGAGGATCCCGGCCGCATCCGCGACGAGATGAGCGGCACGCGCCAGCGGATGCGCGAACAGCTCCGCGCCGGCAAGCTCGACGATCGCATCGTCGAAGTGGACGTCCAGGAAAAATCCTTCCCGTCGATCGAATTAATCACCGGCTCGTCGATGGAGGAAGTCGGCGTCAACCTGCGGGACATGATGCCGGGCCTGTTTCAGGGACGATCGAAGCGGCGCCGCGTCAGCGTGGCGGAAGCGCGCGAGCGGCTGACGCAGGAAGAAGAGCAGAAGCTGATCGACATGGACGCGGTGGCCACCGCGGCGGTGGAGCGCGTGGAGCAGGCCGGCATCATCTTCGTGGACGAGATCGACAAGATCGCCGGCCGCGAAGGCAGCCACGGCCCCGAAGTCAGCCGCGAAGGCGTGCAGCGCGACATCCTGCCGATCGTCGAAGGCACCACCGTGAACACCAAGCACGGCATGGTCCGCACCGATCACATCCTGTTCATCGCCGCCGGCGCGTTTCACGTGTCCAAGCCATCGGACCTGATCCCGGAGCTGCAGGGCCGCTTCCCGATTCGCGTCGAGCTCGACGCGCTCGGCCAGGCCGAGTTCGTGCGCATCCTCACCGAGCCGAAGAGCGCGTTGATCAAGCAATACATGGCGCTGCTGGCGACCGAAGGCGTCGATCTGCAGTTCACCGAGGATGGCGTGGCGTCGATCGCGGAGTTTGCGACCATCGTCAACGAGCGCACCGAGAACATCGGCGCGCGCCGCCTGCACACGGTGATGGAGCGGCTGCTCGACGAGGTGTCGTTCGACGCGCCCAACCTCACCGACAAGGCGATCACCATCGATGCGGTGTACGTGCGACGCATGCTCGCCGACATCGTCAAGAACGAAGATCTGTCGCGCTACATCCTGTGAAAGTATTCGTCCTCCTGGCTGCGATAGTGGCCACCGGGTGCGGGAGTAAAGGCCCTCCGCTGGCGCCGTTCGTGCGCGTGCCTGCAACGGTGGCCAACCTCACCGCCCAGCGCGTTGGCGGCGACATCTACCTGTCGTTTCCGGTGCCCTCGACCAACGTGGACGGCCAGCAGCCGGCCGACATCGCGTCGCTGGAGGTCTATGCGGTGACGTCCACTCGCCCGCCTGACACCGAAGATCAACGCGAAGTGGCGACCCTGGTTGTCACCATTCCCGTGCGGCCAATCCTGCCCGAACTTCCGGCATCGGTGAATGGCACGCCGCCGCCGCCGATTCCATTGCTCCCTGGTGTCGATCGCGGCGCTACGGCCGTCGTTCGGGAAGCTGTCACGCCTGACGTGCTGACGCCGGTGGTACTGCCCGAAGAACGGCTGCGTTACGAGGACACGGAGAAACCGACGGAGGACACGGAGGCTGAACCCTTCGGCCCGCTGGTGGCGCCGCCGCCGGCCGAGCTGCCGCGCCGCCATTATTTCGTCGTCGGTGTGAGCCCGCGCGGGCGCAAGAGCGATCCGTCGACGCCGCTCTCCGTCGCGCTCGAGACCGGCAGCTCGGCGCCGGGACCACCGAAGATCGGCTACACCGAATCGCAGATGACCGTGACGTGGACGCCGCCGCCCGATGCGCGCACCGCGACGTTCCTCCTGTCCGCCTCCGCTCGCGGAACATCAGGCGAGCTACGGCGAGACCTCGCCGGAGCGGCCTCCGGCCGCGAAGGCGGGCCACCGCCGGTGAAGCCCACCAACGCGTCGCCGAAGAACGTCACGCCCTCCGCGCCGCCGCTCGCCCCGTTGCCCGCGAAGTCGCTCGGTTTCTCGACGGAGGCCACCACCTACAACCTCTACGCGATCCCGGCCAATGCGTCACCCGCGGATCCATACGACGTGAAAGTCCCCGCGCCGCTGACACCGCAGCCGCTGGCCGACACCGAGCACGTGATCCCCAACGTGAACTTCGGCGTCGAACAGTGTTTCGACGTGCGGTCGGTGGATCTCATCGCGGGTGCGCAAGTCCTCAGCCCGGCGTCGCCGCCGGCATGCATCACGCCGAAGGACACGTTCGCTCCGGCGCCGCCGCGAGCGCTCGCGGCGATTGCCGGCAGCGGCGTGATCAACTTGATCTGGGACGCCAACGCCGAGCGCGATCTGGCCGGCTACATCGTGTTGCGCGGCGAAGCGCCGGGTGACACACTGCGGCCCATCACGACGGAGCCCGTGGAGGCTGCGACGTATCGTGATCAGACCGCGCGTCCTGCAGCGCGTTACGTGTATGCGGTGGCGGCGGTCGATCGGGCAGGCAATCGGAGCGAGCCATCGAACCGCGTGGAAGAAACGGCTAGGTAGAGTTCGGAGTGGCAGAGTGCAGAGTGGGGAGTGATGGATCGCATTTATCGAATCAAACAAGCGTCAGGTGGCCGGTACGCGGTTGAGCGCGACGGCAAGTTCTATTGGATGCGTGGTGACGTGTTCGCCGAGTACGGCATCGGCGACGAGATCCCCGACGGCGGCAAACTGCAATTTCTTGCGCCAGTGGATCCGTCGATCGTGGTGTGCATCGGTCTCAACTACAAGGATCACGCCGCCGAGATGAACAAGCAGCTGCCGGCCGAGCCGCTGGTATTCCTGAAACCGCCGAGCGCGGTGATCGGACCCGACGAGCCGATTGCCCTGCCGCTGTGGGCGGGGCGCATCGAGCACGAGGCCGAGATGGCGGTGGTGATTCGCAGGCGCGCGTCGCACGTCCCGGCGGCGCAGGCGATGGACTACGTGCTCGGCGTCACGTGCCTCAACGACGTCACCGCCCGCCAGCTCCAGGCCAAGGACGTGCAGTACTCGCGCGCGAAGGGCTTCGACACGTTTGCGCCAATCGGTCCCGGCATTGCCGTCGGCCTCGACCCGTCGGCGCTCGACGTCGAATGCTGGGTGAATGCCGAACGGCGTCAGCAATCGAACACGCGCGAGCTGATCTTCCCGGTGCCCTATCTCATCGAGCACATCTCTCGGTTCATGACGCTGAATCCGGGTGACATCATTCCGACCGGCACGCCGTCAGGCGTGGGCCCGCTGCGGCCCGGCGATCGCGTGATGGTGAAGGTGCAGGGGATCGGCACCCTCGGCAATCCTTGCGTGGCCGGCTGATATGGATCCGATTGAACGGCTTCGCGAGCGCGAGCGCCTCGCCGAGCTTGGTGGCGGGGAAGAGCGGCTCAAGAAGCAGCACGATCAGGGCAAACTCACGGCGCGCGAACGCATCACGCGCCTGTTCGACCCGGGCACCTTCGAAGAAGTGGACAAGCTGGTCACGCACCGCTGCCAGGATTTCGGGATGGAGCAGTTCGTGATTCCCGGCGACGGCGTGGTCAGCGGCCACGGCCGCATCCACGGCCGCGTCGTCTATGCCTTCGCGCAGGACTTCACCGTGTTTGGCGGCTCGCTCTCGGAAACCAACGCCGCGAAGATCTGCAAGGTGATGGACATGGCGGTGCGTAACGGCGCCCCGATCGTCGGCCTCAACGACTCCGGCGGCGCGCGCATCCAGGAGGGCGTCGTCTCGCTCGGCGGCTATTCCGACATCTTCCTGCGCAACACGCTGGCCTCCGGCGTGGTGCCGCAAATCTCCGCGATCATGGGGCCCTGCGCCGGCGGCGCCGTCTACTCGCCGGCGATCACCGACTTCATCGTGATGGTCAAGGAGTCGAGTTACATGTTCCTGACCGGCCCCGACGTGATCAAGACCGTCACGCACGAGACGGTCACGAAGGAAGATCTCGGCGGCGCCATGACGCACAACGAGAAGAGCGGCGTCGCGCATTTTGCCGTCCAGGACGATGCCGAGTGCCTCGCCCTGATCCGCGAACTCTTGTCGTTCATGCCCGGCAACAACCTCGACGATCCGCCGCGCAAGGCCACCGACGATCCGCTCGATCGCGACGACGCGGCTCTCGATGCGCTGGTGCCGGCATCGCCCAACCAGCCCTACGACATGCTGGACCTCATTCACACCATCGCCGACGATGGCTACTTTCTCGAGGTCCACCAGCACTACGCGCGCAACATCATCGTCGGTTTTGCGCGCCTCGGCGGCCGCCCGGTCGGCATCGTCGCCAACCAGCCGGCCTACCTGGCGGGCACGCTGGATATCAATGCCTCGGTGAAAGGCGCGCGTTTCGTCCGCTTCTGCGACGCGTTCAACATACCGCTCGTCACCTTCGAGGACGTGCCGGGCTTCCTCCCGGGGACGGTGCAGGAGTATGGCGGCATCATCCGGCACGGCGCCAAGCTGCTCTATGCGTTTGCGGAAGCGACGGTGCCGAAGATCACCGTGATCACGCGGAAGGCGTACGGCGGCGCGTATTGCGTGATGGCCAGCAAGCACATTCGCACCGACTTCAACTACGCGTGGCCGAGCGCCGAGATTGCCGTCATGGGCGCCGAAGGCGCGGTCAACATTCTCGACAAGCGCGAGATCGAGAAAGCACAGGATCCGGCGGCCATGCGCGCGCAGAAGATCGCCGAGTTCCGCGAGCGGTTTGCGAGCCCGTATGTGGCGGCCGAACGCGGCTACGTCGACGAGGTCATCCTGCCGCGGACCACGCGCGCCAGGCTGGTGCAAGCCCTTGCCACGCTCGACCACAAGCGCGACAAGAACCCGCCGAAGAAGCATGGCAACATTCCGTTGTAGCGGGCTCGCGCTGGCGCTGCTGGCCCTGGCCTGCGCGCCGCACGAGCGCCGCGACGCGCCGCGGCCGGAAGTCGCCGCGATCACGAAGCAGCAGATCGATCACGTCACGCCGCGCCGTGATTTCGTCGGCCCCGCGCCCATACGGCTCGACTGGACCACGATCGATGGCATCGATACCTACACCATCACCGTGATCACCGAGATCGACCGCGTGGTGTTTGAGCACGCCGGCGCCCGAAGCGCATCGATCGAGTGGCCGAAGGAGATCACACTCGAGCCCGGCACCTACTTCTGGCGGGTCGTCGGATTGCGGGGCGATCACGTAGTCGCCGACTCCGGGAGAGCCGCGTTTGTGGTTCGCGAATAGATGCGCAGGGCGTCGCGTTGACGGTGAGCCCGGTATAATCGGAGCGCAATGCGCAACGGACGCCGGGCCCTGGTGTATCGGCCGGGTTCGCTTGGCGACACACTGGTGTCACTGCCGGCGATTGCCGAGATTCGCCGCCAGTACCCCGAGCATCGCCTCACACTCCTCACCGAAAACCAGGTGGCCGGCTGGCGCGTCTCGCCGTGGGTCATCCTGAAAGAAACCGGGTGGTTCGAAGACGTGTGTTTCTATGCGGTGAAGCCGGCGTCGGCGGCTGATCGCTGGCACAACCTGTCGCTGGCCATGCGGCTGCGCGGCATCGGCTACCACGACATCTTCTCGCTCGCGCCGCCACGAACCACGCGGCAACTGCGAATCGACTCGTCCATTTTTCGCGGCGTGGTTGGGGCTCGACGGTATCACGCGGCGTGCCGCGCGGCGTGGCCGCCGTCTGACGCGGATCCCGCGCACGTTGAACACGAGGGACTTCGCCTGCTTCGCATCGTCGATCCTGCGGCGAATGGCGACGCGCTCGGCAACTTCCGCCTGGCAGTACCGGAGACCGAACAGGCGATGGGGCGCGGGCTGCTCGACGAGCTTGGCGTGCGGCCTGATCACATGCTGATTGGTGTCGGCCCCGGCTCCGGCCGATCGGCAACGGCGTGGCCGGCGGAACGCTTCGCGGCCGTCGGCAGCGCGCTGCTCGGCCAGTTCCGCAACCTCGTGTTGTTGGCGATCGGCGGCTCGCGCGAGCGGCGGTTGTGCGACCAGCTGTGCGCCGCCTGGGGACCGCGCTCGCACAATCTCGCCGGCCGGTTGAGCGTGTTCGGCTCGGCGTCGGTGCTGTCGCAATGCGCCACGTTCATCGGCAATGACTCCGGTCCGACGCATCTCGCGGCGATGGTGGGGATTCCGTGCGTCGCCATCTTCAGCGCGCGCAATGCGCCCGGACAATGGGAGCCGCTCGGCGCGCACCACATCGTGCTCGAAGATCGGCCTGAATGCGCGGGCTGCATGCTCGACGACTGCGTGCACGAAGCGAAGAAGTGCCTGACTCGCATCGAGACCGGCCGCGTCGTCCGCGGGGCCATCTCGCTGATCGAGTCGCGCGGCAGACTGTGCCTGGCTCACTAACGCGTCCTGCGGCGCACGACTGGTGGTCCGCCTACACCGGCCAGACCATCGCCGTGACCGGCGCCGCCGGCTTCCTCGGCGGCCGGCTCCTGACTCGCCTTGCCCCCTGCGCCTGCCGGATCATCCGCGTCGCGCGATCCGCGCAACCGCCGATGGACGTCCCGACGGCTGCGACCGTGACTGACGTGACTGGCGATGTCGGCGTTCGCGGCGTGTGGGATCGGGTGGCTGAGGCCGATGTGATATTCCATTTCGCCGCGCAGACCAGCACCGCGGCGGCCGCCGACGATCCGGATTGGGATTTCCACGCGAACGTGACGCCGATGCGTCATCTGTTGGCCGCGTGCCGCCAGCGCGGCGTCCGTCCGATCGTGTTGTTCGCCGGCACGGTCACGCAGGCAGGCATGCCATCGCGATTACCCGTCGATGAAGACGCGCCTGATGATCCACTGACGGTCTACGATCGGCACAAATTGATCGCGGAAGACGAGTTGAAGGCCGCGGCCTCGCAGGGCATCCTCCGCGGCGCCACGCTGCGGCTGGCGAACGTCTATGGGCCCGGAGGGCACGGCCGCAGGCGGGATCGCGACGTGTTGAATCGCATGATCAAGACCGCGATCGCGGGTGGGCCGCTTACGGTGTTTGGCACCGGCGAGTACGTGAGAGACTACGTGTTTGTCGAGGATGTCGTGGATGCGTTTCTGATGGCCGCTGTGCACCCCGAACAAGTAAATCGCCGCCACTTCGTGGTCGCCAGCGGGCGCGGCATCAGCATCCGAGCGGCGTTCGAGCTCGTCGCCGCGCGCGTCGAGCGACTGACCGGGCAGCACGTCGCTGTCACGACGACCGAGCCGGCGACGCCGTGGTCGCCGATCGAGCAGCGGCATTTCGTCGGCGATCCGTCGCGGTTTTCCGCGGCCACCGGTTGGCGGCCCTCGTGGAGCCTGACCGAAGGCATCGATCGCACGATCGAGGCGTTCACGTGCGCGTCGTGATCACCGGTGCCCTCGGGCATATCGGATCGCGCCTGATTCGCGAGCTGGCCTTCGCATGGCCGGGCAGCGAGATCGTGATGGTCGACAATCTCGCAACCGAACGCTACGCGTCCCTGTACCACTTACCCGAGGCCTGCCGATACGAGTTTGTGGAGGGCGATGTCCTGACCGCGGATCTGATCGCCATCTTCGCAGGCGCTGACGCGGTCGTGCATTTGGCCGCGCTCACCAATGGTGCGCGCACGGATCTTCAACAGCAGATGGAACGCGTGAACGTGGTCGGCACCGAGCGGGTGGCGCGCGCGTGCGCGGCCCTGGGCATCGGGCTGTTGTTCCCGTCGACCACGAGCGTCTACGGCGTCCCGCATGGCGTGGTCACTGAAGATTGCCCGGAAGAGGAATTGAAACCGCAGAGTCCCTATGCTGGATGGAAGTTGCAGTCCGAGGCGTTGCTCAGGTCGCTGGCCCGGCAGGAAGGGTTGCCGTTCGTGATTTTCCGGATGGGCACGATCTTCGGTCCGTCGGTCGGCATGCGCTTCCATACGGCGGTGAACCAATTCTGCTGGCGGGCCGTGGCCGGACAACCGATTGAAGTGTGGCAGACGGCCTCGCATCAGTTTCGTCCGTACCTCGATCTCTCCGATGCGGTGCGCGCGATGATGTTCGTGATGCGGCGGCGCCAGTTCGATGCGCGGGTCTACAACGTGCTGACGCTCAACGCGACCGTGGCGCACGTCGTGGAAGTCCTGTCGGCGATCATCCCCGATTTGCAAATCTCCTACGTCGATTCGCCGTTGATGAACACGCTCTCCTACTGCGTCGACAACCAGCGATTCTCTCAGCTGGGGTTCGAGTGTTCCGGCAGCCTCGCGCGCGGCATCGGCGACACGGTGGCCATGCTCACCGGTGCACGCTCCCCACACGCCGTCACGCCTGCCGCCTGGTCACGGAGGAGGCGGGAAGGTGACTGACGGCGACCTGCTGCAGCACTTCAGCGACGCAAGACATCGCGTCGTCAAGTGGACCCATTACCTCGCCATTTTCGAACAACTCCTGTCGCCATATCGCGGGCGTGCGCTCACCCTCGTCGAGGTTGGTGTTGGTGACGGCGGCTCGCTGGAAGGTTGGCGGGGCTACCTCGGACCGTCGGCTCGAATCATCGGGATCGATCTCAACCCGGCGGCGAAGCGGCTCGAGTCCGACGGCTTCGAGATCATCATCGGCGATCAGTCGGATCCGGAGTTCTGGGCGCAGCACCTCCAGAGTCTTGGCCCGATCGACGTCCTCATCGACGACGGCGGTCACACCAGCGTTCAGCAGATCGTGTCGGTCGCATGTGCACTGCCGCACATGAGGGATGGGGGAGTGATCGTTGTCGAGGACACGCATACTGCCTATATGCCGAACCAATACCCGGCGCCCCGGCGGTTCGGCTTCATGCAGTTTGCCCAGCACGTCGTGGATGTGATGCACCTCCGAAATCCTCTCGTCACCGAGCGAGCCTCGGATGCCGCGGGCCTCGGCCACGTGATCCATAGCGTGCAATTCTTCGAATCGTTGGTGGTCTTTCATGTCGATCGACGACGGTGCGGTCCCAGCGAAGGCTTCGAAGCAGGGTCGGAGGCGCTCTCCCCGTCGGACCCTGCCGCCGTCCCATTCCGATCGAGGGCCAGCGGCGTGCTCGACGCACAACCCGGCTGGATTCGATTGCTGCTGCAGCCGGCCCGGCGAGTCGTCGGCAGCATGTGGAGCGCTTCGACGCGCATGGCCGACGCGAACCGCGTGAGGCGTTTTTTCCGTTAGCCTGGCTGGCGTTGGAACAGCCAGCCTCGACACGTCGGTTGCTCGGGCGCGTTCACCACTGGCGGATACGCGCCCATGTCGAACTCACGAACCAGGCGCAACCCGGCCCGTTCGGCGGTCGCGATGATCTCCGATCGATTCAACTGGATCATCAGGCACGTCTGTCCGCCCGAACGATGGGTCGCGACATACGCCGGCACGTCCCGCACCGTGGCGACATCCGAGAGGAACAGATAGCGGCGAGCGGATTGCCCGGCGCGCAGCAGGATGTCGTGCCAGTCCGGCAGGCACTGAAGACTCGACGAGAACATCACCAGGTCATACGAACGGTCGAGACAGGCGTCGTCGATGTGCCAGGTTACGTCTGGAGTGATCTGGCGCCCAGCTTCGGCGATCTTCGGCAGCTCCTTGCAGTGGTAGTCGAGGTCGACGCCCGGCACGAGGGCCCGGCCGAGCCAATAGTAATCCCCCATGCTTCCACCGTAATCGAGGACGGAGATTTTCGGTTGGTGTCGCGTCGCAAGCGCCAGCACGTAACCGAAGACGGAGTACTTCGAGTTCTCGTCGCCGTCGACGTGCAACAGCGGTTCGTCAGCCCGGATACGCGCAATCAGCACTTCGCTGTACGCTCGCTCCTGGGCGATGAATGCGGTCCAAAAGTCATCGCTGCTGGCGCTCCCCGGCAGCGGCGTGGACCATCCCTCTGGCGCGTACTGCAGAAGCGTCGTCGAACGCACGAGGCGTCGCTTGATACGACTGCCGATGCTCCAGAGAAACGGGGGCGCGATTGACTTGAGGATGCGCATCGAGCGAGGCGGCATTGGCGAGAGCAGTATAATGGCCGCCCCCGCCGAGCCATGAACCCTTCGGCCGATCTGACCATCCTGCTGCCACTGAAAGATCGCGTGCCGTTCACGCATCGATGGTTGGCCTACGCCGCGGAGCGCTTGCCGTTCCGCGTCCTGATCGCGGACGGCGGCGCCGACGACACCGTCGCGCCGACCGTGGCGGAGAAGCGATCGCAGGGCCTCGACGTCGAATACCTCCGCTATCCGTTCGACAGTACCTACGCGGAGTATTACGCCAAGATCGCCGACGCACTCTCGCACGTGACGACGCCGTTCGTGGTGTTGGCCGACAACGACGACCTGTTCATTCCGGACGGCCTGGCGCGCGCGGTGGCGTTCCTGGTGGCACACCCCGGGTACGTCGCGTGCGGCGGGCAATGCGCGGTGTTCTGGCTTGCCGGCACGGACACCGCCGCTCGGTCAGACATGATCTACGGCGAGCGCGTCGACTGGAAGTGCAGCAGCCAGTTTTCAACCGACGTCGCCGATACCGCCAGCGAGCGCCTGCGCGAGCGCTGCCTCGGCGCCAACGATGTGTTTTATGCCGTGCACCGCACCGATTTGTTGCGAGGCCACTTCGCAGCGGTCCGCGACACCAATCCTCGTGACCTGTTCCTGATGGAACAACTCGTGATGTTCCTGACCGCGATTGCCGGCAAGACGCGGCAGCTCGATACGCTCTACCTTGCCCGGCAGCAGGATTCGCCGGCCAGCAGCGGCGGCGCGCACCAGGCTCGATTCGGCGATTGGTACGACCGCATGCTGCTGCCGACGTGGTCCGAGGATTTCACGCGGTTCGTGGAGTGCGCGACCACCGCGCTGTCACGCGCCGATGGCATCCCCGCAGAGGAGGCACGCCGGACCGTCGTCGAGTCCTACAAGATGTCCGTGGCGCCGTCGCTGCTCGCCGACCTGGTTGAGGAGCCGACCGTGTCGTGGTCGATGCCGCTGGTGCTGCAGCTGGTCCGCGGCCTGGTCAACCTGCCGCGCACGAGCGTGCTTCGCCGGGTGGCGCTGGCGTGCTATCGGCACACCCGCTGGCTCTCGCACGATTTCGTGCATGGCACCGAATTTCGGACCCGGCGGGCCCGCGAGGCCGCACGCGAATTCACTCCGGTGCGATCGTTCCTGACCGGGAGGCGTCACCACTCCTGAACCGTCGGCACGTAGACGATCCATTTTCCGCCGCCGCGCGCGAACGCCGCTTCCTTGGCCCGCACTTCGACGGCGTGGTTCCACAAGAACAGCAGTGCCCGTTCCGGGTAGCGGGCGGCAAATTCCGCGTGTGGCCGGACGGGGAGGTGGGCGCCAGGGCTGAACGTGCCGTGCTTCGCCGGCGTCGTGTCGCTGATGAACTCGACGAGATCGGGCGTAATGCCGAAAAAATTGATCGTGGTCGTGCTCTTGGACGTGGCGCCGTACCCGACCACGCGCTTGCCTGCCGCCTGGCAGCTGCGCAAGAGCGTCATCAACGCCATTCCGGTGTTGGTGACGCGATCGCGAAACCCGGCAAAGGTCTCAGGCCGGTGCAGTCCCATCGCCTGCTCGTGCCCGAGCAAACGTTCGACGCGCGCGGCGGCCGGCTTCGATCCGGGCCGGCCGATCAGATAGCGCATGGAACCGCCATGCACGTCCGTGGGGATCGCGTCGAGCACCGCCAGGCCGTGCTGCGCGAACAGATACGACAACGACGACAGCGTGAAGTACGACGCGTGTTCGTCGTAGATCTGATCGAACGCGGTCTCGGCCACGATGTTGCCCCAATACGGATCCTCGATGACGCACCTGCCAGCCGGCGCGAGCAGGATCGCGATGCCTGCGACGACCGCATGCACGTCGGCGACATGCGAGAGCGCGTTGACGGCGATGATGGCGTCGGCCTGGCCGTGCGCCGCGACGATGTCCCGCGCCACCTCTGTCTCAAAGAACCGGCACAGCGTGGTGACACCGCCGGCGATCGCGGTTGCCGCCACGCCGGTGGATGGCTCGACCCCGAGATGGCGAATGCCGGCGTTGGCCGCGTGACGCAGCAGCGTGCCGTCATTACTGCCAATTTCCACCACGAAGGGATCTCCAGGCGGCAGCGTCGCGATGACGTCACCGGCCAGGCCGGCAAAGTGTGTCTGCATGCGGACCGACGTCGCCGAGAAGAACGGATAGCGTTCATTGAACATCCGCTCACGCTGCGGCTGTTCGACCAGTTGCACCAGCGTGCAGCGCGGACAATAGGCCGCGCGCAGGTTGAAGTAGTACTCGCCGGAGAATTGATCGGGTGTGAGAAAGCCGTTGGCCAGCGGCATGCGGCCGAAGTCCATGAATGGCTCGATCGCCGAGCGGCAGATGCGACAACCTGACATGCGCGGGTGAGCGGATTATAGTTGGAGTGTGCCGCTTCGCTTTGCCCCACGCGCCGTCATCTTCGACATCGACGGCACCATCGTCGACAACATGCACCTCCACGCCGAGGCCTTCGCGGTGTTTGCCGAGCGCCACGGCCTGCCGCCGCTGACCTCGGAGGATCGCGCCCGTCTCGATGGCCGCCGCAACAGCGAGATCTTTCCGATCCTGTTCAAGCGCGACGTGCCCAAACACGAATGGCTCGCGTACGAGGAGGAGAAGGAAGGGCTCTACCGCGAGCTGTCACGCGGCCGCTTGTTGCCGATGAAAGGTCTGCCGGTGCTGATCGATCGGCTCAGGCTCACCGGCATTGCGATGGCGCTGGCGACTTCCGCGCCGGAGGCGAACGTCGCGCATACGCTTCGCGAGCTCGAGTTGGCGGAGGCCTTCTCCGTGATCGTGCGCGGCGATCAGGTGCCGCGAGGCAAGCCCGCCCCCGACGTCTTCATCGAGGCCGCACGGCGCCTCGGCGTTGGGCCCGGGGACTGCCTCGTCTTCGAGGACGCGCCGATGGGAATTGCCGCGGCGCACGCCGCCGGCATGCGCGTGGTGGCGCTGACCACCAGTTTCCAGGCGTCACACCTGGAGCAGTTGCAGCCACCGCCGTCGTTGACCTGTTGCGATTTCGAGGAATTCCTCGGCGTTTCGTGAACGCCGCTGCGGCCCTTGCCGCCACCGTTCGATCGCCGAACCGTGCCGCTCGCCGCCCGCACGCGAACGGCGTCTCGGCGGCTCGCGTCTCACCTGTCAATCGGGCACAAGGAGACCGCCGAGATGAAACAGATCGTTCCCATCGCTTTCGTCGTGATGATCGCCGCCACCGCGCCGCATGTGAGCACCGTCCTGGCCGCCGCCGCCAGCGCGCGCGTCGCCGCCGGCGCCGTGAAGGTCACGCTCAACTACAACGGCAGGGGCACCGTTGATGGATCGCACCGGGTCTGGGTGTGGTTGTTCACATCGCCGGACCTCGGCCCCAACTCGATGCCGATCGCGGAGCTGTCGGTTGACAGCAACGGCGGCGTGGCCACATTCGACGGCATCTCGGCTGAGCGCGTGTGGATCGCCGCGGCGTTCGATGAGCAGGGCGTGATGAGCGGCAACGCGCCGCCGCCTTCGGGAGCACCCCTGGGGATGTACGTCGGCAGCGACGGCGTTCCGAAGAGCGTGGTGCCAGGCGACGCCGCCACCGCGGTGGTGACGTTCGACGATTCGTTTCGCATGCCGTGAGCTGGGCCGTGGCGTGCCGCGCCTCGAAGCGCGGCACGCTCGGGCAAGGCTGGGTTTCCGCCAACACCGAACGTCATATTTACTCAATGTGACCGATTTGGCACCTAGATCACCCGGCACCGCCTCAGAACTGCTCCATCCGGGCCTCCCCCGTTGGCCGCGTCCTTGCTCTTACCCGTCACGAAGGACTCGGCTTATCTCATCGCAACGACATGCGTGTGCCGAGGAGGAGGATAGATGACGTTGATTCGTAAGGCCGTGCTCGCCGGGGTGGCCAGCGCGCTGTTGGCCCTGCCGTTCGGTGCGGCGGCGCAGACCGGCCCCCGTAACCAGGACACCTTTTTCACGTTCAGCCAGCCCGTCGAGCTGCCGAACAAAACGCTGCCGGCTGGCACGTATCTGTTTCAGTTGATGGACAGCCCGAGCAACCGTCATATCGTCAAGGTGATGAGCCAGGATCGCAAAGAGCTCCACACCACGTTGATGGCGATTCCGTTCTACTCGAACGATCGCCCTTCGGACCAACCGCAGGTGCGATTCATGGAAACGCCGGCGCAGGCTTCCGGAAGTGGCGCCAACGCGATCAAGATCTGGTTCTATCCGGGAATGACCGTCGGGCATGAATTCATCTACCCGCGCGCGCAGGCCATGCGCATTGCCGCGCGCACCCGCCAGCCGGTGTTGACGACGCGATCGGAGACGGAAGTCTCTGAAACCGTGGCCGACGCCGACCTGGCCCGCGTGGATCCCGCCGGTACGGACGCGGCAGTCAGCCTCGAAACGCGGACGGAAACGACTCCGCCGGTGACCGCGGATCGCGCGAGCGCGCCAATGCCGGACCGCACCACGGACACGGTTCGCACCAGTCTGCCTAACACGGCGAGCCTGTTGCCGCTGCTGGCGGTGATTGGCATCGGTTCGCTGGTGGGCAGCCGCTGGCTGCGCCGCTCGCGCCGGGTGTAGTCGCCGAAGTCGGAAGGGAGAAGGGAGAAGAGAGAAGTGCGAAGCGCCTGCCTGCTGCTTGCGATCTTCTTCTTCTCACTTCTCTCTTCTGACTTCTCACTTACGTCACTTGCCGCCCGCCAGGACCAGCCGATCTTCAAGGCACAATCCGAGCTCGTGGTGCTGCACGTGTCAGTGCGCGATCGCAGCGGGCGCTACATCACCGGCCTCGACCGCGACGCGTTTACAGTGATCGACGACGGCAAGCCGCAGACCCTCGCGATGTTTTCGACCGACGACGTGCCCGCGTCGGTGGGCCTGCTCATCGACAACAGCAACAGCATGCGTCCCAACCGCGAGCGGGTGATCGTGTCGGCGGTTGAAGTGGTGAAGCACAGTCATCCACAGGACGAGATCTTCGTCCTCACCTTCAATGAGGACGTGCGCAACGCGTGGGGGCCGTCCATCACCGGTGCGACCGATCCGGGCCGGTTTGCGTCGGCGATGTCGAAGGCGATCGTCGCGCGCGGCATGACCGCGATCTACGACGCCATCCTGGCGGGCTTGCAGCGCGTGGCCGGCGGTCGCCACTCCCGCCAGGTCTTGATCGCCGTCAGCGACGGCGACGACAACGCGAGCGAGGCCAGCCGAGACGCGGTGCTCGAACAGGTCCACCAGTCGGACGCGGCCATCTACACGATTGCGCTGATCGATCCGCTCACGCGCGAGGGCAACCCGAAGTTGCTGAGCGGGCTGGCGCGCGCCACTGGCGGCGAGTCGTATCAGCCGCGGCGCGCGGACGACATTGGCGAGGCATTCGACGCGATCGCGCGAGACATTCGCAGCGCGTACACGCTCGCCTACACGCCCGCGACGACGGCCGGCAAGAGCGACGACCAGCGGCGCTGGCGCACCGTGCGCGTCTACGTGCGGTCGAAGGACGGCCGCGCGTTGCGCGTGCGGACCCGCGATGGCTACTTCGAGAACCGGCGCGGAGGCATCCGATGAAGGCGCCGGGTCAGTGGCTCTCGGTGTGGATGGAGTGGCTGCTCCTCGGCATCGGCCTCGGCTGCCTCGGCACCTACGGCTATGAAACCGTCGAGGCCCGCCGCTTCCAGGCCAAACAGGCCGCGGCGTTTGAGCGCTCGGCGGAGGCCTATGCGCCGGTGCGAATCCGCGCCGGCGGCCTGATCGGGATGCTCGACGTGCCCAGACTGAAGCTGAGCACGCCGGTCGTCGAGGGTGACGACGATTCGACCCTCAAACGCGCCGTCGGCCACTTGCCGGATACGCCGCTCCCCTGGGAAGACGGCAACAGCGCCGTGGCCGGCCACCGCGACGGCCTCTTCCGGCCGCTCAAGGACATCAAGGTCGGTGATCAGATTCGATTCCGGACATCACGAGCGGATGTCAGTTATCGCGTGACCGAGACGGCGATTGTTGACCCCGATGATGTGTCGGTCTTGCGGCCGCGGGCGAGAAACGCGCTGACGCTGATCACGTGTTACCCGTTCTTTTTCGTCGGGAACGCTCCGCGCCGCTTCATCGTCCACGCCGAGATCGACTGACGAGGTGTGCCGAACGTGGTCGTGACGGCGACGACGGGGCGTGGCGCTTCGCGGGCCGCGCGCTGAATCACCTGCATCGCCTTCTTGGGAGATTCGGGCAGCATCTGCGGACCGAGGATGGCGAGCCGCAACGTTTCGCCGGTCACGGTTTCGATCGCGAAGCCGCGATCGGAGCCCTTGACGCGCGAGACGTGCTTGATGGCGGAGAGCGGCGTGTTCCACTCGCCGCGCAGGCCGAAGACTGTCAGCATTCCATCTTTGACCACCAACCGGCCCCAGATGACTTCATTGGACGCCGGTCGGACGTCGACACCAGCCAATACCGCTTCACCGAGTCGTCGCCTGAGGCGGCAGCGGATG
The DNA here is from genome assembly GCA_964513235.1 of uncultured Acidobacterium sp. Lineage (GTDB taxonomy): Bacteria > Acidobacteriota > Vicinamibacteria > Vicinamibacterales > UBA2999 > 12-FULL-67-14b. The sequence goes on from CAZEMI010000060.1 coordinate 22,098, forward strand.
CCACCCCCAAAGCGTAGAGCGCCGCGAGAGCGATTCCCGCAATCCACGTTGTGCGCGAGTATTGGCGATTCATACCCGTCTTCGCCTGATCACCTGGCAATGATCTCGCCAATGGCTGAGCTCAGGTTCGCGCCTGATTCTGCCTGTACGCTCCCGTGTCGGCCCGTTTTCGGGCCGATTTTTGACTCGAAGGGATAGAATCCTAAGCAGTTAGGTCTCATGAACAAGATCCTGATTGCGAACCGCGGTGAGATCGCGGTACGGGTCATTCGTGCGTGCCGCGACATGGGCATTGCCACGGTTGCCATCTACTCGGATTGCGATCGCGCGGCGCTGCACGTGCGCCTCGCCGACGAGGCGTGGCCGGTCGGTCCGAGCGCGCCGCGTGAAAGCTATCTGCGCATCGACAAGATCCTCGACGTGGCGCGCCAGGCGGGCGTCGACGCAGTGCATCCCGGATACGGGTTCCTCGCCGAGAACGAAGGTTTCGCCGCGGCGTGTCGGGACGCCGGCGTGATGTTCATCGGGCCATCGCCTGAAGCGATCGCGCTGATGGGCAGCAAGACCGCGGCTCGGCAGGCGGCGGTCAGGGCCGGCGTGCAGGTGGTGCCTGGCACCGACGAGCCGATCGGCGATCACGCACCGGACGCCGAGGTGCTGAAGGTGGCCGAGGGCATCGGCTATCCGCTGATGTTGAAAGCGGTGGCCGGTGGCGGCGGCAAAGGCATGCGCATGGTGGCGTCGCCGGCCGATCTGCGGGGTGCGCTGCGGGCCGCCCGCTCTGAGGCGTTATCGGCGTTTGGCGATGGCGCGGTGTACCTGGAGCGCCGCATTCTCTCGCCGCGCCACATCGAGGTGCAGCTGCTCGGCGATCATCACGGCACGGTGCTGCCCTTCGTCGAGCGCGAGTGTTCCATCCAGCGCCGTCACCAGAAAGTCGTCGAGGAAAGTCCGTCGCTGGCGGTCTCGCCCGGGCTGCGACGCCGGATCACGGCCGCCGCGGCAGCGGTCGCGACCGGCGTCGGCTACACCAATGCCGGCACCATCGAGTTCCTCCTCGATCGCGACGGCTCGTTCTATTTCCTCGAGATGAACACGCGCCTGCAGGTCGAGCATCCGATCACCGAAATAGTGACCGGGGTCGACCTGGTGCAGTGGCAGATCAGAATCGCGCGCGGCGAGCCGCTCACGCTCGATGCCGAATCGCTGTTGACCCCTCGCGGGCACGCCGTCGAGTGCCGCATCTACGCGGAGGATCCGGAGAATGGCTTCCTGCCGTCGCCGGGCCGCATCCAGGGCTTGCGCGTGCCGCAGGGGCCCGGCGTGCGCGACGACAGTGGCACGTATGAAGGCGGCGAGGTGCCGATCTACTACGACCCGATGATCTCGAAGCTGATCACGTGGGGCGACACCCGCGATCATGCCCTGCAGCGGATGCGGCGCGCGCTGGCCGAGTACGAGGTCCGCGGCATCAGGACCACGATCCCGTTCTTCAAGTGGATCCTCGCGGACGAAGATTTCAAGGCGGGCCGCTTCGACACCTCGTTCATCGACCGCAAGCTCGGCTCGAACGGCGCGTCGCTGCAGGCGATCGAGCCGGTGCACGAGGAGCTGGCGGCCATTGCCGCCGCGGTCCACATGTTCACCAGGCCGTCCGCCACGAACGCGACCGTGGCCCACGCGCCCAGCCGCTGGCGCGACGTGGGCAGGGCGGACGCGCTCAGATGATCTTCGAGGTGGCGATTGGCGAGCGCGTGCGCATCGTCAGCGTGGTCCGCAAGGGTGCCCTGCTGCACGTCGAGGTCGATGGCCGCGTCCACGCCGTCGATGCCCGCCGGGTCAACGACGCGGCGATCTCGCTGCTGGTGCAATGCGGGACTGACGGCACGCCGGTCCGATCGATCGATGCCGCGTTCGCCACGCACGTGCTTGCCCACCGACCCGTCCGCCGTCTTGTCCGCCGTAGCCTTGGCGAAGGCGGAGGTCTTGACGAAGGTGGCAGCCTCGGCGAAGGTGGGGCTGGAGACTTTGACGTGCACGTCGCGGGACGCACGGTTCCGGTCCAGGTCCGCCCGTCGACTGGGATGACGCGCCCAGGCGCGTCATCCGCGCTCAGGGCAGGCCAGCCGCCGGGCTCCGGTCCCCAGCGCGTGACGTCGCCGATGCCCGGCAAGATCGTGCGCGTGCTGGTGAAGGCCGGTGATCCCGTCACCGCGAAGCAGGGCCTCGTCGTGGTCGAGGCGATGAAGATGGAAAACGAACTGCGCGCGGCGCGTGACGGCCGCGTGCGCGAGCTGTCGGTGGCCGAAGGCCAGTCGGTGGACGCCGGCACGGTGCTGCTGGTGGTGGAGTAGACGTCTTGAAAGGCGAGATGCGAATGAATCGAGTTTTCCGACAAGCCTTTCAAGACGTCCCGCCCCGCCGGAGGCGGGGCAAAGCAATGCTGCCGCTAGCGAGGCGGAGCCACAGTACACAACCTCGTCGGTCTCAGGCGGAGCCTCGCTAGCATGAGCGCGAAATGGACTGCGGCGTCTCGCGCCAGCTATCGCCTGGCGCGCCGCTTTGCCGTCACCTTCGGCATCATCGTCGCCGTGATCGTCGTCTCGACGCTGACCATCGATCTCGGTCCGGCGCTGAGGGCGCGTGCCGAGCGCGAGGGCAGCAACTGGCTCGACCGGAAGATGACGATCGGCCGGCTCGGCGTGCAGCTCGGGCGCGGCCGCTTCGTGATCGAGGACCTGACGATCGACGGGATGTTGCCGAATGAGCCGCCCTGGCTCGTGGCCAAGCGCCTCGACGTGTCGCTGACGTGGGGCGCGCTGTTCGGCCGGGAAGTGCTGCTCGATTCGATCGAGATGAGCGACTGGCGGATGGTGGTGGAGTCGTTCCCCGACGGCCGCCAGACCTTCCCGCGGCTGACTGGTCCGCCGCGGAAACCGCGCACCGGACCGCGCCCGGTCGTGACCACGCTGCAATACGTGCGCGCCCATCGCGGCGAGCTGGTCTTCAACGACTACGGATCCGACTGGCGCGCCATTGCGCCGAATCTCGAAGTGATCGTCGCCAAGGGCCGGGACTATCGCGGCAAGATGCGCTTCACCGGCGGCACGATCGTGATCCAGAAGTACGAGCCGATGCAGGCCGACCTGACCGCAACGCTCGCGTTCATCGACGGCAGGATCGTGATGGATCGCATCGATCTCGTCACCGATGGCGCCGTCTCGACGATGAGCGGTGTGGTCGATCTGCCCAAGTGGCCGGAGCAGCTGTATCAGATCAAGTCGCGCATCCAGTTTCCGAAAATGCGCGAGATCTTCTTCGCGCGTGACAAGTTCAGCCTGTTTGGCGAAGGGAACTTCACCGGCACGTTCCACATGTTCAAGGGCGGCCGCGAGCTGAAGGGTGATTTCACGAGCGTCCTCGCCGGCGTGAACGATTACCGCTTTCCGAATCTCGAAGGCGCCGTGGTCTGGGTGCGCGATCGCATGGAGGTGACGCGCGCCTCGGCGGATTTCAGCGGCGGCAAGGCCGAGTTCCGCTACCTGATGGCGCCGCTCGGCAAACGCAGCGAGCCGGCCCGCGCCTATTTCGACGTCGAGTACCGCGACGTCGATCTGTCCGCGTTGACCGACTTCTACCAGATGCGCGGGTTCCGCCTCGCCGGCCGCGCCTCGGGCCGTAACAAGATGGAGTGGCCGCTCGGGCGGTATGCCGAGCGCTTCGGATCGGGCGAGGCGACGTTCGTGTCGACCAGCGGCGCGAGCTTGCAGGGCCCGCAGCTGGCCGCGGATGCCGCCGCGGCGGCGCGGTCGCGATACCTGGTGCAGGGGCCGTTCAGCACGCACACGCCGATCGAGCCGATCCCGGTGTCGGGCGACGTGACCTATTCGTTCGATCCCGTGGCGATGTTCTTCGAGCCCGGCCGCATCTACACGCCCGACACCTACATTGCCTTTGAAGGCGCCACCGCGTACGGCGAGCGTTCGAAGATCCCGTTCCGCGTCACCAGCCGCAACTGGCAGGAGAGCGATCGCTTCCTGGCCGGCATCATGACCGCCTTCGGCGCGCCGACGCGGGCGATTCCGATCGACGGCGTGGGGCGCTTCGAAGGCGTGATGCTCGGCGCGTTCCGGCGGCCGCGCATTGAAGGTCGGTTCGTCGGATCCGACATGCGCGCATGGGACGTCAATTGGGGCGAGATCGACGGCGATTTCGTGGTCGAAAACTCGTACGCGAACATCAGCCGCGCCGTGATTCTCTCCGGCCTGTCGCGGATGGACGTGACCGGCCAGTTCTCGCTCGGCTATCCCCGCGCGGACGGCGGTGAGCAGATCGACGCGCGGATTCGCGTGACCGACCGCGCGCTGGTGGATCTCCGCGAGGCGTTCGATCTGCAGGATTACGACGTCGACGGCACGCTGGCGGGGGACTTTCACATCTACGGCGATTACGAAGGCCCGCACGGGTTTGGCCGCATGTCGATCGCGCGCGGCATCGCCTACGACGAGCCGTTCTCCGAAGCGGTGGCGGCGCTGCGCTTTGAGGGCGCCGGCGTGCGCCTCGACGGTATCGAGATGCGCAAGGGTGGCGGCATGGTCACCGGCGCCGCCTATGTCGGGTGGAGCGGCACCTATTCGTTCAACGTCGATGGCCGCGGCATCGCCGTCGATACCCTCGCGCTCACCACGTATCCCGGCTACCCGACGCTCTACGGGTCGCTCGATTTCACCGCCAACGGCAGCGGCACGTTCGAGGAGCCGCGCTATGACGTCAAGTGGAGTGCCAGCGATCTGTTCTTCGGCGAGGAGGGCGTCGGCGAAATGACCGGCCGCCTGTCGATGCGCGGGTTGTTGATGACCTACGAGATGGAAGCCGCCTCGCCGCGCCTGGCGGTCTCGGGCACCGGCCGCATCGAGCTCAACGACGAAATGGACGCGGAGCTGTCGTTCCGCGTCACCGACACGTCGCTCGATCCGTACGTGCGCGCCATCCAGCCGACGTTCTCGCCATTTACGTCGGCGATCGCGAGCGGCACCATCCGCGTGGTTGGCGAGCTTTACAACCCGGACGCGTTGCGCATCGATTCCACCATCGAGCAGGTGAACGTCGCGCTGCTCGATTATCGGCTCCGCAATGCGGCGCCGATTCAGCTCAGCGTCGACGGGCAGGTCCTGCAGGTCGAGGCGTTACGGCTGGTCGGTGACGATACCGAGCTCGACCTGAGCGGATCGGTGAACCTCGAGGATCAAACGCTGGCCCTGCAGGCGAACGGCGCGGCCAATCTCGCCGTGCTGCAGGGATTCCTGCCCGAGGTGCGTGGCTCCGGCCGGGCCGAGGTCACCGCGCGCATCAGCGGCACGGCCATTGAGCCCGTGGTGGCGGGCAACGCCCTGCTCTCGAACGGCCGCATCCGCCAACTCTCGTTCCCGCACGCGCTCGAGGACGTCAACGGCATCGTCACCTTCGACGCCTCGGGTGTGCGTCTCGACGGCATCACCGCGCAGCTGGGCGGCGGCCCGGTGCGATTCGGCGGCCGCATCGGCCTGTCGAAGTATCAACTGACGGAGTTCGACGTCACCGCCGTCGGCGAGAACCTGAACCTGCGGTATCCGGCAGGCATGCGATCGCTGGTCGATGCCAGCCTCGCGCTGCAGGGGCCGGCGGCCGCGCCGATGGTGACCGGCGACGTGACGATCAAGAACGCGAGCTGGACCCGCGGGTTTGGGGCATCCGGCGGCCTGTTCAGCGGGCTGGCCGGCGGCGACGCCGCGGTGCCGGTCGTCGAAGGCCAGGTGGCCGCTGCCGCCTCGAACGTTCGCTTCGACGTCACCATCCAGGCGCCATCCACCTTGCGGGTCGATAACGATCAGGCGCGGATCGTGGCGAGCGCGGACCTGTCGTTGCGGGGCACGCTCGACCGGCCGTTGCTGTTCGGCCGCGCGGAGATCGAACGCGGCGAGGTGGAGTTCGAAGGGCGCCGCTACCTGATCACGCGCGGCAGTCTCGACTTTGCCGACGCCAGCCGCATTCAGCCGTTCTTCGACATCGAAGCGGAGACCCGCGTGCGCGTGCCTGACCAGACCTATCGGGTCACCATGCGCATGGCCGGCACGATGGAGCGGATGCAGCCGCAGTTCACGTCCGACCCGCCGCTGCAGACGCTCGACATCCTGACCTTGCTCTTCAGCGACCTGGCGCCAAGCGGCGACATCGAACTGGCGGGGCTGCAGCGTCCCGACGAGCGCCAGCAGCGGCTGGTCGAGGCCCGCGCCACGCGCGCGCTCACCGGCGCCCTCTCGGCCGAAGTCGGCCGCGTCGTCGAACAGACCTTCGGCGTCGACACGTTCCAGATCACGCCGCTGCTGACCGATCCGTATCAGCAGTCGACGAGCCTGACGCTCAACCCGACGGCACGCGTCACCATCGGCAAGCGCATTTCGGATCGCATCTTCCTCACCTACGCGCGCAGCCTGTCCTCGTCCACGCGCGACCAGATCATCCTGCTCGAGTTCGACGAGAGCGAATCACTGTCGTGGGTGCTGTCGCAGAACGAGGACCGCACCTACGCGCTCGAAGTGCGAAAGAGGCACGCATTCTGATGCGGCTGTTGCTGGTGTCCGCCTTCGCGACATTCTTCGCAGCCGTCGCTACGGCGGATCAAGCGCAACCGTCGCCACACCTGGGAAGAACCGTCACGGATGTCCGGGTCGAGATCGCCGGCCAGCCGGTGGTCGATCCCAACGTGCTCAGCCTGATCGAAACGCGCATCGGCGACGCGCTCGAGATGCACGCGGTTCGCTCGACGATCGATCACCTCGTGGGCCTGGGACGATTTGAGGATGTCCGGGTCTTTGCGTCACCTGCCGATCAGGGGGTGACCCTGCGGTGGCAACTGACGCCCGTGCGCCGCATCGCGCGCGTGTCGGTGTCGGGCAACGCGGTGCTTCCCGTCTCGGGCATCCGATTCGAGCTGATCGATCGCTACGGAGCCATGCCGTCCTCGCATCGCGTCGCCGACATGGTGACGACCCTCGCGACCTACTACGCGGATCGCGGCTTTCCGCGTGCCACGATCCTGCCGCGCATCGAGGAAGAGGAACCGGCGCCCGAGCGCGTCGAGCTGATCCTGTCGATCGAGGCCGGCGCGCGTGTGACGATCGGCGCCGCCACCGTCGCCGGCACGCCGCTCGAATCCGCGCCGGAGGTGCTGGACACGCTCGACCTCCAACCCGGGCGCCCCTACGATCGGCCCGCGATCGAAGCCCGCATTACCGCCTACGAGGAGTCGCTGCGCGAGCGCGGCTATTACGAGGCGCAGGTTCGCGAGAGCAGCGTGATGGCCGAAGACGGCCGCACGGTGTCGGTGACCGCCAACGTCGAGACCGGCCCTCGCGTCAGCCTGGTCTTCGCGGGTGACCGGCTGCCCGACGGCGACCCGGACGATCTCGTGCCGATCCGCGCCGAACGGTCGGTCGATCTCGATCTGCTGGAGGACGCGAGCCGCGCCATCGAAGACGGGCTGCGCCAGGAAGGCTACCGGTCGGCCCAGGCGCCCTACGCGCGGCTGCAGAAGGGCGGCGAACTGGTGGTGACGTTTACCGTCGCGCGCGGGCTGCTGCATCGCGTCGAGTCGGTGGACATCCAGGGCCATGCGGCGCTGGATCGCGCCGCGATTGCCCCGCTGCTCCAGATCAAGCGGGGCGAGCCCTTCGTGGAGGCGCGGGCCGGCGTGGTGGCCGCGGCGATCACCGAGTTGTACCGGGTTCGCGGTTATGCGCAGGCCGCCGTCAAGGCCGGTATCCAGGTGTTGCCGGAAGCCGCCGGCGCGGTCACCTACCGGCCAGTAGCGATTCGTTTTGAGATCCAGGAAGGCCCGCAGACCGTCGTCTCGAGCATCGAGGTCGAAGGCACGAAGGCCGTTCCGGCCGAGGCGCTGAAGGCGCGATTGGCGCTCGCCGCCGGGCGGCCGTTCTATCGCCCGCAACTGTCGGTGGATCGCGACGCGATCGATCGCGCCTATCGCAACCAGGGTTTTCAGAACGTGTCGGTGATTTCGCAACTGGCCTTTGCCGACAATCAACGCCAGGTCGCGATCACCTGGATGGTGCGTGAAGGCGATCAGATCACGATCGATCGCATCCTCATCAACGGCAACTCGCGCATTGCCACGGAGCTCATCCAGCGCGAGCTGACCATTCAGCGCGGCAGCCCGATCAGCGACGACGCGATGTTCGAGAGCCAGCGCCGGCTTGCGGAGCTCGGCTTGTTCAGGCGAGTCCGGATCACCGAGTTGCCGCGAACCGGCTCGCTGACCAGGGACGTGCTCGTCGACCTCGAAGAGGCGGACACGACGACGATCGACTACGGCGGCGGCGTCGAGGTCGGCAGCATCGGCGGGCGCGACGACGAGGGGTTTGCGATCGACGAGCTCGACATCGGGCCGCGCGGCTTCTTCGCGATCAGCCGGCGGAACCTGTGGGGCAAGAACCGGTCGGTGACCTTGTTTGGCCGCGTCACCCTGCGCCGTGATCGCGAGGACGAGACCACGACCGAGGCGTCGCGCGGCTACAGGTTCCCGGATTATCGCGGCCTCTTCACTTTCCGCGAGCCGCGCGCGTTCGGCACGACGGGCGACGCGCAGTTCACCGCGTTCGTGGAACAGGCACGGCGCACGAGCTTCGACTTCAATCGCAAGGGCGTCACGTCCGATTACGCCCGCCGCCTTGGCGCCATCACCGTCACCGGCCGTTACACCTTCGACTACACGAAGGTCTTCGAAGAGGAGATCTCGGTCGAGGAGCAGCTGCTGATCGATCGCCTGTTTCCCCAGGTCCGGCTCTCAAAATTCTTCGGCGCGGTGTTTCGCGATTCACGAGACGACGTGCTCGATCCGCAGCGCGGCTCGGTCGTCGGCGTCGACACCTCGGTGGCCGCGAAGGCGGTCGGCTCCGAAGTCGGGTTCGTGAAGAGTTTCTTCCAGGGCTTCGTGTATCGACGCCTGCCGGGCCGGGGGGTGGTGGTCGCCGCGGGAGCGCGGCTGGGTGTGGCGGTGGGTTTCGCGCAGGACGTAGAGCCCGTGCTCGAAATCGCCCGCCTTCGCCATGTCGACGACGGGCGGGCCCTGGAGACACTCACACGGGCCGTCGATCGCGCCGAGGCGTTTCCCACGGTGATTCGCGAGTTGCCGGCGAGCGAGCGGTTCTTCGCCGGCGGCGATACCACCGTGCGCGGCTTCGCGCTCGATCGCCTCGGCAGCGCCGAAACCTTGGATCGGCAGGGGTTCCCGCAGGGCGGCAACGGCTTGGCGGTGTTCAACGTCGAGACCCGCGCACCGTACTGGAAGGATCTCCAGTTCGTGTGGTTCCTCGACGCCGGCAACGTCTTCAAGCGCGCGACCGACATTCGCCTCGACGAGCTTCGCGTGGCGAGCGGGATCGGCTTTCGCTATCGGTCGCCGATCGGCCCGTTGCGCGTCGATTGGGGCTGGAAGGTGAGCACGCGGCTGCTGCAGACCGGCGGGCGCGAGCGCTCGAACGTGCTGCACATTTCCCTCGGCCAGGCGTTCTGATGTGGTTCGTGTTCGCACTACTGGCGAGCGTGTATCAGCCAGAATTGATCGAACGTACGCTGGCGCTGGTGGGCGGCCAGGCGATCACCCTCAGCGACGCGCGCGCCGCCATCGCACTGGGCCTGATCGAGCTCCCGAAAGGCGGCGATCCGATCGCGGGCGCCACCACCGCCCTCGTCGATCGCGAGCTGGTGCTGCGCGAAGTGCAGCGCTATGCGCCGCCCGCGCCCGCAGAGGCGGTGGTCGACACGCGCCTCGACGACATCCGCACACGCGTCCCGGCGGGCGCCCTCGCGCAGGTGCTGCAGGCGCACGGGTTCACCGAAGCCCGGCTGCGGGCCTGGGTGCGGGACGACGTGCGGACCGAGGCTTACCTGGCGCAGCGGTTTGCGTCGGCGAGCCTGCCCAGCGACACCGAAGTCGCAGCGGCCTACAACCGCCAACGCGCCGAATTCGCGACAGCGGGACTGACGTTCGAGCAGGCGGCGCCGATCGTCCGCGAGCGGTTGATCGCGTCACGTCGCGCAGAGTTGCTCGCCGACTGGCTGTCGGAACTGCGCCGTCGTACTGACGTCGTGATACTTCAGTAACTGGCGAAACCGCTAGCGCAGGAATCCGCCCAGCACCTGGCTGCTATTGAACAGCAGATGGCTCACCATCGGTGCCCCGGCGCTGCCGCGCACCAGGTACAGTGCGCCCCACAACGCCCCGAGCGTGCCGGTGACGACTGCGACGTCGAGCCCCTGCAGCGTATGGCCCATGCCGAACGCCAGGCTGGTGATGAACAGGCCCATCCACGGCTGGCCCAGGTCAAAGCGGAAGCGGTGCAGCAGGAAGGCGCGCTGCAATTCCTCGCGCACGCCGCCGCCGATGATGGCCACGACGAGGAACATCAAGAGGTCACCTGGCGTGCCGAGAAACGCCCCGAGCGGGTTGATCGGCACGGTGCGAAGCGACGGCGCAAACCGGATCATCAATACACTCAGGAACAACACGACTGCAAACACCACCGGCAACGACAGGACCCCGACGCCTGCCTCGCGCGCAAAAGGGCGGCCGCCGAAGAACACGCGAGCCGGGTTTCCGCCGCGGCGGAGCAGCAGCGCCACCATCAACGACAGCAGCACCACCGTGTCGATGAGTGTGAGCGCGAACATGAAGCGTGCGGAGAGCGTTCCGTCGGCCGCATACATCTCGATACCGGCGGTGTGGAGCGCACCAGTGATGGCAATTTGCGTCGGATAGCCGGAGCACAGCAGAATCTCGACCCAGGTTGGCCACGTGGGTCGCCGCATGGGAACCGCCTCGTCCATCCGTCTCGATGATAGGCTAAAAAAGTGAGTGAGCCGACGCACACCGCTGAACGCGTTCTGATTGTCGAGGACGACCCTGCCACGCGCGGCGGGCTGACCGAGCTGGTGCGGGCGTGGGGCTTCACGGCCGAGGCGGCCGCCGACGGCGCCGAGGCGCTCGAGAAGATCACGGTGTTCCGCCCGTCGATCGTCGTCACCGACCTGGTGATGCCGCGGATGAGCGGCATCGAGCTGTTGAAGGCGCTGCAACCCGAGATCGACAACATCAAGGTGATCCTGCTCACCGCGCAGGGCACGGTGGATACCGCCGTCGAAGCCGTGAAGTCCGGCGCGGAGGATTACCTCACCAAGCCGCTCGATCCGAACAAGCTGCTGCGGCTGCTCGAGCGGCTCGCGCAGCTCAATCAGCAGAAGCGCGAGAACCAGGCGTTGCGGCGCCAGCTGAACGATCGCGGCCGCTTCGGCCGCATCATCGGCCATAGCCCCGCCATGCGGGCGTTGTACCAGGTGCTCGAGCAGGCGGCGCCGACGCCGGCCTCGATGCTGATCCTCGGCGAGTCGGGCACCGGCAAGGAGCTGGTGGCGCAGACGATTCACCAGCTGAGCCCGCGCGCCAACGCCCCGTTTGTCGCGCTCAACTGCGCCGCTATTCCCGACACGCTGCTCGAAAGCGAAATCTTCGGGCACGAGCGGGGCGCGTTCACCGGCGCCACCGATCGGCGCTCCGGGTGTTTCGAGCTCGCCGATCGCGGCACGCTGTTTCTCGACGAGATCGCCGAGATGACGCCGGCCACGCAGGTGAAGCTGCTGCGCGTCCTGCAGGAACGCAAGTTCCGCCGCCTGGGCGGCCGCACCGAACAGGAAGTGGACGTGCGCGTGCTGGCGGCCACCAACATCGATCCGCTGACCGCGATCCGCGACGGCCGCCTCCGCGAGGATCTCTATTACCGCCTCAACGTCTTCACCATCTCGCTGCCGCCGCTGCGCGACCGCAAGGACGACTTGCCGCTGCTGATCCAGGCGTTCATCGACGAGTTCAACGCGCGCGACAACCGCTCGGTGCGGACCGTGTCGCCGGCGGCGATGCGCCAGCTCGATCACTACGAGTGGCCGGGCAACGTCCGCGAGCTCCGCAACGTGATCGAGCGGGCGACGATTCTCGCCAAGGGCGATCTCATCGAACCCGCACACCTCCCGGTGATGGACGCCGTGGCGGCGGCCGCGGCGCCGTCCTCGCTCGGCCTGGCCATCGCGCCCGGCATGACGGTGGATGAAGCGGAGCAGAAGCTGATCATGGCCACGCTCGACTCGGCCGGCGGCAACAAGACGCGCGCCGCCGAAATGCTCGGCATCAGCCTGAAGACGCTGCACAACAAGCTGAACCGCTTCAAGAGTGAAGGTCTCAACTTTTAACTTTTAACTTTTAACTGACATGCGTCTGTCACTAAAGCAGAAGCAAGTCCTTGGCGTGACCGCGATGGTGGCGCTGGTGGTCACCGCGTTGAGCGTGCTGCACCTGATGAACCTGGCCCACGTGCTGCTGCTCGAAAGCAAGGCCCGCGTCGAGCTCCTGGCCAACACCGTCTATCACCAGGCGCGCGAGGTGATTACCGATCCGGCCACCGCCTACGACGAAGTCCGCACCAGCCGCAGCGTGCAGTCGGCGCTCGAGGCGGCGATGTATTCGCAGGACGTGATCGACGCCGTGATCGTCGATCCGGCCGGCACCGTGATCGCCTCCAGCGATCCGATGCAGGTGGGACAGACCGTCGCGGCGCGCAGCGCGCTCAACAACCTGATTGCCGACAGCGGAACTGCGCAGCTGCAGGCCGTCTACAACACCGCGCAGTCGCTCGAATGGAGCCAGCCGATCGCGCTCGGCGAAAAACCATTCGGTGAGATCCGCATCGGCCTGTCGACCATCCTGGTCCGCCGCAATCTCAATCAATCGCTGGCCCCGGCGGCGGTGGCGGCGGGCGTGGCGCTGCTGGTCGCGGTGGTGGCCGCGATGCTGCTCGCGCAGGTCGTGCTGCGGCCGATGCACGTGATTCGCAGCAGCCTGTCGCGGCTCGGGCGCGGCGACCTGGGGGCGACGCTCGACCTCCGCGACGACGCCGAGTTCCGCGACCTCGGCGACGTGTTCGACCAGGTGAGCGCGCAGTTGCGCGCCGCCTCGCCCGAGGGCCTCACGCCGGCGCAGCTCACCGAGTTGTCGCGCCGCATCGTCATGGTGGGCCGGCTCACCGCGGGCGTGGCCCACGAGATCAAGAATCCGCTCAACGCGATGACGATTCATCTCGAGCTGTTGAAGCAGAAACTCGCGGCCGGCAAGCCCGCGGATACCCACGTCGAGATCATCGGGCACGAGATCCGCCGCCTCGACGAGCGCATCCAGGGCTTCCTGAAATTCGTGCGGCCCGAGGAAGTGACGTTTGCCCCGGTGGCGGTGTCGCCGCTGGTGGCGAGCGTGCTCGATGCCGTCAATCCGGAAGCGCAGCGTGCCGGCGTCGCGATCCAGCGCGCCTGCCAGGACGGCACGCTGCTGGTGGAAGGGGACGCCGCGCAGCTGCGTGAAGTGTTCCTGAACCTGGCGCAAAACGCGATTCAGGCGATGCCGCGGGGCGGCCGCCTCACCATGGCGTGTTCGCCGATGCCAAACCGCCGGGTGCGCGTCAGCGTCGAAGATACAGGGGTCGGCATCGCGCCGGAGAACCTGGCGAGGATTTTCGAGCTGTATTACACGACCAAGGAGCGCGGCACCGGCGTCGGGTTGTCGATGGTGTATCGCACCATCCAGATCCATAACGGCGAGATCGACGTCGAGTCCACGGTCGGGGTAGGCACGACGTTCATCGTCGTCTTGCCCGCAGCGGCGTCCGCTGTCGCTCGGGCGAGTGCAGCGAGCTAAGGCGGATACAATGACGAAAATGCGCGTCGTGCGCGTCGTATCGCTCGTGCTGCTGACAGCCACCCTCGGCGCCTGCGCCGCGAAAGCCCAGGTGCGTACCGAGGTGGAATTGCCCCTGCTGGCGCCGCCGCCGCCGCCACCACGCGTCGTCGTGGCGTATGTGGAACCAGAGCCGCTGCCCACGACCTCCGCGGTAGAAACGGCCACGCCCGCCAGGCCGCCGGCGCGCCCCGCTCGCGCGGAACAACGGGCCGAGCCGATCGCGTCGCCGCCGGAACCGGTTGAATCGGCAGCGCGACCGTCGCCGGCGGCGTCACTCACGCTGACGCTGACTCCTGGTTCAGAAGCACAAACCGTGACGGCGATTCGCGACTTGATGGGCCGCGCCGCCCACGATCTCTCCCGCGTCAATGCGAACGCGCTCAATGCCGACGGCCGCTCGCAATTCGAGACCGCGCGGCGCTTTCTCCAGCAGGCGGAGGAAGCGCTGAAGACCCGCAACATCGTGTTTGCGGGACGCCTCGCCGACAAGGCGGCCACCATGGCCGCGATCTTGGTCCGCTGAGCGCGCGGCCGCGAAGCGGTCGCGCGGAAGCGCGCACTCTTTTGCCAGCGCGCGAAGGCGGATCACGCTCGAGCTCGTTTTACATTGCCGAAAAACTTTCGTTAAGCGAAAATAGAGCGAATGGATCGTTTTTCTCCCAAAAGCCGATATCTTGCGGACGACCTAAAATAAAAGCGCTACATGTTGTGTTCTATGTGCTTGACATCAAATAGTTACAGGCGCATATTTGGCGTCGCGCGCGATGATGACTTTCAATCGCCAGGCACCTCCCGGCGCCGGACGATTGGGACGAGATCGAAGCGGGTTAACAAGCAAAAAAGGTTTACGAACGCCGATTTAGCAGACAGTCAGACCGCGCGTATCAAACCAGATTTTGAAACGTACGATTAGATAGGGCGATTGCCCCATAGGGGAGGGGTGTCGCTATGCGGAGGAAGAAGCATGCAGGAAGGCGCTTCCCAGAAGGGTTTGTCGGCGGCTCCAGCCGGACACACCGTGACCTCGTCGTCGGGCAACACCGAGGCGGCGGAATCAGTACGCACACGGAAGTCGCAGGCCTCCCCCGGCCTCGAGTTTCCGCACTTTTTCTCGACCGCAGGCGTGGATCCCTTCGACCAGATCGAATGGGACATGCGCGATGCCGTCATCGGCAACGAAAAGGGCGCCGTGGTCTTCGAACAACGCGGCGTGGAAATGCCGAAAGCCTGGTCGCAGCAGGCGACCAACATCGTTGTCTCAAAATATTTCCGGGGGCACGTCGGATCGCCCGACCGCGAACGCTCGGTCAAGCAGCTGATTGGTCGCGTGGTGAATGCGATCACCGACTGGGCGCGCAAGCAGAAGTACTTCGCGTCAGACGCGGCACTCTCCGCATTTAGTGACGATTTGAAGTACCTGCTCGTGCATCAACGAGCCGCGTTCAATAGTCCGGTCTGGTTCAACTGCGGCTTTGAAAAAGCTCCACAGTGTTCAGCCTGCTTCATCAATTCCGTCGACGACACGATGGAGTCGATCCTCGGTCTGGCCAAGACCGAGGGCATGCTCTTCAAGTTCGGTTCCGGGACCGGCAGCAACCTGTCGGCGATTCGCTCGTCCAAGGAACTGCTCGCCGGTGGGGGAACCGCGTCCGGCCCGGTGTCGTTCATGAAGGGGTTTGACGCCTTTGCCGGCGTGATCAAGTCCGGTGGCAAGACCCGGCGCGCGGCCAAGATGGTGATTCTCAATGCCGAGCATCCGGACATTCTTGAATTCATCAATTGCAAAGTCGAGGAAGAGAAAAAGGCCTGGGCGCTGATTGATGCCGGCTATGACGGTTCATTCACGGGCACCGCGTATGGCTCGGTGTTCTTCCAGAACTCGAATAACTCCGTTCGCGTGACCGACGAGTTCATGCGCGCGGTCCTGGATGACGGGCTGTGGCAGACCAAAGCGGTCACCAACAGTGAAGTCGTCGATACCTACCGCGCTCGCGACTTGATGCGTTCGATTGCCGAGGGCACCTGGGTCTGTGGCGATCCCGGTATGCAGTTCGACACGACGGTCAACGAGTGGCACACCAGTCCAAATACGGCTCGTATCAATGCGAGTAACCCGTGCTCTGAATACATGTTCCTCGACGATTCAGCGTGCAATCTTGCCTCGCTGAATCTCATGACCTTCGTCAAAGAAGACGGCGAATTCGACGTCGACGCCTTTCGCGCCGCGTGCCGAATACTGATCACGGCGCAGGAAATCCTGGTCGACAACTCGAGCTATCCGACCAAGGCGATCGAGAAGAACAGCCA